>JAUWHW010000011.1 GCA_030605665.1 Dehalococcoidia bacterium | reverse complement strand
ATTACGTAATCCATCATTAAAGAATATCGCAGCAATAGCAGGAGCTTTAGAGGTTACTTTGCCAGAGCTATTCTTATTTGAAGAGCAAAAATGAAGATAGACACCTTTGGCACAAAGCTTTGGCTGCTTGAAAAAGTAACCAACTAGCTAAAGACCCCTTCCAAACCACATTGGTTAATCTCTCAATATGGGGTAAAATACATCCATGAGGAAACCTGAAGTTTTTAGAGGTGGTTAGAAGCTAACACTAAACGAAACCAAAAGTCTAAATGTAGGAGGCGAAAGGATGCTCTCGAATTTTAAACTTGCCAATTTTAAATCGATAAAAGAAGAGGCAAACTTTGATTTTAAGAAACTGAACATTTTCATAGGGCCTAATAATTCAGGCAAGACTTCTGTCCTGCTTGCACTAGCCTTCTTCTTGCAAAAGTTCCAAAGGAAATCCGCCGCAGATCTGTCCCTCAGCGGAAAATATGCCGACCTTTCAAAACTTGAAGACTTTGCCTTCAAAAAGGAGAGAAAGTGCATCTTCGACTTTTCCATCTCTTTAGCATTCGATGAGCAAGAGAAGCAAAGGCTTTCAAAGATTATAGAGGAGTCCTCTTTCTCACACTTCGATTTTTCTGCACTGACTTTAAGGCTCCGAATTCCTGTGGATGAGAGTGCGAAGCACAACTCGCTATATCGCATATCCTCAAAAGTATTTGACGGGCGGGGTAAAGCTATTCTTGGATATGACGAGTTACTGAAAGAAAATATTTTTATCTCCGATGAATTAAAGGGAGTTGTGCAAAACGTCCATCTGCCAGGGTTGATACCACTGATCAGCAGTGGGAGTGGTAAGGAAGCCGAGAAATGGAATGAAGTTCTGAATCTAGTAAACGAGGAACCGAGCAACTTTTTTTGGTTGAAAACCCCGAGGTCCATAGGCGCTCCCCAAAAGAAGATTTCCTCTACACTCCCACAAACCGTTGGTTTTCATGGCTCTCAGACCCTCGATGTCTTGGCATACATTCGAGATATGGACGAGTATATGAAAACCATGAATAAAATTGTGGAATGGGTTTCTAGGTTTGGCTTTAAGGACGAGGTCATTCCAAAATTGGAGCGCCAGAATGAGTATTCCTTGAATCTCCACGATGGTGACTTAGACCTTAGGGCCAGAATAACTGACATGGGCTTTGGAATAAACCAGCTTTTACCAGTGATAACCCAGTGTTTTTATACTCCCGTAAGGGATGGAGTGAGGAGAGAGAAGGCGATAATCTTCATTGAGCAACCTGAAGTTCACCTTCATCCAGCAATGCAGGCCGAGGTTGCTGATCTCTTTATTGATAGCACTAAGCTGGGTAAGCAACTCATTGTCGAAACCCATTCAGAGCATCTCCCTTTACGACTCCAACGCCGCATAGCTGAAGGTGAGATTTCTTGCGAGGATGTGGCAATTTTTTACTTCGAGAAAGGGAAGGAAGGCACCCGAGTAAAAGAGCTAAAGCTTGACGAGATGGGAAGGTTTAAGGAAAAAGAGCCATTTCCCGGATTCTTCCAGGTTGAGTTCACTGATGCTCTAAAACAAACAGAGGCAATTTCTGCAAAGCTCAAAGGTGAAGCCAGTGCCGGGAAATAAGAGATCCCTCGTTTTAGATACGTGGGTGATTGCGAAGGCTACTTCTGAAAAAGGGGAGGAGGTGGAGGAGATTTCGAAAGCTCAATATCTCCTTCAAAAAATTTATCATCACTGTCATATAGTTCTCTTAGATTTAGGGGAACCAGAAAGTCAAATCCTCGGGGAGTGGAACAGATATCTCTGGGCCACTCCCGTGACTCGAATATGGTATGCGGCTATGAACGCCTCAGGCAAGTTCGGTTGGAGGAATAAGAGAAGAATGCAGCTTCCAAGATTTTTTGATCCAAATGACGAAAAATTTGTTCAACTAGCAGTTACCACCTCAGACAAAGTTATTATCACTGGAGAAGAGAAATTCACAAATTGGGGACGAACTGAGGAGGCGAGAAACCTTGGCGTAAAGGTTTGGGACCTCGAGAAAGCTCTGCAAGAGCTGTGAAATAGCGAAGTTGAGCGGCTTTTAAGGCTAAAGACAGTTATTATGAGTGTCTAGGCGGTCAACCTTAGCTCGATATCGATACTCTACACAGTGAAAGCCAACAGAGCACCATGTCCGAGAGGCAAGAAAGCAAGCAAAGCCACCTATAACTCAAAAAGACCTGGTAGCAAGATTGCAAGTATTAGGCCTTAAAGTTGACCAATCAACTATCTCCAAGATTGAGCAAGGGACTCGCCCAGTTTCCGATTTTGAGGTAGTCGCCCTGGCTAAAGCTCTCAAGGTATCTGTTGCATGGCTGCTTGAAGAAGCGAATAGCTAAGACACAGTTCGGTAGGTCCACACCTGACTGCAAAAGCCCATTGACAACCGCCCTCATCTATGATTGAATGTTCTCATGCCAAAAGGTGGTAGGCGAAGAGGAGCAGGAGCTCCCAAAGGAAATCTAAATCACTTAGTCCACGGTGAGAGGTCAAAGCAAATCCAAAAGGCTATCGCCAATGCCCTTAATGACCCCGAAGGCAGAGTCTTAGTAACCACCTTAGTAAGGCGCTATAGCATCGACTAACTGAAAAAGGTGGACACCCCGATTCCAGCGGATGCTTTAAAAATGTAGCAGTAGGGCATATTTGAGAAATAAAGCAGGAGGTATAGGCATGGCAAGGAGAAACCCCATTCAGCAAACGAAACACGATAAGAAGGTTAAAGCAGTTGCTCAGCAATACAAAAAACAAGGATTCGAAGTGAAGGCAGATTTGCCTGGTTTTGACCGACCTGCACCGATTGGCAAATACGGGAGAATACCAGACATAGAGGCCGTGAAGGGCAGAAGGCGTGAGATTGTCGAGGTTGAAACGCCAGAGACACTAAAAAGCGATAAAGATCAGCAAGCTACCTTTAGGAAGCATGCAGCGCAGAAAAGCAATACCAAGTTTAGAATAGAAGTGACCAAATAGAGAAAGTGCTAGCCCAGGCAGCGGATTTGGAGAGTCAAAGTAGGAGGATATTATGGCAACAGCTTATTGTATGAAGTGTAGAAAGAAGGTAGAAATAAGGAATCCTAAGCAAATTACACTCAAAAATAACAGACCAGCAGTTCAAGGTATTTGCCCTGTTTGTGGCACAAAGGTATTCAGAATAGGGAAAGCTTAGATATTCATATCATAGGAGGTAGAAATGGCTTATACGAATGAACAAATCTTAGCGGTCTGGCACAAATGCGATGGCAGATGCGTTTACGGTGACAGAAAGAAAGTACTACTCAGCGACTATGGCATGACATGGCAGATAGAACACGCTGTGCCCCTTTCCCGAGGTGGTGTGGACGACCTCCGCAACCAGCGAGTGGCTTGCATTAAGCATAATGGTCAGAAGGGAGACAAAACAAGGCAAGAATTTGAACGGTGGCTAGATGCAAATCCATCGGAGAAGGCCTGTGGTTGGTAGCCAAGCGGATTTGGAGATGGGTGTAAGCTACTACTTGATTCAATTCCAAGGAGGTTATAATGATGGTAAGCCCTGACCAAGCAAAGGCGATTATTAATGGTATCCAAAACAAAATAGAAGCATGCAAGGGAACTCGCATATGGGATGACTATATCAATAGCCTGAAGCTGATTTCTCAAGTAGTGTTTACTAGGAGTTCTGGCTTCATTCTCGAACTAATCCAAAATGCCGAGGATGCTGGCCTAGAGCTGAATACTAAAGGTATTTTCCAGATAAGAGTCAACAACCATAGAGTTATGGTGACACACAATGGCTGCCCTTTCACTGAGGAAGATGTGAACGCCCTCTGTGGCATCAGGTCATCTAAGAAGCCTGAAAGAGGGACCCTTGGTTATCTGGGCATTGGGTTCAAATCGGTCTTCAAGGTCACTGATTGTCCCGAGGTATACTCTGGTGGCTTTCACTTCAAATTTGATAGAAATTATAAGGAGTGGGGTGCCCCAAGCAATGTTCCCTGGCATGTTTTGCCAATCTGGATTGATGAACCATCGGAGGCTATTGATTCTGATAAGACAGCATTCATCACCCCCTTCAGGGAAGAATCATATTACCCAATCTTGCTTGAAGAGATAAAGAACCTCAACACCCAACTGTATCTCTTCCTTCGGTGGCTAAGAAAGATAGAGGTAACCGATGAGGTCTCTGGGCAAACTTGGGTTCTAGAGAATGCCGGGGAAAGTGAAGAAGGTATTACGACTCTAAAGCAAGATGGCCGGCAGCAAAGATTTAAGTTTTTCCGTCGCACCTTGAAAGACATACCAGACTGGGTAAAACAGGATAGGCTCACACAGGAATATAGGGCCAATGTAACTCAGAGAGAAATAGCCATAGCTTTTGCGATGGATGATGAAGGGAATTTGTCTCCGGTTCAGGCAGGAGCAATGTACGGTGGCGTCTATTCCTTTTTGCCATTGGGTGAGGCAAAAAGCGGCGCGAAATTCCCAATGCAGGCTGACTTCCTCGTCCAGCCTGGACGAGAGGCTATCAACTATGAGGCAAGCTGGAATCAGTGGCTGGTGGAGCAAGTGGCTGACCTGTGTAGGGAAGCCATAAAGCATTTTAGGAGGCACGGGAGTTGGAGATATCAATATTTACCAGCATTTGAATTCACTAAATCTAGGGGGCTTGAGTCCTACGAGAAGCTATTTGGGCCTAAGCTTATTGAGCCTATAGAGAAATTCTTATGGGAGGGGGATTCCGTGCCCACCATCGATGGAGATAACGCAAAACCCAGCGAGGTAGTGAAGCTTTCTGAGAGTGAGGAAGCTATTAAAGACCTTGTGAGCATGGGCATTTTGAACAGGAAAGATGTCCCCATTGTTTTGGGAGGTCGACCTAGCTTGAAGTTCGTTGATCCCCGAGTCAAAGAATCCCAGTCAATTTCATTCCGTAGCGTAGATAAGGAGGACTTGCTAAGTAACGAGGACTTTCTTAACGAAAAGTCCAAGGAGCCCACTGCCACAGAGTGGTTTCGAAACCTATATTTGTGGCTGAATGCCCACCGCCGGTGGATTGGTTCTGGCAAAAGCAGGTACCAAGAGGGTTACTGGTATCACAAGATAATCCTAACAGCAGATGGTAACCTTGTTGAGGGTAGAAACGCTTGGCTCCCCGATTTTCAATTATCAGACCCACTACTCAAGGACTTAGCTGAATTATCGGAGCAATCCAAAGTTATAGTGCACCCTGATATTTTGAGGGGCGCGAAGAACGACGAGGAGCAGAAGACGCTTAGAGGATTCTTGCTTGGATTAACCGGTGTGCAGCTTTTGGATAGCACC
Organism: Dehalococcoidia bacterium; assembly: GCA_030605665.1. The sequence continues at coordinate 32,877 of JAUWHW010000011.1, read as the reverse complement.
GCCATTTGCAAGGAAACTTTGCTGCCTAAAATTCTAATCACAACTGAAAAACCATTACCAGATGACTTGGTGAAATATACAACCTATTGCCAGCAGATTCTCGGTGAGGACATTCCCAGAGGTTCAGAATTCTGGGTTCTTACCAAGCAGGGAGATGTAAGAGCAGCGAAGGAGGCGCTTTTCCCTAAAGAATTTCATCCAGAGCAAGACTGGGAGACCCACCAAAAATATGTGCCGGGGCTTAATTTTGTTAGCCCATCTTATCTGGCGGGAGTAACCAATCAAGATCAATTCAGGGCGTGGCGTCAATTTCTCAGGGCAGGTGGTGTAAAGGAGAGCCCAGACAATGGCGTTGAGAACTTTGCCATGAACTACACCTTAGAAAAGCTAAGAAGTGCATGCAGACAGGTAACCCCTGTGGATAAACTGAATTATGGCTATGATATAGAGGCAGAGGCTAAGAGTGGTGAATTGATGCGCATAGAAGTTAAAGGAAAAACCAAAGACGAAGATATTGAGTTAGATCGTAATGAGACCAGAGCAGCGGATGCTAATAAAGATTCCTTTTATCTCTGTGTCGTCTCCTCTATACCTGAAAACCCCAAAAGCTATATGGTCAAGGACCCTGTTACCGTAGGCAAGAAGGATAAGGTCCTGATTCCGGCAGATATTTGGAGGACATCGCCTTGGGATTAGAAAGGCTAAGTTTTACCAGGCGGTCAAGGGTGAGTTACCCCAAGTAAGGTGGGTCGGCGATTATGTTCCAGTAGGTTGATAATGAGTGATAGCTTAAAAGCGTTCAATACATACCTCCGCACCATCGAGAATGAATTGTCCCAAGGCAACGCCACTGAGCATACCCATCGTTCAGCACTTAAAGCACTGCTCGAATCTTTGGGAGATGGCATAGTGGCCACCAACGAGCCTCGGCGTATAGAGTGTGGTGCACCGGATTTTGTCGTTACCAGAGGTTCGACAACCACCGGCTATGTTGAAGTTAAAGACGTGGGTAAAAGCCTGGATGAGGCCGAACGCTCTGAGCAGCTCCAGCGCTATCGAGATTCGCTTACTAATCTCGTTCTGACCGATTATCTGGAATTCCGCTGGTATGTGGGCGGTGAACGACGCCTCATGGCTCGCCTCGGCACACCAACCAAGGATGGCAAGATAAAGCGTGACAAAGCAGGAATAGAGGCCGTTACCTGGCTCCTTGATGATTTCCTCTTACATCAGGCTGAGCCTGTAGGCGCACCAAAGGAATTAGCCCAACGCATGGCTCGCCTGGCTCACATGATTCGTGACCTTATAATAGCTGCTTTTGAAAAAGAGCCTGAAAGTAGTTCGCTCCACACGCAATTTGTAGCTTTTGGGGATAATCTTATACCTGACCTCTCCCCTAGGCAATTTGCTGATATGTATGCTCAGACTATCGCTTATGGGCTCTTTGCCGCCCGTTGTAATCAACCCGCAGGACAAGGTCTCACTCGCCAGAACGCTGCCTACCTTTTGCCCAAGACCAATCCATTTCTAAGAAAGCTCTTTAACCATATTGCCGGACCCGATTTGGACGACCGCATTGCCTGGCTGGTAGATGACCTGGCACAGCTACTTGCCCAGGCTGATATGGAGGCAGTCCTCAGGGATTTTGGCAAACGCACTGCTAAAGAAGACCCTGTGGTGCATTTCTATGAAACTTTCCTCGCTGCCCATGACCCTAAATTGCGGGAGATGCGTGGTGTCTATTACACCCCGGAGCCAGTGGTTTCCTATATCGTGCGTTCCATTGATCACATACTCAAGACGCATTTTGATAAGCCTCAGGGATTGGCAGACCCCAGTGTGCTCATCTTGGACCCCGCTGTAGGAACTGCTACTTTTCTCTATATGGTAATAAATGAAAGCTATGATGCCTTGGTGAGTCAGGGACAGATGGGCCTCTGGAATAACTATGTAGCCGAAAAGCTCTTGCCGCGCATATTTGGTTTTGAGCTATTGATGGCTCCTTATACTATGGCTCACTTGAAACTGGGATTACTTCTGAAAGAAACAGGCTACCAATTTGAAAAGGAACAACGACTGGGAATTTATCTTACCAATACTTTGGAGGAGGCATTTACGAAACCCGAGGTGCTGGCTGGCTTTAATGAATACATCGTGGAGGAAGCCAATGCTGCCGCCGAAATCAAGAAGGACAAGCCGATAATGGTGGTGCTGGGTAATCCACCGTATCAAGGCATATCAGCTAATGCCAGTGTCCGAGAGGTTATCGACTCTAAGACACACAAGAAGCGAAAGGAGCTCACCTGGATTGGTAAACTGATAGAGAATTATAAAGTTGTGGATGGCAAGCCGTTAAGCGAGCGTAAACACTGGCTTCAGGATGACTATGTCAAATTTATCCGCTTCGGGCAGTGGCGGATTGAGAAGACAGGGCAAGGAGTCTTAGGCTTTATCACCAATCATGCTTACCTGGACAACCCCACCTTTAGAGGCATGCGCCAGTCCCTGATGAATACCTTTACTGATATCTACATTCTCAATCTTCATGGCGGTTCGAGGCGAGGAGAAGAAGCACCTGAAAGCATCAAGGACGAGAATGTATTCGACATCCGGCAGGGCGTGGCTATCGGATTGTTTGTTAAAGAGCCGGGAAAGACCAGCCCAGCTATTATTCACTATGCCGACTTATGGGGACTTCGTGGTAATTGGCCTAATCCGCAGCAAGGAACCAAATACTACACACTTGTCGAGTCAGATATTGCCTCAATGGATTGGCTTGAGCTTCAGCCCAGCAGTCCCTCTTATTTCTATGTGCCTAGGAACGAGGAACTCCGGCCTGAATATGAGCAGGGGTGGAAGATAACAGATGTAATGCGGGAATACAATGTTGGATTTGTTACGGCAAGGGATAAATTCGTCATTGATTTTGACAAGAGTGCGCTGATTGCACGTATACAGAAATTTAGGTCAAAGAAGGTATCTAATCAAGAGCTCACAGTGTGTTACGGACTAAAAGATACCTCTAGTTGGAATTTACAAGAAGCAAGGAAGGCTCTACAAGCAGAAGCAAATTGGGAAACATCATTTGCAAAGTGCCTGTATCGTCCATTTGATATCAGGAATATTTACTATTCGAGGTTGATGCTTGAGCGCCCTGTCTATCAGATTCATCGCCATATGCTGGCAAGGAAGAATATTGGATTGCTGTGGACACGGCCGATGAGCCCTAACTATCAGTTTTCTGTATCGCTAGCCTGTCTTCCTGTCGACCAATGTGCAATTGGAAATAAATCGGCGGGCGCTGGTATCTCCTACATTGGCCCCCTCTATCTCTATCCCACTGATCAGGAGATTACCAGTGGCCTCTATCAGCCAGAGGAGCGGCGCCCAAATCTGAATCCAGATTTTATTAAAGCTTTCTCAGAGAAATTGGGGTTGAAACTTATAAGTGATCGCAAGGGAGCCCTTGAAGAAACCTTCGGGCCTGAGGATATCTTCAACTATGCCTATGCTGTTTTTCATTCCCCTACCTACCGCAGCCGCTATGCTGAGTTCTTGAAGATAGATTTCCCCACATTGCCGCTCACCTCGAATAAGGAACTTTTCCAGGCACTGGTAGCTAAGGGAGCAGACCTCGTGTCTCTTCACCTTATGGAATCCCACAAGCTCAATAACCTTATCACAAAGTATCCCGTTGTAGGCCCAAATCAGGTAGAGACAGTTAGATATGGCGAAGCTAACCAGCGAGTCTATATCAACAAAAGCCAGTATTTCGAAGGTGTCTCCCGTGAAATCTGGGATTTCCATATCGGTGGTTACCAGGTTTGCCACAAATGGCTCAAGGACAGAAAGGGCAGGACATTGACCTTCGACGACCTGCTTCACTACCAGAAAATCGTGATAGCTCTCAAAGAGACCATTCGCCTGATGGCAGAGATAGACGTCCTGATTCCCACCTGGCCAATTGAGTGAGGAACAAATTTGGCTAGTAAAGAATATGGCAAGGTTATACGAACATATCGTGGTAAGGGAAAGCTCAGGCGCACGAATGGTGATGAGTTTCCTTGCCACATAACTATTCAGCAAGTAGAAACAGGGTTAATTTATATCACCTGTAAGTTCGCACCAAAGGTGGCGCAAGCTGCCGCTACCATCCAATTCATCATGGATTCTCCGCGTCAAGATGTAGAGCTTATCTACGGCAAGATAAGGGACGGGATGGACTTTGAGAGCCGCGGAGAGCTTTTCATTGCACATTCAGAGGTTGCCGTGTTTGCATCTCCAAATAGGCCAGCCATAACGACACTACTAGCTCAGGAAGTAGATCTTTGGAAGGAAAAGCAATGTCATACAGGGTGTTACAGATTCAGCGTGGTCAATTTCGAGTTTACAGGAAATCACCCAGTAAAGAGGATTATTCAAGATGGCCCCAAACAGGTTGAGCATTTCTACAGAAATCTTGAACTGAAGACCCCATGGGGCATAGCCGCAGTAGACCCTGTGCCTGATTATGATGATCTTATTAAGAGGACGAAAGCGCAAAAAGGCATTTCAGTCACATGCAAAGTTGTTGCAAAACCATCAGTGGATATGGAACTACGAGAGGTTACTTCGAAATTAGATGAATTGTGCCGCCTTTTGTCACTAGCTCGAGGCACTAAAATAACTTGGATCAATGCTGAGGAATGTATGGAAGATGGAAAAGCCCATAGAATCATCCTCAAAAACTCTGTCACTTGGCCATTTTCACCCCTTGCTTTGATAGATCCGCGGAACCCTCAGGATACACCCCTTTTCATCGGAAAGGTTTACCCCACCTATCTTAAACTTCGTGACAGCTACAACCTTGATATCGCTATTGAATTGTATTTGGATGCCAAGCGTGAAACGGCGTATCTTCAAACAAGGGCACTAGCAGCCGTGGTGCTCCTTGACTTTCTTCAGGGGAAATATGCCTCCCGGCATGGCCTAAACAAAATTGTGAGTGGCTTCAGTAAGAAAAAGGGGGAATTCCGTGACTACCTTAAGAAGCTTATAATGTCGCTATTTCCAGATATCAAAGATGAGGATCTTAATGAGATGCTGGAAAAGACATCTGAACTAAATCGAAGATCCTATTTGAACATACTGAAACTTTGGGCGCATGACTTAAAGCTGGACATATCAGAAGATGAACTATCAGAAGTAAAGAGCACTCGCAATGCTCTTGTTCATAGCGCTAAATTCAAATCGGATGATTCCAAAGGCAAACAACGCGAGTACTTCCGGCTAATTCGTCTCATTGACCAGGTGTTTCTCAAACTACTTGGTTATAAGGGTTATTTCATGGATGTTGATTTGAGTACACTGCAGTTCGAGCGTCATATGCTCAGTCATGATGCGTCTACTAACCGACAGAATAATGGATGTGGATAATTACAGACATGGGGAGTAAGCTATGAAGGTAAAATATCCTAACTGCGAATTTGAAGACGAAGGCAAACAGGCCAAATTAGCACAATAGCCAAATTCCTTCTCAAAAGTTCCTTTTTTACCACTTAATATCTTATTTAAGAGGTTTTTAACTTCATTTCCCTTTGCCCCATCCAAGCGCAAGCCCCGCTAGAAACGCTAATATCCCACAGCTAAAGCTGGTGGAGGTGATGGGAGGCCCTGCTCCTTTGCTCTTTGCTGGATCTTCTCTATCGCTTCAAAAACTCTAGCCGCTAACAATTCTATAATGAGTAGCTATATACATAATTAGCTCGTTTGTTTGCGACACCGCATATATCCTACCCTAAAACTTCCTTAAAATTCAGGACTTTAAGAATCTTGCTATAAATTCTCTTCATTGCCCCGCGATTGAGCGTGCCAATGGAGTATTGATCCGGCAAAAGACGTTCCTCAACGCAATAGATTTGATCAACTTTGGCAACAGAAGCTTTGTCTAGCTCAGGATAGCAATCATCCTTGGAAACATCAACATGAAATTCATAACCTTGCAGTTTATGCTCAGCCCCTGTAATAGGGATGATTAGTACTGTTCCTGGCAATGTCACAGTAGGATCGCTGATGATCAATGCAGGGTGTGGCTCAGCAAAAGTTCGTTGCCCAGAGACGGGTTCACCAAAGTCAAACCAATATACCTGCCCCCATTGCTTTTTTGTTCGAAAAGTAAATTCAGATCGTCGAATTCGGGCAAAAGGCATAAATGTAGCACTCCCTTTGCAAGCTACTACCCAGAGACCCGCGATGCCCTTCTCTGAAGAGGTAGCATCCGCTTAGCATTTTCTATATTCTCATTGGTGGGGTCCTTCAGTGCCTTTTGGATAACTCTATAGTGTTCTTGACTCAGTGGCTTTACTAGCTCTTCCCTAAAGGCATCAGCAACAGTATCTAGAAAAGTTTCGTCCTCAGTTTTTACTGCTATGCGACCGAACTCTATGGTTTCCCCGGACTGTAGCCCTTTAACTATTTCAAGGCTATACACATATTGCAACAAAGCCTCCCAAGGTGCATCCGCGAATATCTCTATTAACCTATCAACAATTTGTTTGAGCTGTGGGTCTAAAAAAGGTGTGAATCGTGGATGAGGCCCTTGATAAAATAAGTTGTAGGGGCGTTCGTCAATAACCCGCGTCATAGGGGCTTTTATGATTTCATAGTCCTCTAATTTTGCCAGCCGAGGCTCAAAGTCAGTAAGAGGATAAGGCCCATACTTGTACCAGATATACCTTAGGTTAGTAGCCTGCCTGCCTATAGCTTTAAAATATTCATAATCTGCTAAAAATAGTAGCTTAGCCAGTGAAATAGTAAGGACGCCCTTCCCACTTACTCTGGGCGCTAGCTTAGCTACCAGGTAGGTTATTAAGTGATCAATCGTATCGAAGGGTAATTCCACTTTTCTTTAAAACCCAAGGGCCCATCATAAAAACTGGCTTATGAAAACTGTACTTCGTTTATGGTCTTGATGTCAATAGGTCTTTGTTAATGGTACACATCTTTTAACATCGTATTCTATTGATATATGGCTTAATTATGGTTATTTAGCCAACTTTTGCCACCAATTCCCTTGAGCATCCTCGTTAGGTGCCTGAAACTCTGTAGTCTTACAGGCTAATCGAAACCCTTCGTCTAGGTAGGGCGCTCTTTGCCGACATTTTGCTAACAAACTTCTCAGCACCCTTGACATTTCGTTTAACAAGTTTTATACTAGAGCCATGGAACGGAAAAACAAGAGGCAATTTGCTGGGATAAGGATCCAGAGAGAGATTCTTCACCAAGCCCACATTGCTGCCCTAACTCAACGAAAGACTTTAGGCCAGTGGCTTGAAGAGGCTATCGCAGAAAAAATTGAAAAGGAGAAGGGCAATGCCAAGTGACGTGACTCAAATCGCAGCAGTTTGCACAGCAATATTTACCGGCATTTTTGCTGGGATTGCAGTGTACGACTATAGAAAAAGACCGAGACTTAAGTTGGTGGCATATGGAAAGCAGCCTGCCAGCCTAGGCAGGCAAATAAGTGTAAATGGAATAGAATACTTCGCTATTGTGAAAAACGAAGGTTCTCGTATTACTGGTTGCGAGGGTTCACTGATATTCAAGGGAAACCATTATCATAGTTACTTATATCCCGTTATGGGAGAGCGTATCGACACTTCAGGACACGATGTAGAGGGGCTGGTTTTGGGCCTCACCGGGCTACCTTTGTTTGCTGTGGGAGGGACAGGAACAAGCAAAATAACTATACCCAGCGAGAGTTGGGAAGCCCTAAAATACGAGAAGATGAAATTCAATATATCCTCAGTTAACGCTACAGACTTATCTAGGGAAGTCACCATAGATAAAATTATGGCAAAAGCCGAAGAGCTTCCATTGATAATGAAGCGAGTAACAGGAAAGGAGAAAAAGAAATGAAAGCAGCATTATACGCACGAGTAAGTTCAGAAGAGCAGGTAGAAGGCTACAGCATCGATGCTCAGAGAAGAGCTTTCGAAGCCTTGATTCAGGGACGTGGTTGGACAAAATACCGTGAATATATTGATGAGGGAAAATCTGCGAGGACCGATAACATCGCTAAGCGCCCGGCATTTAAGGAGATGGTAACCGATGCCCTGGCAGGGAATTTCGATGTCCTTGTGGTCCATAAGCTTGACCGCTTCTCTCGAAATCTCCGTATCACCCTGGAATACTTCGATAAGCTGCTAAACGCGGAAGTTACCTTTATCTCCATAAATGAGCAGATGGATTACACTACGCCATCAGGCAAGGTTCATCTAGCTTTACTGGGAGCATTCGCCCAATACTACTCAGATAACTTAAGCCAGGAAACAAAGAAGGGATGGCATGAACGCAGAGCCCAGGGACTCTACTGCGGTCTTCTCCCTTTTGGAGCCATGAAGGGGGAAGATGGTGTACCCGTGCCGAATCCTGATACTCACCCTGGTTTAGCGATGGCTTTCGAGTTGGCAGCACAGGGCAAAAGCGATAGAGAGGTAGCCATGGCCTTAAATGAAAAGGGATACCGCACTGCTGGCAATCAAGGCAATAGACCCTTCTCCAGGGATACTGTCCGGGATATGCTACAGAATCGCTTCTATCTTGGGGAGTTACCCGATGGGAATGGTAGCTGGATCGAGGGAAAGCATGAACCATTTATTAGTGAAGAGTTTTTCCTTGCAGCGCAGGAAACTAGAGCTCGTAATCGGCGAACTCGCCAAACCATCACCAGCCGAGCGACGACTTATAGCCTTTCATGTATAACCTACTGTCGAAAGTGTGGCGGCAAGATGCGAACCCACCAGAATCCAAAGGGTGAGCCCAGGATGTACTGTGCTACTAGAGCTAAGGGCTTGGGTTGTGACTGTAAGAGCACCTTTCTGAAAGTCTATGAGGCTCAAATTCATTGGTATCTGGAAAACTTCGTCATCCCTCAGGATTACCAACACAGGATCCTCGAAGCTCATCGCAAGCTTCAGTCAGCATACGACAATTCCGCCAACCAAAAAACTGCCCTCCAAGCAAGATCAACAAGGATAAAGGACCTATACAAGTGGGGGGACATCACTAGAGAGGACTACCTGAAAGAGCGTGACGATATTCAGAAACAGTTACAACGACTTTCCCCCCAGGAAGACCAAGCCAACCAGCTACAGCAGCTAGCTCATTTCTTATCGAACGTCGCTGATGCTTGGGACGAGGCTGCACAAGAACAAAGAAACAAGCTAGCCAAGACATTGTTCGACCAAATATGGGTAGAAGATGGCAAGATTGCGGCGGTAAAACCACGACCTCAACTTGAGCAATTCTTCAAGATAAATTTTGAGTGTCACGCTAAAGATATTACATGCGACCCCGAGGGGATTTGAACCCCTGATCTCCACCGTGACAGGGTGGCATGTTAAAACCGCTACACCACGGGGCCATTTTTAAGAGCTTTTCAAAGTGAAGTCTATCAGGGAAAACTTTGCCCTGTCAAATAAAGCCGAGATTTCTATCTCCGAGCTGCCATGATGCCCCTGGGAATACCATCGGGGTATCCAGATAGTATCCCTTATAATATACTGCTTGGTTGAAATTGAATTGACTCTTACAGTGAGAATGGGTAACATTCTACGGTAGATTGAATATAAGAAATGTGCCCAAACTCTCCCTTTTTCCGCTAACTGCGAAGGTAAATAATCAAGGTCATATTTGCATCGGCGGCTGCGACGTTGCTGACCTGGTCAAGGAATTTGGCACGCCCCTTTACCTTTTTGATGAATTCACCCTCCGTCATAAGTGCCGTGAATTTAAAGCTGAATTCTCCAAACATTATCCTGATTCCCTGGTCATTTACGCCTCAAAAGCTTTTCTAAACCGGGCTTTGGCTCTTATATTTAAGCAAGAGGGTTTAGGACTTGATGTTGTCTCTGGAGGAGAACTTAGCATTGCCCACTCTGTAGATTTCCCACCAGCTAAAGTTTATTTTCACGGCAACAACAAGACGCCAGAAGAGCTAAAGCTAGCTCTAAATTGGGACATTGGTCGAGTTGTGGTAGATAACTTCTACGAACTTGAACTACTTAACAGGCTAGCTAAAGAAAGGGAAATTAGTCAGGATATCTTGCTTCGCCTCACCCCAGGAGTTGATCCTCATACCCATGAATATACTACTACAGGGATGCTAGATAGCAAATTCGGCTTTCCCTTAGCCACAGGACAAGTTGAAGAGGCAGTAAAACAAGCTATGTCAGCCTCCCACCTTAATCTTTTGGGGGTTCACTTCCACCTCGGCTCCCCCATACCCAAAACAAAGCCTTATGAGATGGCTATAGAGCTTGTCCTTCGCTTCGCTCTGGAGATGAGAGAGAGATTTAATTTCCAACCTAGTGAATTTAGCGTGGGGGGCGGTTTTGCTGTTCAATACATTCTGGATTCTGAAGTGCCTGCTACAGCTGATTATGCTCAAGCCATAACTAGCAAGCTAAATAGCCTTATTTCACAGATGGGTTTAAGCTTTCCTCGACTTATTATTGAGCCAGGGAGAGCAATCGTAGGACAGGCTGGAGTGGCATTATATAAGGTGGGAGCAATAAAGGAGATAGCTGGTGTAAGAAAGTATATCTGTGTTGATGGCGGCATGAGCGATAACATTCGGCCAGCTCTTTATGGAGCCAAATATGAAGCTTTAGTAGCTAATAAAGCTTTAGAGGCGGAAGAGGAGCTAGTCACGATTGCCGGCAAGCTCTGCGAATCGGGAGATATTCTAGCAAGAGATACTAAATTGGCTTCGGTTTCCCCTGGTGATATCATAGCTATACCAGTTTGTGGCGCTTATTCCATCCCCATGTGGAGTAATTACAATGTCTCGCCCAAACCAGCTATAGTCATGGTGAATGATGGCGGAGCAAATCTTATCCGGCGCCGGGAAAGCTATCAAGATTTAATACGCTTGGACGTAGGGTAAATATGTGGCAAGTAGTAGGACAAGATAAAATTTTGGCTTTGCTAGAGCGTAGCCTTAAAGAGGATAATATAGCTCACGCCTACCTTCTGGTGGGACCACGGCACGTAGGCAAAAGAACCCTAGCCATTAATTTAGCCCAGGCTCTAAATTGTGATGATTCTAAGCCACCTTGTGGCCAATGCTGTTCCTGTCGTCGAATTCTAGAAGGCAAGCACGCCGATGTTACCTCCACAGGGTTGGACTTCAAAGCGGAGATCGGCATTGATGATATGCGGAGGCTGCAGAGATTAGCTAATTTGCCACCTTATGAAGGTAAGTGCAAAGTATTTATCATTGATGAAGCTGAATACCTATCCATTGAGGCGGCCAATTCCTTACTCAAGATATTGGAAGAGCCGCCACCAAAAGTAGTTTGGCTCTTGCTATCCGCTGAGGAATCTTGCCTTTTACCCACGATTATCTCTCGCTGTCAGAGACTGGAATTGAAGCCTATACCCTCAGAACAAATACAAAAAATACTTACCCACTCCTATAGTGTTGACCTTTCCAAAGCAAAACTTTTGGCTCGCCTATGTCATGGTTGTCTTGGCTGGGCATTATCTGCTCTGGTGGATGACAATTTGCTTCATCAACGGTCTCAAAGCATTGACAGGCTAAGCTCCTTACTAACTGCTGTCTTGGAACAGCGCTTCGCCTATGCCCAGGAGCTAGCCACACTGTTCAGTCAAGATCGAAGGCCTGCAATAGAAGTAATGGAAATGTGGCTCAGTTGGTGGCATGACCTGATGCTTATCAAGGGAGGCTGTGGGGAAGCCATCACCAATGTAGACTATGAAGTAGCTCTGAAGAAACAAGCAAAGGGGCTAAGTCTAAACCAGGTTAAAGAATTCGTGGCTAACTTATGCTTAACGGAGGAGGAGATTTCCAGAAACGTTAATGCTCGTTTGGCATTAGAATCGCTGATGCTTAATTTACCCAGAAAATCGGGGGAAAGCAATCTCAATGGCTAAGATAATTGCAGTTCGGTTTCAGCCCAGAGGCAATTTATTTTATTGTGACGCTGGTGACATATCACTACAGGTTGGCGACCATGTAGTGGTTGACACCAATCAAGGTTTAGATTTGGCTAAAGTCGTCATTTCCAAGGCTCAAGTTCAAGCAAGCGACCCAAGCAAACCGCTAATGACAGTGATACGCCGTGCTCAACCAGAAGATTTGAAGAAAGCTCGGCAGAACAAGGAAAAGAAGGCGTTAGTTAAATGTAAAGAGATGGTGACCGAACTTGGTTTAAGGATGAAGCCTATAGCAGTTCACTATAATCCCGATTTTAGTCGCTTAACTATATTTTTTAGTGCCCTAGAGCGAATTGATTTCCGAAATTTAGTGCGAAAATTGAGCCGCACGCTTAAGACACATGTGGAATTAAGACAAGTAGGGCCAAGGGACGAAGCTAAATTAGCCGGAGGCATAGGTAAGTGCGGTTATCCCTTGTGCTGCCAGAGATGGCTCACTGAGTTTAGCTCTATCTCCGTTAGAATGGCTAAGCAGCAAGATTTAGCTTTAAATCCGGCTAAGATATCAGGCATCTGTGGGCGCCTGCTTTGCTGCCTTGCATATGAAAATAAACAATATGCAGCTATAAGGGAGAAAATGCCCCGGGTGCGTCAGGAGATATCGACACCCTTCGGCAAAGCTAAGGTAGTCAGTGTAAATCCCTTAAAAGAAACAGTGGTAGTAGAGATTGATAACATTGTTAGGGAATTGCCCTTCGACCGACTAAGCGAAACTCCAAGGCAGGGCTAGAATTGCGTTACTGAGGCACGTATTTTTTCCACTCACCATGACTATTGAGATAGTGATAAGGAATATAGAAACCATCATTGCGTGGTGTGCGTGGCTGACGGAGTAATTTCATTTCAGCTTCCTTCGGTGTATGCCCCCCTTTACGACGATTGCAAACTTTACAGGCGCTAACTACGTTCTCCCAGCTATGCTTTCCACCTCGCCGCCGCGGAATAACATGGTCTAAAGTGAGCTCCTTTGTTTGACGACCACAATACTGACAGGTATATTGGTCCCGAGTAAACACCTCAAGTTTAGTCAACTTCCTTTGATGCCGAGGGCGTTTAACCATATAAACGAGACGGATTACCGAAGGTATCAGGAAAACCTGTGTAACAGAATGAAGCTTCCCCCTGCTGTTTTCCAGCACTTCAGCCTTACCACAGAAAACCAGCACTACAGCCCGACGCACACGACATAAATTGAGCGGCTCATAGCTTTGATTAAGAACTAGAACTGGGGAATTTATCATAACTAAACCTTCTGCCTTAGTGTTGGCTTATTTTAGCACCCAATGTTTTCTGATTGCAATAACCCGATGCTCAGAGATAACGTCTCCTAGGAATATGTGGCTCAGGATGTTTAGCCATCCGAGTGGGGTTTACATCACCGCGATAATCGGGAGCAATGATGTTAAATACCAAGCTTAGCCTCGGGTCTACCATCCGTGAACTGATTCTGGGTTCAATCTCATCCAATGAAAGGCAACTGGTAATCACCATTGGAAGTCTGGCATTATACCTATAGTTAATCAATTGATACAGCTTCTCTTGAGCCCAAGGAGTAGCTGATTGCTCACCAAAATCATCCAGTATCAGCATTGGGCTCTTTTTAATCTGCTCAAAAAACTCGTCATAAGATATGCTGCTCTGTGGGCTGAAGGTGGAGCGTAAATGGTCAAGGAGGTCAGGAACAACCACAAAGAAAACTGGTTTGCCTATTGCCAACCGATAGTTAGCAATAGCTGCTGCTAGATGGGTTTTGCCACAACCATTGACACCTTGAAATATCAACCAACCTTCCGGATTACGAGCAAAATCCATTGCTAGTTGAAAAGCTTGCTTCAAATTTTGACGCTGCTCCAGGGGGAGATTTACACGCTTGGGGTCAAAATTATCAAAGGTCATATTTCGCAATAACTCTAGCTGTAAGCTATCTAAATGCTCCAGTGGAGACCTCTGCTCTACTATACATACCTGGCAAGTTTCACTATCTCTAAAATGACCACGCAACCGGTCATCAAACTTTTCTAATGGCACATCAGTAGTAATCACAGTGGCTAACATAGCATTGAACCGATGGTTGAGAAGCTGCTCTAGTTTTTCCTTTGCCCAGGGTGTAGCGCCTCCCATGCTCAGGTCATCAAGCACAAGCAAGGGTGTATTCTTCACTCGCTCAAATAAGTCATCATAGGTAATGTCGCTTGCGGGACTAAAAGCAGAACGAAGGTGGTCTAGAAGGTCAGCAACTCCAATATAAAAAGCTATTTGCCCCAGGCCTAAACGATAATTAGCTATAGCACAAGCTAGATGAGTTTTGCCACAGCCACTGGGACCGAAAAGCACCAGCCAACCCTGGGGATTATCAGCAAAAGCCTTAACTACCTTATAAACACGGGCAAAATGCTCCTGCGAAACAGCATCGCCTCTCTTTCCCTTGGGAGATAGATTATCAAAGGTAAGCCGCGATAAGAAACCAAGATTACTATGCCTTTCGAGGTAACCTAATTTCTCTTTTTGTAACTTCTCCTTATTGCATTGGCAAGGCACTACCTGGCTGAAATCAGGCCGCCCTGAGTCCAGGACAGGGTAAACAAACCCGGCCCCCTTACAGATAGGACAGACTTTCTCTTCACCTTCACTACCTTTTTTACCCCGAAAATTCGGCGAATTTTCGGGGGCCCTATCTTTTGACCAGATGTCCGTACTTGCCCCTAATGTATTTGTCGGGGCTACCCTTTTTAATATCTTGCCTACGTTCTCCACTATTTCTACCCTCGCTAGTCCATCGTTCGAGAATACGGGCGATATATTTCCAACTGCGCTTATTCATTAGGACCGCTTCCTTAAAGGCCTCATCAATCCATTGCCATGGATAGAGCTTTGCCGCTTCCTTGAGCTCTTCAACAATCATGGGCGTGAGCACACCTATATTTTGCTCATAAAGGCTGAAGATATTAGGCAACTGTATCGCTCGACCTGTCCCCTCTTCTTCAGATACTGCTTCCTTAATAGAAAGTTCCCCACGCTTGATTTTATTAATAACCTTCCTATCAGATTCTGTATTGGCAAAGTAGACATTCTGCCATTTGCCCTCTATATTTAAATTTAGCTGCAAGATGCTGCCGCGGTTTACTGCTAAATCTAAAGCGTGATGAAGTGCTTTCTCTTCCATTCCAACCATTGATGCGTTATGAGACAATAATTCTTCGTATGTGACAAAGGGAGGGTGTCGTGGCTTATGATGGAGCAAATAAAAGATATACATCGTTACCTTAAACTCAGCTATATCTTGGATTTGAGGTATCACCTGAGTAAAAAGAGAATTAGGCAGAGGGGTAAAATCAGATCTTTCTTTGTCTATCATCTTTGAGCTCCTGCGTATGGCCGGAATAACATTATTTTAAGGAGTCGAAATTGGCTCAGCCTCCATATTCTCAAATTTAACAATGCTATTCAGGAAGCGCAATTTGGCTCGTCCTAAAGGGCCATTGCGGTGCTTAGCTATAATTATATCAGCAATACCACGGGGATATGGTTCCCTCTCAATGTCGTGCAGCTTACTCCACTCTTCTGCACTATAATACATGTCATTCCTGTAGATAAAAAAGACAACATCAGCATCCTGCTCAATGGTGCCGCTTTCACGTAAGTCAGCAAGCTGAGGTATATGGGAGGCTCGCCATTCTACAGCTCGGCTAAGTTGAGATACAGCCAGCACAGGCACGTTTAGCTCCCTGGCCAACATTTTTAAAGAGCGAGTTATATGACTGAGCTCTTGCACCCGAGTTTCATTCTTGCCATCACCTTGTATTAGCTGTATATAATCAACGATTATTAAATCAATATTGCGCTCAAAATGAAGCCTTCGTGCTTTGCTCCTTATATCTATAGTTCGGAGCTGAGGTGAATCATCAATATAGAACGGTGCTTCAGACAATATGCCACTGGCCTCCATAATTCTCACTTCGTCTTTCTCGTTAAAACGTCCCAAACGGACAAATCTGGAATTTACCCCCGCTTCACTAGCCAAAAGACGCTGAACCACCGACTCCCGTGCCATTTCTAAACTAAATAGAGCAACACAAGCCTTTTGCTCCACAGCAACATTTCTAGCAATATTCAGGGCTAAGCTGGTTTTGCCCAAGCTAGGTCTGGCAGCTAAAACAACTAAGTCAGACTTCTGTAACCCACCCAGCAAATCATCTAAACCAATAAAACCAGTTACAATGTGAAGTTTCTCTCCTTCTTGAGATATAGCAGGTTGTCCAGCCTCCTCGAAGTATTGACCCAGAGCATCACGAACTGGAACGAGATCTCGAGAGCCTTGCCTCGTCCGTACTTGAAAAAGGATATCCTCAGCCTTACTGAGGCTAGCTTCAATATCAGGGGCGGCTTCATAGCCAATGGCTGCAATCTGTCCTGCAGCAGTAATTAAACGCCGCATCAATGCCATGTTAGACACTATCTGCGCGTAATGTTCAATATGCAAGGATGTGGGCACAATGGATATCAGATGACTTAGATAGGCAGCACCACCAATCTGCGCTAGCCTGTCCTGGCGCATCAGTTCATGGGCTACAGTAATCTGATTTATAACTTCGTTACGCTGATAAAGGGAGAAACAAGCTTGATAAACCCATTGGTTTGTTTCTGAGAAAAAGTCCTCAGGTTTAAGAAAGGTAGCTACTTTCAATATAGCCTCGGGGTCAATAAGCAAGGAGCCAATTATAGCCTCCTCTGCTCCAATGTCAGTTGGGGGTGATTTTTCCTGTACCATGTTTAAGTCTTCTTCTCAATGACTACTTTAATCCGTGGCTTTAAATCTTTGGCTAATTTAATGGTTATCTCATGGCTGCCTGCTTGGTGCAAGGATTTATCCATGTCTATCTTTCTCTTATCGATGGAGGAACCTATAGCTCGATTTAACTCTTCGGCTATGTCAGCAGCAGTGATAGAGCCAAATAGGCGATCCCCGGCACCTACACGAGCCTGAAGGTGAATTTCCTGTCCCTCAATTTGCTCTGCTAGCTCAACCAGCTCAGCTTTGTCAAGAACTTCCTGACCTCTTTCCTTTCGAAGTCCCGATTTTACTTGCCTTATAGCTGCTGGCGTAGCTGCCAATGCTAAACCCTGTGGTAAAAGGAAATTCTTGGCATAGCCTTTTGCCACCTCTTCTATCTCCCCAATTTTTCCTTTCCCAGAAATATCCTTCAAGAAAATAACTTTCATGCTCCCCCATTGTTATTCTGAGCCGCAGGCGAAGAATCTAGAGAGCCTTCGCTAGCGCTCAGGCCAGCTTAGAAATCCTTCCGCTGATACAGCAGCTTCATCCCCAGCAACGAATATTCTTGATATCCCTGTTTCCATTACCTTATTAGTGATTATGTAACCCTTTTTATCCAGAGGCACAATCCCTTGCAGATAACCAGTATTAAGTTCCAAGCCAATAGCAATAAAAACCTCTGCCACTGGTAATACTAATATTGTACCATGTTTTGTGCTTTTCAGCCTAATAAACCAGCGGTGAGCCCGACAGCTACACCACCAGTGATAATCATCTGATAACTTTTATTCATTTACTTTTCTACTCTTTCCCACATGTCACAGCGCCCTCCCCACCTTGCCAAAATTCTACTATCAACAAAGAGCTGAGCAACCTCACATTGGTTAGGACAAGCTTTGCAGATGAAAGAAGAAACATGGAAATCTGTTTGACTAACCTCAAATCCTTTAAATTTTGTTCCTCCACGTCCTACACCCATTTCTTCATGTATTATCAAGGCAGCGCCAATAGCACCCATGAGCTCATGGTGAGGTGGGACAATAATTTGCATATCCAAAGTCTCACTAAGTGCCCTCATTATTCCTTGATTAAAGGCCACACCACCCTGGAATGCCACCTGTGGAAGGATTTCCTTGCCTAAAGCAACGTTATTAAGGTAATTGCGTACCAAAGCTTGGCACAAACCATAAACGATATCATCGGCTCCGTACCCCATTTGTTGCTTATGAATCATATCTGATTCAGCAAACACAGTGCATCGTCCAGCAATACGCACAGGCATCTTACTTTTTAAAGCATGTTCACCAAAATCCTCGATTTTTACACTTAGACGCTCAGCCTGATGGTCGAGAAAGCTACCAGTGCCAGCAGCACATACCGTATTCATGCCGAAATCGATAACTACGCCATCACGAATTATGATGATTTTGCTGTCTTGGCCTCCGATTTCAATGACGGTTTGCACCTCAGGTATGTAGTGCATAGCAGCGACAGCGTGGGCAGTAATTTCATTTTTTATCAAATCAGCACCGAGAACAATACCAGCTAGATAACGAGCACTCCCTGTAGTAGCTACCCCACAGATTTCAGCCTCAGATGGCGCTTGTTTTTTTATATCTTCTAGCCCCTGCTGAGTCATGACAAATGGGAGGGCATCGGGGGATTAAAGCTCTTGCCATATCAGGCAAGCCAAGAAATTTAGAACAATTATAAGCTTTTTTGCCCCAGCTACGAATGGCTGGGATGAACATGTAGTCGCACTTATCCACCAAAGAAATAACGTGGCCCAAAAAGACCTTTACTGGCAAGCAAGTTTCAGCCACTGCCCTTGAGTTTCCCGAAGTAAATATATCTTTGTTAGTTGGCGATGATACCACCGTTTCTGCACCCAGTTCCTCAAAGAAAGCTTGCCACATAGGGTAATATTGATAATAAAACAAGGCTCGCGGAATACCTACCCTAATCATAGTTGTAGAACTCCCGCTTAATCTCACCCAGCATTCCAGGTTGACCAAGAATGTCGACTACAGTCATTGCCATCGCCTTGGCTGCGTCTAACAGCCCTTTATGTCCGGCTTCAGAAGCAGCTGCAGAAGCAAACTCCGGTGTATGTACCAATACCCCAGGAGAAGCAATAGCTACCGTAGGATGTATGCTAGGCACTACTTGGCTCACATTCCCCATATCTGTACTGCCAAAACCAAAACGAGGAGCAAAAGCCTCTGTATGGCGTCCCAGTGATTCTAGATTCTGCTTAAATAACTGAGCTAAAGCCATATTATTTTTCATAGTGGCATAAATCCTATCTCCCCATCTATACTCTAACTTGGCTCCATTAGCTAGAGACGCTCCTTTAAAGCAGTTTAAGACCTTTTCTTTCAGCTCATCAAGGTAACTATTATCTGGGGCACGTACGAGAAACTTAGCAGCACTATGGGCAGGCACTATGTTGGGCGCTTTACCACCATCAGTAATTATGCCATGAATGCGTGCTTCTCCCTTTATGTGCTGACGCAATGAGTTTACACAGTTAAAGGCTAAAATCAAAGCCTCAAGGGCATTTATACCCTTATGTGGTTGAGCGGCAGCATGAGCTGGCTTGCCGAAGAATTCCACATCCAAAGAAATGCAAGCAAGTGCTTGTGTGGTTACCAAGTTGTGTGTGTTGGGATGTACCATCATAGCTATGTCTACTTCCTCAAAGATGCTTGCTTTCACCATGTCTATCTTGCCCCCAAGAACCTCTTCTCCCGGGGTACCTAAAACTACAACACTGCCTCCCAAGTTATCAATGGCAAGCTTACCAGCTACACCTGCACCCACTGCTGAGGCGGCTATTATATTATGCCCACAACCATGTCCCATTTCAGGTAAAGCATCATACTCAGCAAGCAGGACAATCCTTGGACCCCCTTGCCCATATGTAGCTCGGAAGGCTGTAGGTAGACCAGCAACACATTTCTCTACTTGGAATCCATTGCCCTCAAGATAACTGGTAAGCCAGGATGATGCCTTTCTCTCTTGGAAACCTAATTCAGGGTTATCATGGATTTTAAGGCTCAACTGAATGAATTCCTGCTTTTGTGCTTCTACCCTATTTCTTACCTCTGTTTTTAACCTTCCTATTTCCAAAGCTTGAAAACCCCCACAAACAACTATTATACTTTACACTCGACCGGGGTTTCTAGGCACTATTTTAGATTAACCATGAGAGCAGAAGAACTTAATGGAAGGCCTTTTAAAGGCTTGGTAAACGTGGCCCACTTGCTGAAACAGCCCACTGGCTTCAGCTGCAACTATCACATAGGTGAAATAGTTGGTGAGCAAGCTAAGGGCTCCATTCAAGGAAAGGTAACACTGACTCACTGTGGTCAGGGCATTTTAGTTCGAGCTGAATTGACTGTTGAAGTAGAACTAACATGTAGTCGCTGCCTCAATGACTTTCTTTATCCCGTAAATTTCCGCATCGAGGAGGAATTCCTTCCCGCAATTAATGTATCCAACAACTTATCCTTATCTGAAGAATCAGCTAACCTTACTATCGATAACAATAATATACTTGACTTGGGAGAGATAATCCGCCAATATACCTTATTAAATTTACCCATGAAACCAATATGTCGGCCTGATTGTGCCAGGATTAAGGAGATAAGTTCGTATGGCTCTGCCTAAAAGGAAATACGCCAAGGCACGACAGGGGAAAAGACGCAGCCACCTCAAGCTCAATTTACCTACTTTGGATATTTGCCCCAAATGCCATAGCCATAAATTAGCCCATCATGTTTGCCCTAGCTGTGGTAACTACAATGACAGACAAGCGATTGAGGTCAAAGCACCTAAGAAGAAAGGCTAGAAATATGACTAAGATAGCTTATGTTTTCCCGGGACAAGGTTCCCAATGGGTTGGGATGGGAATGGACATATATAATACCTATCCGTCAGCCAGGGAAACCTTCGACGAAGCTGATGCTATTTTAGGTTTTCCCCTCTCTCGCTTATGCTTTGAAGGACCAGAAGAGGAACTAACAAGAACAGATAACGTCCAGCCAGCGGTGTTAGTAACTAGCATTGCTTGCCTAAGGGCAGCTCAGCAAGCCAGTAATAATGATTTGCTCTCTCCTTCCTTTACCGCTGGACATAGCTCGGGTGAATATGCAGCTCTGGTAGCCGCTAATGTACTCAGTTTAGGTGATGCTGTGGGTCTAGTTCGAGAAAGGGGTAGACTAATGCATGAAGCCGGGCAGAAAAATCCAGGAGGCATGCTAGCTATAATAGGGCTTGATATGGAAGCAATTAAGGATATATGCTTTCATAGTAAATGTGACGTCTCCAACATCAACTGCCCAATACAGACTGTAATCAGTGGCGCTATCGATGCTTTAGCTGAAGCCAGCGAATTAGCCAGAATGAAAGGTGCCCGCCGTCTCATTCCCTTAAAGGTAAGCTGTGCTTTTCACTCCTCTTTAATGGAACCGATTGTAGATGAATTCAGCGAAGTCATTTCAAGTTTCGTGTTCCACCCACCAGCTATTCCTATAATAGCCAATGTGACTGCCCAACCGCTAACCAACATTGATTCCATAAAGGAGGAGCTTCTAAATCAAGTCCGTCATTGCATCCAATGGCAGTCTTCCATTGAATATATGACCCGTAATGGGGTCACTTCCTTTCACGAGATTGGCCCTGGAAGGACGCTCAGCAGCCTGATTAAGCGAATCAATTCAAAGACACAAACCTTCAACATCTCAGGGGTTGAGGATATCACACAACTAAAAAACTCAACAATAGCTAACCATGGGGCTTAGGCGAAAAGCAAGGATCGTTGCTGTTCAGGTACTCTACGAACTCGATTGTACTGAACATAAAGCAGAAAAAGCTTTAGCTCATTTAGCAATGGAGAAAGCACTACCGCAGGAAGTGCTCAGCTTCAGTGAGCAACTTATACAGGGAGTGCTACACAATAAATCCAAACTTGATGACCTCATCGAGCATTTTGCACCAGCCTTTCCTGTAGAGCAGATGTCTGTTGTTGATAGAAATGTCTTGCGTCTTGCTATTTTCGAGATTTTATTTGATAATAACACCCCGCTTAAGGTAGCTATAAACGAGGCTGTAGAGCTAGCTAAGGCCTTTGGCAGCAATTCCTCACCTAGACTGATTAACGGGGTATTAGGGTCAATAGTAACTAAATATGATACAAAAACAAACCAGAAGGCTTAATTAGAGGAGGCAAAATGGCAACTATTTTTGAAAGGCTAAAGAAGGTAATTGTGGAGCAGTTAGACGTTGAAGAAAAGCAGATAACTTCAGGGACATCTTTTGTGGATGACCTTAACGTTGACTCTCTAGACCTAATTGAGCTTATTACAGCTATGGAGGAGGAGTTCAGCAGCCCGGGAAGGAAGGTGGAAATAACTGATGAGGATGCTGAAAAAATACAGACTGTACAAGACGCTATTGACTATCTTTACGACCAAGGGATAAAAGATGAGTAACCCTCCACCATCACACTATCATCATTAGGAGAACTAAAAATTCTCACGCAAGGTGTTGTTTTTTTACTTAATTCCCGCTTATAATATTCCCTTCATGCTTGGAGGAGGTAGCTAGAGGTTTTTTTATGCTAGCTATCTTTTTTGTTGCCCATTTTTGAAAAATGGAAGTACTAAGCCCTTACAAAGAAGCTACTGAAGTGATAGTCGAGGCCGGTGGCGAGCCTCTTAAATTGTGCTACCAATGCGGCATTTGTACTGGCACTTGCCCCTGGAATTTAGTTAGAAGTTTTATCGTTCGCCGTATTATTCATGAAGCTCAGCTTGGAGCAACCGATTTTGGCAGCGAGGATGTCTGGACCTGCGCTGCCTGTGGAGCTTGTGTCCAGAGCTGTCCTCGAGGTGTGGAAATAATCGATGTTATGAGAGCTGTGCGCCGAGCTGTGGTTAACTTAGGCATTGGCGTTGTGCCCGATGCTCTCAGGATCTCAGCCAAGAACATTGCCAGTGTAGGTAATCCATTTGGCGAGACTCCTGAGAAGCGAGGCGACTGGGCCAAGGATCTAGGGGTGAAGAGATTCACCCCGGGCACCGAGATACTCTATTTTCCCTGTTGCATTCCTGCTTATGACCCTGATGTCAAAAGGGTATCTCAAGCTACCGCCACCATCCTCAACAAACTAGGAATCGATTGCGGCATTCTAGGCAGTGAGGAGAAATGCTGCGGTGAAGCAATCCGCAAGGCTGGATATGAAGATGTATTTCATAGCTTAGCTCAAAGCAATATTAGTGCCTTTAATCGCAGCGGCGTTAAGACTGTGGTAGTTTCCTCACCACACTGCTACCATACTTTTAAAAATGAGTATCCTGAGCTCGGAGGCAAATTCCAGGTGCTCCATATCACCCAGTATCTAGCCTCGCTCATTGAACAAGGGAAATTGAAGTTTTCTAAAGAAATAAACAAAAGGGTAATTTATTCTGACCCCTGTTATTTGGGACGGCACAATAGTATATATGATGAGCCAAGGAAGATATTACAAAATATTCCCGGCTTGGAATTAATTGAATTTCCTGATTCTCGTGAGGAGGCTATTTGTTGTGGTGGCGGAGGTGGCAGAATCTGGATGGAGACAGTAAAGGGAGAAAGATTCTCCGATATAAGGGTGGAGCAAGCCCTTGAGAAAGGTGCTGATATAATAGCCTTGGCTTGCCCCTATTGCTACCTTAACTACCGAGATAGTGTACTTACTATGGACAAAAGTGAGGTTATTCAGGTCAAAGATATCTCTGAGCTTGTTGCCGAAGCAATAGGATAGAGATTAGTAAAATGACCACTGTTTTAATATGTAGTTTGTTTTCTTGGAGAGATGGATGGAACAAGAAGTAGGATGGGAGCCCAAGCTGCTTGGCTTTTTATGCCGCTGGTGCAGCTATGCTGGCGCCGATTTGGCAGGAATTAGTCGTAAGAAATACCCAGCTAACATAAAGATAATAAAGGTCCCCTGTTCGGGAAGAGTGGACCCTCTTTTCATCATTAAAGCGCTGCGATTGGGTTTTGATGGAGTGCTGGTTTCAGGTTGTTATCCTGGTGATTGTCATTATCAAACGGGAAATTACCGTGCCCGGAGAAGGATGGCTATAACCAAAAAATTTCTAGAGTATATGGGTATTGAATCGCAGCGAATTCGGGCTAGTTGGGTCTCAGCTTCAGAAGGAGGGAAATTGGCCGAAGTAGTTACCGAAGTAACAAAAGAGCTAAGGGAAATCGGGCCTAATCAGCTGTTTGCCGATGGAAAATAAAAAAATTGAACAAAAATTGCGTCAAGAAACTAAGACCTTGCTTCAACAAAGACGGGTTGACTACATTATTGGCTATGAGATGGGGAGTCTGAAATTTACCACCACTCCTTTGATAACCAAAAGCGAAAATGATACTGATCGCCTAGTAGTTAACCCGTTCATCGTGAATAACCTTAGCGTGTACTTAACCGAGGTTAAGGGGAAGGTAGGCATTGTAGTCAAGGGGTGCGATAGCCGCTCCATTGTTAGCCTGATACAGGACAACAAGATAGCCAGAGAAGCTCTTGTAATTATGGGCATTCCCTGTCCTGGATTGATTGACCTAAAGAAGGTAGAACTCTTGCTGGGTAAGGACAGAGACGAGTTGGATAACATTACTAGGGACGGGGACAAAGTGGTGATAACGGTTGATGGGAAGGAAAGTAATTTCCCAGCTACGGAAGTTCTTTTGGACAACTGTCTTGTATGCGAATTTCCCACTCCTCAAGAATATGATGTTCTTCTTGGTGAGCCAACTTTCCCGGTTGGTGACATAACAGCAGGTCAGGCAAAAATACGACAGCTAAAAGAAATGGCACCTCAGCAGAGATGGGAGTTCTGGAAAAATGAGTTCAGCCGTTGTATACGGTGCTACGCTTGCCGCAATGTTTGTCCTGCTTGTTTTTGTCAGAAGTGCTTTGTTGAGGAAAGCGAACCACAGTGGGTGTTGCCAACACCAAAGTGGCAGGATAACCTCCTATTTCAAGCAATCAGAAATATCCATGTGGCGGGAAGGTGCACCGATTGTGGTGAATGCGAGCGCGTTTGCCCGATGAATATTCCACTGAGAAGCCTGACAAGGGAAATGTATGAGATAGTAGGTGAACTATTCCAATATAAGGCAGGAATGGATAAGAACGCATTGCCATTACTAACCGCCTATGAATCTACAGAAGTTGAGGATTTCATAAGGTAGGAGATAAAGAGTGATCAATAATAAGAAAATAAACAAAAGGGATATAGGTAACCTCCTCAATGAGTGGAGCCAGGAGTTCACCGTATTTGTGCCGTCGCGGGAAAGCGGAGTGGCAATGCTGAGTAAGTGGGATAGCAAAGATACCGGATTTATGGATTGGTATAGAAATACAGTACAACCAATCAAAGCTAACTTTTTTCCTCCCATGGAGGAAATGTTCAGCTTTCAAAAAGGCAAGGAAGGTTACCATGTAGAATTACCCTCATCAGACGAGCATAAGCAATTGATTTTTGGTATTCGTCCTTGTGATGCCAGAGCCTTAATTATACTAGATATGACCTTTAAGGATTTATACGAGGACCCATATTATCTTCCCAAAAGAAATAATATGGTATTAATAGGACTGGGATGCACCAATCCCTATGATAGTTGCTTCTGTACTTCCTTGGGTATCAATCCAGGAGAGTCGACTGATGTTGACCTTATGCTTACAGATATTGGTGACCAGTTCTTAATCGAAGAGATTACAGAGGTGGGTAAAGAATTAATTGCCAAGGCTAGCCAGGTGGAAGAGGCAACCGAAGCCGACGAAGCCGAAGCCAGAGAAGTAAAACAGGCCTCCTATAATAAAGTAACAAGGAAGATAGACACCGAAGGTATTAAAGAAAAACTATTATCCTGCTTTGAGGAGCAAGATTTCTGGGAGAAAGTATCCGCTAAGTGCATAAGCTGTGGTATCTGCACCTTTCTTTGTCCCACCTGTTATTGCTTTGACATCAATGATGAGCTAGTTAGGAGGCAAGGGACAA
Source organism: Dehalococcoidia bacterium (assembly GCA_030605665.1). The sequence continues at coordinate 7,047 of JAUWHW010000011.1, read as the reverse complement.
GATTCAGAAGCTGGGATAGCTGTGCTTTTCCCGTCTATACCAAGATGCCAATGGAAAACCCCAGGTTGGAGAAGTGGCGACGGGTAAGACAAAAAGTATGCCACAAGTTTGAGTTCTACCCTATGAATTTTGACATTATAGCCTGTGTTGGCTGTGGAAGATGTATTCGTCAATGCCCGGTAAACTGGGACATTACCCAGACACTAAATAGTCTACCCACCAGAGTATAGTTTCGACCAAACTAATTGGAGAATTGCAAAATGAGGATTACTGATATTAGCCAGAGAGAGAGATTTCTCGCCAACGGTAACGTCTACCTACCACACATAGTAAAAATAGAGAAAGTAGTTGATGAGACCTATGATACCAGAACCTTCCACTTCAATTTTAAAGATGAAAAGCTAAAGAAAGAGTTTACCTTCCAGTCAGGGCAATTCGCGTTATGTTCTATCTTCGGGGCAGGTGAAGCTCCTTTTGCTATCTCTTCCAGCCCCACCAGAAGAGGTCATTTGGAGTGCACTGTGCGCAAGGTAGGGAAGTTAACCAATGCACTGCATAGGCTTGGTATCGGCGCTGAGATAGGTTTCAGAGGGCCCTATGGCAATGGCTTTCCTATGGGTTTCTTGCAGGGTAAGAACCTCGCTTTTGTTGCCGGTGGTATTGGCCTCTCTCCACTGAGGTCTCTAATCTGGAATGTTATAGACAACAGGGATAACTATGAAAAAATAGATATTATATATGGGGCTCGTAGTCCAGCCGACCTATGTTTTAAATACGACTTAGACACGTGGAGTAAGGATAAGGGAATAAATATGGTAACTACTGTTGATAAAGGTGATGAGAGTTGGACCGGGAGAGTAGGCTTTGTTCCCCAGGTGCTGGAGCAAGTAGCTCCTTCACCCAGCAATGCGGTAGCTATCGTTTGTGGACCGCCAATCATGATACGATTTTCCTTCCCTGTGCTGGAAAAGCTGGGCTTCACCCCAGAGCAAATGATAACTACCTTAGAGAAGAGAATGAAGTGCGGGATAGGCAAGTGCGGACGATGTAACATTGGCAATATTTATGTTTGCCGCGATGGCCCCGTGTTCACCTATGCTCAGATCAAGAGCTTAGTCTCCAGCGAGTATTAGAACCAATAAAAGGTATTGCTATAGAGGCATTTAGTCCTGCTAAACTTTTCTTGCTAGACGAGCAATCCTTCCATTTGCGCTAAGATTTGCTCATTGGTGAAGTGATTAAGACCTATGGCATCGCTGGGGCAACTACCAACACAAGTGCCACATCCTTTACATAAAGCTTCATTAACCCGACATACCCCTTTTTCCTCATCGAAGGAGATGGCACTATAGGAGCAAATAAGCTTGCAAAACTGGCACCCAGAACAGTTCCTTTCATCAATAACCGCAGTAGCTGCTTCAACCTCAGTTTTGCCCTTACTAATCATGGACAGAACCCGACTAGCAGCGGCTGAAGCTTGAGCCACAGTATCGGGAATATCCTTGGGACCCTGACAGCAACCCACCACAAAGACACCATCAGTTGTAGTAGCCACTGGATCTAGCTTTGGATGTTTTTCCAGGAAAAAGCCGTCAGCGCTCCGGTTAATATTGAACAACCGAGTGACAGCCTCTGCATCTGGTTGTGACTCCATAGCTGGACACAGGATAACCATATCTACCGCTACCCTTACTACTCTACCCAACAAGGTATCCTCAACCACGACAATTAGTTTACCTTTCTCTTCCTCACTTACAGCACGGTCAGTAACTTGAGCCACCTTGCCTCGTATAAAATTAACACCTTCCTCCGAGACGCGCTCATAAAATTCCTCGTATCCCTTACCAAAGCAGCGCATATCTATATACATCTGATACACTTCGGCATTAATTTTCTCCTTTATCAGATGAGAATACTTGAGAGCATACATACAACATACCCGAGAGCAATAGTCATGATAGTTTTTATCACGGCTGCCCACGCAGTGAATAATAGCGATGCCCTGGGGAGTTGAACCGTCTTTGAGTCTGATATTGCCATCTGTGGGGCCAAAGGAGCTGACTATTCTCTCAAACTCAAGGCTGGTAAGAACATTATCCAACCGCTTGTATCCATACTGATAAATGATACTAGGGTCAAATAGACTGTAACCAGTGGCTACGATTATGGAACCCGCTTCCAATTCAACAAATTTATCTACCTGCTCGAAATCAATAGCCTTTGCCTCACAGATTTTCTCGCAGAGACGGCATTTTCCCTTCAGAAAGTAGATGCAATGCTCTGGGTCGATAACTGGTGTATTGGGCACTGCTTGTGGAAATGGAGTGTAAATAGCCTTCCTCTTACCCATGCCAGCTTCAAACTCACTATCTACCTTCCAGGGACATTTTTCCTGGCACAAGCCACAACCAGTACATTTATCCTCATTGACGTACTTTGCCCTTCTTCTAATCCTAATCTTGAAATTACCGATATAGCCTGAAACTTCCTCCACTTCACTATAAGCCATTAATTCAATATATGGATGAGAACCCACCATTGTCATCTTGGGAGTGAGAATACAAGATGAGCAATCTAGGGTAGGAAACGTTTTATCCAACTGACTCATATGCCCACCAATACTAGGAGTCCTCTCCACGAGATAGACTTTATGCTCAGAATCGGCAATCTCTAGGGCAGCCTGAATACCAGCAATACCTCCACCTACTACAAGAGTATTAGGATTAATCGGAACTTCCTTAATTTCCAGAGGTTGGTGATAATAAACCCGACTTACAGCAGCGCTTACCAAGGCTTTGGCTTTTTCTGTAGCCATCTGCTTATCCTCAGTTACCCACGAACATTGCTCCCGAATATTCGCCATCTCAAATAAATATGGATTTAACCCTGCTTCCTGGCAAACGCGACGGAAGGTAGACTCATGCATTGTTGGCGAACAAGAAGCAACAACTACACGATTAAGACGAAAGTCACCAATATCTTTCTTGATTAATTCCTGACCCGGATCAGAGCACATGAAGCTGTAGTCACAAGCCACTACCACAGAATCCAAACCTCGAGCAAACTCGACAACTTGCTCCACATCAACAGTACCAGCGATATTACTACCACAGTGACATACATAGACACCAATCCTGGGTTCGCTCCACATGTCAAAATCCTCCTAGCTTTTTATTCTGTTAAATAAACAACCTATCGAAACAAATCCTGCCACGCCCCTATTCTCAGTAATATCTCCCTTATCTAGAACCAATACACTATCTTCGAAGCTGCGTACGCAATGAGGGCAGAAAGTGGTGAGTCTTATGATATCATCTATTTCTCTGAGTGCTACTACCACTAACATGGTAAATGCTTCTCTAATTTTTGAATGCCTGAGCATCACTGCGTCCTTAGAAGCCTAAAAGCTAACACAAAGACTGTTCGTTCGGCAAATTTCGTGTACTTGTTCAGCTAGATAAGTGACACATGATTTATGAGAGGACACTACAATAGCTGCATTATGAATGTCTGTAGCAAGATCCCGGGATATAGACATCTGGCAAACGTTCCAAGGCTATCAAGGAAAGCTAGGCAAAGGCTCAAGTGGTTTAATTAACTATAATTTCCATAATCATAATGCCCGCCTCACCTGCCGCCACTTCGGTATCTCTCCTTAAACCTTCTACCGCTGGAAAAAGCGCTATAACCCCAGGCATATAGAGAACCTGGAGGATTGTTCTCATCGCCCTAAGCATTTAAGCCAGCCCACCTATTCAGTGGAACTAGTTGAGGCTGTGCTTAGATTAAGAGAGGAATATCCCAGATGAGCAAGGACAAGCTGGTAGCACTCCTGCGAGGTGAGGGGTTCGATTGTTCTGCCTCCACAGTAGGTAGGATACTCCGTCGGCCAAAGGAGCGTGGTGTATTGAGAAAGCCGGTGTCAAAGCACATATCAGCTAGGAAAAGGCAGAGGCAGCACCCTTATGCCATGAGAAAGCCTAGGGAGTATGTGGCCAGAGTACCAGGAGATGCAGTGAAGATAGATACCCTGGATGTGACACCCTACCCGGAGTGATACTCAAACACTTCACAGCCAGGGATGTCATATCAAGGTGGGATGTTCTGGAAGTCCATAGTCGAGCTACATCCGCTATAGCTGCTCGCTTCCTTAATACTTTAGAGGAACGGATGCTTTCCCAATCAGGGCTATTTAAGTAGATGGAGGAGCAGAGTTCCAGATCTCTTTGAGCGTGAGCATCGGAAAAGGGGTATAGAATTGTTTGTCTTACCACCACACGCTCAGCTAAGCTTAATGGCCATGTGGAAAGGGCACAAAGAACCCATACCAAAGAATTTTACGAGGTAACAGATGCTAGCTTTGAGATCTCGGAGCTGAATCGAGCTCTACTGAAATGGGAGGAGGTGTATAATACCATCCGTCCCCATCAAACACTGGGATATCTCACACCAGAAGAGCTTCTCGAACACTATCAGCAAAATCAAAGAGGGGAGGTGAGGTGTCACTGGTCATATGATTGGGCAGCCCCACCCTGAGCGACATATTGTGAAAGTCACACGGAGAGATGAATAGGAAGGAATCTGATAGCACTTGACAAGGTCGGCTTTTTCAGAGATGAACGAGTACAAAAAAATTGCTAAAGAATTGGAATGTCGGGGAAGGCTTGTTAACATGGTAGAAATGGCTTTCCGTGCATACGATCCCTGCCTCGCATGCGCAACGCATACGCTTCCAGGGCAGATGCCCCTAGAGCTCAATATCTACAATTCGGATGGGAATATCTGCCAGAGCTTGAGAGGATAGTTTGAAAATTCTTGTTTTAGGTATAGGGAATCCAATATTAGGAGATGACGGCATAGGTTTTTATGTTGCTCAAGAGCTAGCTAGTAAAGTTAAGAATGAAAGTGTAGATGTAAAAGATGCCAGCACCCATGGTTTAAATTTATTAGAGCTCCTTGCTGGATACGATAGAGTAATTATAGTGGATGCAATTAAGACTGAGAATGGAGAAGCGGGGCAAATATATAAGCTCAGGCCAGAAGATTTCGTTAATACTGTGCATTTCGCTACTTCGCTACACGATACAAACCTTGCTACTGCAATCGAAATTGGCAAAAGGCTTTTAGCGGAGCAGATGCCAAAGGAAATAGTAATATTTGCAATAGAAGCTGAACAGGTGACTAAGTTTACCGAAGAGATGACGGAAAAGGTAAAGGAAGCTATTCCAAAGGTTGCAAATCTTATCTTGGAGGAGATTGGTTCAGCGTAACCCGAATGTGACTTGGGATGGTGGTTCGCTAATGACTTCCATTATTCTTGCTGGCGGCAATAGCTCGAGGTTTGGTTGGAATAAAGCTCTCGAGACTATTAATGGTAAGAACCTTGTCCAGCGTGTAGTTAACCGCCTTATCCCTCTTAGCAAGGAGATCATTATAGTAACTGCCCAGTGCGAAAACTTTTCTTACTCTCCCTCCTCCCCAACGATAAAAATAGTGGCTGATATTTATCACGGTAAGGGTCCGCTTGGCGGCATCTATTCAGGTCTAGTCATATCATCTTGCTCACAGGCTATCGTTGTTGGCTGCGATATGCCATTTCTAAACATTGCTTTGCTTAACTACATGACTCAGCTGTCCCCAGCTTTTGATGTTGTCGTTCCTCGGACAAGAAAAGGAGTAGAGCCACTTTGTGCAATATATTCTAAGAATTGCTTAGTCCCCATCCACGAGTTACTAGAGCGCAATGAATTGATGATTAGCGAGCTTTTTAGTGTAGTTAGGGTAAGGTATGTCGAAGAGGATGAGATCGATAGGTTTGACTCGGAGCATTTAAGCTTTTTCAATATAAACACCCAAGCTGACCTAGATAAGGCAAGGAAGTTGGCTGCCGCGAAGAGATGACTACCGCGGTAGGAGCTGAATTGCTACCTTTTCACCATCTGCCGGAGGTTGCTGTGCTCGCAGTTAACATTTCTTGCAAAGTGCTCATAGTTTCTCCACTCTAACTGCTGCCACTTTAAGTTCAGGAATTTTAGATATTGGGTCTAGCTTGGGGTTAGTGAGGATGTTGGCAGGGCTTTCAGCGAAATGGAAAGTCATAAACACCACTCCAGGGGGTGATGCTTCAGTTACTTTAGCTTTAGTAAGTACTTCACCGCGCCGAGAACTAACTCTAACTTTATCACCCTGGGCTATGCCAAGTTGTAAAGCATCCTTGGGGCTAATTTCCACTGTGCCTTCGGGTTCTATGAGATTAAGCCCAGCTACTTTACGGGTCATTGTCCCGGTATGGAAGTGATACAAACTACGCCCTGTGGTGAGAATCAAAGGATAGTCTTCATCTGGCGATTCTCCAGGAGGGACATATTTTAGCGGGATAAATCTGCCTTTCCCCCTGACAAAAGTATTCACATGGAGTATTGGTGTACCTGGATGGTCATCGGTAGGGCAAGGCCATTGGAGTCCACCGCTCTCTAACCTCTGGTAACTTATGCCACCATAGCTAGGAGTGACATGACGAATTTCCTCCATTATGTCAAAGGGATGGCTATAGTTAAAGCCTTTAGCTCCCAACCTTTTGGCTACTTGGCAGATGATCCACCAATCAGGTTTAGAATTGCCAATTGGCTCAATAGCCTTCCTTACCCGCTGCACTCGCCGTTCGGTGTTAGTGAAGGTGCCATCTTTCTCAGCAAAACTCACTGCAGGCAAGACAACATGGGCAAACTTTGCTGTTTCGGAAAGGAAAATGTCCTGAACCACAAGAAACTCAAGCTTAGCTAGCGTCTCCCGAACATGCCCAACATCAGGATCGCTTAATGCCGGGTTCTCACCAATGATGTATACCGCCTTTATCTCTTTCCGGTAAGCGGCTTCAAGCATCTCAATCAAGGTTAGCCCTGGAGATGAGGGTAATGAGCACCCCCAGACAATTTCAAATTTCTCTCTAATAGCTGGATTGGCTACTGCCTGATAACCAGGATAGACATTGGGCAAGGCACCCATATCGCAAGCACCTTGCACATTGTTCTGACCCCTGAGTGGATT
>JAUWHW010000005.1 GCA_030605665.1 Dehalococcoidia bacterium | reverse complement strand
CTAACAAATATCAAAAATCAAAGATAAAAAATTAAAATTACAATTCAAAATGTAAAAAGGCTTTACTAAACTGATTTTTAACTTTTGCTCTGTCATTTTGCATCTTGCTTTTTGCTTTTTGACTTTCGTTTACCGTTTAGCTTTTAGAATTTTGTGCTTAGGATTTAAGGGATATGAGGCGGAGATGAACCCGGCAACAGAGAAACGAAGCAAGCCCAAAGAAATTTCGTAGTGCCACCCTTCAGGGTCGTGCACGAGGCTAAAGCCTCGCACTACATTTCTAAACAGCTATGGCCTGGGAGTGTGAGTTATATAGAGCGAAATCACATTAAGTAATTGACTGATAGTTATGTTGCCGCCAATATAATCACTTATGGCATGAAGTAGCTCGTTTATCTCAATGTAGCCATCCTCAGGGTCGGTATCATAGACCCAAGGGTCCCATCCTCCAGTACCGACATCTACGATGGTATCGCCACCAACAGCGTATTCCTCTTCAGGCCCAAGCCTAAGCACTCCACTAAAGGCGGCTCCCTCAACCGGGCTACCTGGCGCTGTCACAAAATATTTGAAGCTGCTGGCCACTGCCGAACTGGCAAAGAAGGTAAACTTTGCCTCCCTATCGCCTATTATCTCACCCGTAACACCACCCTCAGACATCCCTGAGACAACTTCACACTCAACATCAACGGTATCAGTGGTGACGAAGTCAAAGTTCTCCGGCAAAGTTTCCACTACCTGCCCAAACTGAGCACCCGATATGTCAATGCCCACCTCAAACTGCTCGTTTTCTACCACAGCAGAATCAGGCAGGGTTCTATTTGCTTGCGGCCCTCCAGCAGACCCCGTGGTGAAATCCCACACAGGTCCAGTTGTGGATGCGGCATGATTATCAGTAGCCACTATCTTCCAGTAATACCCGGTATTGTAGCTTAATGTGCCCGGGTCATAGGTTGTTGCTGACTGGTCATTGGACACCAAAGGAGGACTCACACTGGTGCCAAAGTAGACATCGTAGGTTACCGTATCTCCAACGTCAGGGTCACCACCAGTCCAGCTCAGGTCAGCATTAATGGGAACCCCAGTAGCATCATCTGCTGGAGAGGGATCAGTTGGTATGTTTGGTGGGTTATTAGCACTACTAACATGCAAGCTTACCGGGACTATGGTGGGGTCCTCGTCGGGGTCATTATTAACAATAACTATGTTGGCGTGGTAATCACCCTCGGTAAGTCCTGTGGTATCTATGCTGACGGTTATGGAATCAGCAGGACATCCCGCCGGCACGGAACCGCATTTGGGGTCCTCATCCAGCCAGGGACAGTCCACTGGTGCCCCTGCGGTATACTTGCGCAGCACAACATCATCAATGAAGGCACCCTGTCCAGTGTCCGCGTAACAACAGCCATTACCAGCCCAGAACCATATCCACACCTGTGACTGGCCACATAAATCGCCCACCCCAGGCACATTGGTCAGGTCAAAGCTCTCATATTGCCAGCCCCCGGAATCGGCAGGAGAGCAATACTCTTCACCGAAGTAGTATGGCGCTGTGTAGAAGCTTGCACCGACTGATGCTCCCCAGCCGAAACACAGTGCTTCCCCGTAGGGGTCCGAGCACTCCTGCAAGTCATAGAAGTAGTAAAAGTTGAGTTCAGCATCGCTGGCATCGCTCAGGTCGAAGGGCCCATAAGCTATTCCACCGTTACCCGGAGTCGTACCTCGCTCGTACCAGGCACTGTAAGAACCACCGTGACAACTATGGTCGTCCTTGACCCACTGAGGTGTACATGTCACAACACCCCTAAAAAAATCAACCCACTTTGTCCCGGGAAAGTCCCCCTCGAAGTCCTCGGTCATTATGTTCTGCCAGCCATTCCCAACACCTCCAGTTTCCTCCACAGGGACCTCCATCACCACGCTAGCCGACTGTGAAAGTAGCTTCTCACTCCCTGCTGTAGCGGTCATTCCCGTTGTTTCCACATCGCTGATAGTGTAGGTAAGGGCGAGATTACCAACATTACCAATGTCCAGGATATAGTCCTGGGTTGTATCTGGAGCCAGCGTTTTCTCAAAGCTGGTGGGAGAAACAGTGATGTCAGGCTGCTCTGCAATATCAAAGGTGACATCCAGAGTCTGCCAGTAGAAACTGTAATATGGGTCATTCACACATTGGTAATTCATATCCATATTTATACGGAAGAGCCCATTGGGGCGATTACCGCCGGCGGTTCCCCAACTGTTCAGCATAACCCAGTATTCATTCGCAGGGTTGTCATCATTGTAACCCACACACAGAACGGCATGGCCGCCAGCATCCTCATCGGGAACACCGCAAAACTTATCCATGTCATAAACGACACTCTCACCACTAGTATTCCAAAAGCTTAGAAAATCGCTCCAGGCAGCGTCAGTAGGCAACCAGAAACCAAACCAGATAGCCCTGTTCTGATTAAGCACATTCTTGATATTGGCAATCGCCGTGGCTTGATCCACTGGCTGAGTTACAATTGTTTCATCGGTAATAGAGGTAATGGGGTAGTCAGGCACAATAGAAATTGAGCCACAGGACACATCCGACGCCCCGTCAGCACAAATCTTGCCACTATCCTGCCAACTGGCGTTGGTGTTAGACCACGGAATCGCGCGGCTGGTACTGGTGTAAAAGTCCGCTAAATCTGACAGCCATCCACCGCAACAAGCATATCCTCCACCCCCACAGGAGTTCACATACTGCACTGATAAACGGTCTTTTGTTCCCTCCTGGACATCAAGGGCAACCTCCAAACAACCTGTGCCAGCCCACACCCAACAATTGCCGCAATACCCCTGGTTACGCTCAACCGGGATGTAGTCCAGATGGTCTAACAGGCTAAGTGACCCTCTCGGGCTGGGAACTTGAAATCCCTCCATTTCTATATAAGCCCTGGGGGCAGTATTGTAAGCCTCTATCCATTCTTCACGGGTCTCGCGGTCGGGATGCATGATGGGGTAAATCAGGCCTTCCTCATCTGCCGAAGCACTCCCAGTAACCGCAACTCCCACAACCGAAAGGACCAGAACGAGGCACAAGATAAGCCCAAGAATTCCCGCCAACCAGCCATTTCTCATATTAAATATTCCTTTATTACCCATATCACGGAACCTCTTGACTGATTTCCCAGTATGCGATTTCACTATGCAAACTAAGCTAACAGCAAAGCATAGTATTTGTCAATATGCATGCTCTGTCAATAGGAAAATAGTCCCAGTTCCCGGGCTGAGATTGGAACCTCTGCGAGTTCGCAGCCACTAATAGACAATCTTCTCTGCAATCTCGGTGGGGTGAGATTCTTGGCGGAGTTTATCCTGGTGAGCCGAAGCTCTGAGTCCTGACGATAGGGAGGAACTCAAGAGGAGATTCTTCGGTTGCTGTCCCTTCGCTATGCTCAGGGCTTTCTCAAACATTCGTCGTGGCTATCAACATTACGCATTATGAATACATCTCGGCGTCGCTCAAAAGTCATCCGATACTTGCTATCAACGTAGGCTTCAAAAATGCCTGGAGCACTCTCTACTTGATGGCTGTGAAGTCCCGGATGTCTGAAATCTCTATCGAGAAGACGAAGTGCCTTATCTACCTTCCGCTGTACTGCCCTAGGCAATTTTGCGTATTGCCGGACAAATCGCTCAGTAAGCTCAATAGGCATTACCCAATAGGCTTGGTGGATTTAGCTGAGGCATTCTTCGTTGCCTTATGGAGGAAGTCTATCGCCTTACCGGCATCAGCAAAATGGTGCAAACGCCCAGAGTGAATGTCCTCCTCAGCTTCCGCTTCACCCTCCTGCCACCGCTTGGTCCAAAACCATGCCTGCTCTCTATCCACCAGTTTCTTTACCTTGAGCACTATTGCTCCGTTTTGAACTCGAACATCAAGCAAATCACCTTCCCTAATGCCCAATTCCTGGCGTACGGATTGCGGTAGTGTAAGTTGCGCTTTTTTACGGATTTGAATCAATTGCGACATGGCTTTACTCCTATATTCCGATATTCCAACTATTTTATTTTAGCATATCACATCAGACGTATCTATGGCAAACTCTCATGGCCCGGCAAGTAGCTGTCAGCTCCGACTCCTTTCCCCATCCACTCCCACCGAGAGACAGGGGGCGATTGGTTTTCGTAGTGCGACCTTTTAAGGTCGTACATCCGCTGCTGCCTGGCACGAGGCTGAAGCCTCGCACTACGCTTATTTGCAAACGCCGCTCCGTCCCCCAACCACTGAGGCGGGGATAAACCCCGCTACTACAAAGTGCCGCTGCCACGCCGGAGCCTGTCCTGAGCACCACGAGATTCTTCGGTCGTTCCTCTCCCTCAGAATGACAGAAGGCGAAGGAGCTCACAATGACACGAGGAGGTATCAAGCTCACCGCAGTAGTCCTGCCACCGAGATATCCTCATCAAGGTCTTCCCAATGGATTCCTACTCCCTTACCAATGAGTCGCCACCTATTTCTTTGCTCATCTGTGGCATTGCGTAGGGAAGGAAACCATTCCAACGGGACAATGATTTCGCGCCCATCGGATAGCTGGACATGCATCCTGTCGGCATCAAATCGAATGTCAGTAGCTAAAACATTAATTGCCTCGACTGCCGAAGTATTCACGCCATTTCTCCACAAACAAATGTCTATTTTCCTCGATCAGTTCTCTAAGCTCACGTAACTCTTTTGCATTGTAGCCCCATAGATTTCGTTAAAACAACTGGATTCAACCAGAACTTAGCATAGTTCCCACCAGTTTCAACATGAATATGAGGTGCCTCGTTACCTTCATTACTAAAAAAGAAAAAGCGGTGCCCACCGTATTGTAATACGGTTGGCATTAGTCCCGCTTCTTAGTGCCGTTGATCAGCCACACTACTGTGACAATAAGGATTACAGAAATGATGATAGTGGTGACCAAGCCTGTTTTGCCCAGCCCCCAGAACTTCTGAGGGCTAGCTATATAAGCTACAAGGCTCGTTTCTATCCAGCCTGATAACGTAACCATAATCTAATTTACCCCCCTTCAGCAACAGCTTAAGGCGGGGATGAACCCCGCCACTACTAGGTTCGCAATGACAAGGGTTTCATTTCTTCTCCGGCTTGGCCAGTATCTCATCAATTAAACCATATTCCACCGCTTGCTGGGCATCCAGGTAAAAGTCTCTATCGGTATCGTGGGCAATTTTCTCCACCGTTTGACCGGTGTGTTTGGCAATAATATTGCGGATTCTCTCCTGCATGCGCATAATTTCACGGGCGGCAATTTCAATATCGGCTGCCTGACCCTGCGCACCACCAACCGCCTGGTGGAGATGTATGGTGGAGTTGGGCAGGGCATACCTTTTGCCCTTGGTGCCAGCGCAAAGCAGCAAAGTGCCCATGCTGGCTGCCAGGCCAACGCAAATAGTGGACACAGGGCAGCGAAGAAGCTGTATGGTGTCGTATATAGCCAGGCCAGCACTGATTATCCCACCAGGGCAATGGATGTAAAGGCTTATATCCTTCTCCGGGTCCTCCCTTTCCAGGTAAAGGAGCTGGGCAATAATGAGGTTAGCTATCTGGTCATTTATAGGCGTGCCCAGGAAAATAATCCTTTCTCTTAGTAAAAGGGAATATATGTCAAAAACACGCTCTCCACGAGCACCGGTTTCAGTTACCGTAGGAATTACTACTTGAGATACTATATCCATTGCTCCTCCTTTACGAGGCTATTTAATTTTGCCTCATCCAGTTTTAATATCCATTCACCCCAAGATTTTCGTAGTGCGACCCTTTAGGGTCGTGCAGCACGAGGCTAAAGTCACCCACAAAAATCGGCCATTTTTGCGGGAACCCGACAAAGCCTCGCACTACATTTCTAAACAGCCTCTTTATTGTTTACTAACCTTACCCCCTTTATCCCCCTCTCCTTCACAGGAGAAGGGGAGGTATAGGCTTTGAAGGGGCATAGCCCCTTCAAACTTCCCTATGATAAACTGCCTTTTATTTCCTCTCCTTGGTTCTCGCTGGCTATCTGCACCAGCCACTCGATCGTTTTCTCAGTGCGCAGAGAATCAGCAATTGATTCTCTAACCTGAGCCAGAGCGAGAAACTTCTGCATTTTCTCCTTATCCTCAGCCTTATTTACAATTCCCTCCACTTTATTATCTACCTCTGAGGGGATAATTTCAATTTTTTCCTCTTCAGTCACTTTATCCAGAACCAGGGTATTAGTAACTCGTTTCTTGGCTATAGGACGCAATTCCTGCCTGAGCTCTACCTCCGCTCGGTTAATTCTCTTCAGGTAATCTTCCACCTCACGGTAGCCAAGTTGTCGTGCTTCCTCCTTAAGCAGGGTGTCAATTTCCCTATCTTCTAAAATAGGAGGATAGTCCACCTGGCTTCGCTCGACCACAGCATTGATAGCTTTTTGTCTTAGCTCCAGGCGGTTTTTCTTCCCAGCCTCATCCTTCAAGTAAGCCATTGCCTTTTCTCTCAGTTGATTTAAGTCAGTATAGTTGCAGCTTTGAGCAAATTCGTCATCCAGCTCAGGCAATTGCTTCTCCTTTATCTCAATAACCGTGATTTTGAAAAGGCATTCCTGGCCGCAAAATTCCTTAAGACTATAATTGCCAGGAACTTTAAGGCTAAAAATCTTCTCCTCATTCTTCTTTATGCCCAACAAATTTGAGGCAAATCCAGGTAAGGGGAAGGTTGAATTGACATCCACCTCGTATAGCAAATCTTTGTGGTTTAAGAACGGCTTGCCCTCCACACTAGCTTCAACGTTGATGGTGAGGAAATCACCAAGCTGAACAGGACGCTCCACAGGTAGTAATACTGCCTGCTGCTGCCGAAGATTCTCAATAGCTGCGTCAATTTCCTTAGCGCCAATTTCTACAGGCTCAAGTTTTAGCTTTATGCGGTGGTAGTCGCCAAGCTTGACTTCTGGCTTAAGGGGCACAATGGCCTTGAAAACTAAGGGCTCATTTTGAGTAAGCTCTATTTGTGGTGCAGCAATAGGTTCAATGTGCTCCGACTCAAGCGCCTGCTTATAAAGCTGTGGTATTAGACGCTCCAGTGCTTCCCTCATCAAAGCGTCTTTGCCCACATGCTGCTCCAGAATAGCTCGTGGCGCCTTTCCCTTACGGAAGCCAGAGATAGAGACTTTGTTCACCAGGCGTTGGTAAGCCTCGTTTAGAGATTTTTCCAGTTCATCAGCTTCAGCCTCTACATTAAGCCATGCCTGGCAATTTTCCCTCTTTTCACTGCTTACTTTCATATTCTATACCTCAAAGTTTGTTCATAGGCTGTTTAACTTTGCCTCATCCCAAATTTTCGTAATACGACCCTTTAGGGTCGTGCAGCACGAGGCTAAAGCCTCGCACTACATTTTTAAACACCCTTTGTTCCACAACTTTATGTCATTCCAACATTAATTGTAGTGGCGGAGTTCATCTCCGCCTTGGTCGGGGACAAGCCTCGACCCTACGAGCCCTGGAACTCACACCTTGTCATTCCGAGCTCTTCGCTTCCTGTCATTCTGAGGGAGCAAAGCGACCGAAGAATCTCACTCAGGGTAAACTCCGCGAAGAATCTCGTGCTTTAACTTAAGATTCAATTCATCAAGCTGATTCTTATCCACATACGAAGGAGTATCGAACATCAGGTCAACGGCGTTTTGATTTTTAGGAAAGGCGATGACTTCCCTTATAGTCTGCTCTCCAGTCAGCAGCATCACCAGGCGGTCCAGGCCAATAGCAATACCGCCATGGGGTGGTGCTCCATATTCCAGTGCTCTGAGAAAAGGTCCAAAACGCTGTTGCATTTCCTTTTCGCTATAACCAAGGAGCTTAAATAATTTCTCCTGGAGCCGACGCTGGTGTATTCTGATGCTGCCGCTGCCAAGCTCACAGCCATTGCACACCACATCATAATGCCGTGCATAGACCTTAGCTGGCTGTGTATCAAGCAGTGCTATATCCTCCTGTCGAGGAGCAGTGAAGGGATGATGCATGGCCTCCCAGCGATTTGTGGTCTCACTCCATTCCAACAAAGGAAAATCAACTACAAAGGCAAAAGCCAGCAAATTAGCCTCAGCTAGATTAAGACGCTTTGCCATCTCACGACGCAGCTCGTCAAGCGTTTTATTAACTAGCTCCGATTTATCGGCTACAAGGAGCAAAAGGTCGCCAGGCTTGGCTTCAAATCTAGTAGCTATATCCCTCAACTGAGCCTGAGTCAAATGTTTGGCAGCAGCTGATTTAACCCCATCCAGTGCTATGGTAATTAAACCTTCAGCTCCACAACCCCTGGCTAAATTGATCAGCTCATCCAGTTGATGACGGCTGTAATGGGCACAGCCTGGAACACATATACCCTTTACCTTTCCCGCCCTGGCAATAGCGGAGCGGAAAACAGCAAAGTCAGTCTGAGCCGCAATATCAGAAAGGTCTTTAAGCTCCAAGTCGAACCTTACATCAGGTTTATCCGTGCCATAGAGGTCCATCACCTCATTATAGGAGAGGCGTGGGAAGGGCTTTAACACCCGCATTTCTGGCTTAACAGTCTCCACCAGCGAGGTAAAAAGCTCCTCCATAAGCTGCAATATGTCACCTTCCTCCACAAAGCTTACTTCTAAGTCTAGCTGGGTGAACTCGGGTTGGCGATCAGCCCTCAAATCTTCGTCTCGAAAGCATTTTGCTATCTGAAAATACTTTTCCAACCCAGCTACCATAAGGAGCTGCTTGAGCTGCTGCGGAGATTGTGGCAGGGCATAAAACTTGCCCGGGTTGAGCCGACTGGGCACGAGGTAGTCTCGAGCCCCCTCTGGAGTGCTCTTAATCAAAATGGGCGTTTCCACCTCAATAAAGCCTTTGGCGTCAAGGAAATCCCGCATGAACTTTACTGTCCTGTGACGCAGGACGATGTTATCCCTCATTCTAGGCCTTCTTAAATATAGGTAGCGATTTTCCAGGCAAAGGCTTTCCTCCACCTCCACATCCTCATTTATGTAAAAGGGGGGCGTTTCCGATACATTAAGGATGACAGCTTTTTGAGCTACGACCTCAATCCCCCCGGTGGCCAACTTAGGATTCTCTGTACCTTTAGGGCGGGAAACAACTTCCCCCTCCACCTGAATTACATACTCATGGCGAAGCGAGCCAGCTACTTGATATGCCTCCTGTGATATTTGCGGATTGAACACTACCTGGACTATGCCACTGCTATCTCGCAGGTCAATGAATGCCATACCACCGTGGTCACGACGTCGGTGCACCCAGCCAGCCAAAGTTACTTTCTGGCCCACATGCTTTTTCCTTAATTCAGCACAACTATGGCTCTTAAGCAAGAATAACCTCCTTCCACCTATGTGGCGATTATAGCCTAGAAAGGGCTTTCATTCAATATGAACACGCCTGGTCATAACAGGCTCCGCAACCTCGTAGGGTTGGGGCTTGTCCCCAACCATCAGGCGGGGATAAACCCCGCCACTACAAAATCTTCAATTAAATAACTAAATAACTATGACTGTGATAGTTCCTGAAGCACAGCCAGCACATCCTTTTGAGGTACATCACTGCGAATTGTTGTTCTGCCTATATCCTGTAAAAGCACCCAACGAATGGCTTTGGCTCTAATCTTCTTATCCAGCTCCATGGCTTTGTTTACATCCGAGATTGCTTCGCTTTGCTCGCAATGCCATCTGGTAGGCAAGCCGAATCTTTGTAATAATGCTTGCTGCCGCTGCACCACTTCCACAGATAAAAGACCCAGCCTCTGGCTGAGCTTAGCTGCCCCCATCATGCCAATAGCCACTGCCTCACCGTGCAGGAAGTGCTTATATTGGCTGGCTGCTTCCAAGCCATGGGCAATGGTATGACCATAGTTTAAGATGATGCGTTTCCCCCTTTCCTTCTCATCCTCAGTAACAGCTTGAGCCTTGATAGCAGCGCTACGAGCTATAGCTTTGGTAACTGCAGTGGGGTCCAATTTTATCAGCTTATCTACATTAGCCTCCAGAAATTCGAAGAAACTCTTATCTAATATGAGGCCATGCTTTATAACTTCAGCCCACCCTGAGGTTAATTCCCGCTGCGGTAAACTAGCCAGCGTGTGGCAATCGGCCAAAACAAAGCTGGGTTGATAGAAAGCACCGATGAGATTTTTCCCTTGAGGGTGATTGATACCCACTTTGCCTCCGATGCTGGCGTCAACCATAGCTACTAAACTGGTTGGCACCTGTACCCACGATATGCCTCGCAAAAAAGTGGCAGCCACAAAACCAGCTAAATCACCCACCATGCCGCCACCCAAAGCAAGGAGAATGTCACTTCTCTCCACTCTTCGCTGCACTAGAAAGTCGTAACTCCTGATAACAGAATTGACATTCTTAGTTTCCTCACCTGGCGGCACCACAAAGGAGTTAACTATGAAGCCAGCATCTTGAAGGATTCTCTCGACTTTATGTCCATAAATGGAAGATACAGTTTCATCGCTAATTATGGTGACTGCACCAGATAAACCAAGCTCTTTCATCTTTTCTCCCAACTTGTCCAATAGACCATAGCCAACAAAAATAGGATAACTTTGAGTAGCGGTTCTCACCCAGCAAGCAATGTCTTTGTCACTGAAAGCTGATAGCTGACAGCTATCAGTGCGACCAAGCAACCTCCAGGCCCTCACCACCTCCTCAGCCACCTGGCTAATGCTTAATCTATCGGTATGAATTGTCCAGTCTACCTTGGCATAGTAGAGCTGCCTGGAGGCTTTAAGCTGCCTGATGCTCTGCAGGGGGTTATCATCAGCTAGAAGAGGGCGAACTTCAGTTTCGGAGCTGTAAGCGGCATTTTGAAATAGGCGCTGGTAAATTGTCTCCGCTTTGGCTTCCAGGCAAATAATGACTCCGCTTTTAGCCAGCAGTTCATAGTTGCGAGGGTCAACGACAGCACCGCCACCGATAGCTATAACCGCTTGTCTCTGCTGGCAAGCCTTCTCCACTGCCTCCCGCTCCAATTCTCTAAACCTGCTCTCCCCCTCTTGCTGGAAAATATCAGCGATGGGCTTGCCCGCTAACTTGACTATCTCATCATCGGTATCAATGAAACCCCAATTTAACTGTTGGGCTACCTCCCTGGCTACTAGAGATTTGCCAGTGCCCGAGAAACCTGCAAGGATGATATTACTTACTTGCCTCTCCATGGAACAAAAATCCCTTGCCAGTATATTGAAAAAACCAGATCAGAGCAAGATTAAGAGCCTTTCATGAAAGGATTTAAAACCGTCCAAAAGGTGTATAATAAGTCCAGATAAGCATATCTTTGAGAAAAGGATTGAACCTAAAGAGAGGGATAAAATGATGATTAAAGCCAAGTTCGAAAAGGGGGTTCTCATTCCTCAGGCTACCTTGAATTTAAAGGAAGGGGAAGAAGTCGAAATTATTGTTAAACCACAGATTGGAAAGTGGGTAGGTATTTTGAAAAGTCTAAAGCCTAGATCTTCGATTGACCTTCAACATGAGATAAAAGATATCTGGAGTAAAGACTATGTATCTGATTGATACAAATATCTTTCTCGAAATACTCCTGGAGCAAGAGAAGAAAGATGAATGCCTCAAGTTTATGGAATTAGCACTTGAAGGAAAACTAGAAGCTACCGTCACAGATTTCACTATTCACTCAATAGCAGTTATCTTAACTCGCCAGAAACTTTTAGATTTCCTGATCGATTTTCTTAGTGATCTCCGGAGCTTTATCGGTTTAAAGTTAGTAAATACTAACTTAGATGATAAGTTGCGCATAGCTAGACTAGCTAAGGAGAAAAGCTTTGATTTCGATGATGCATATCAGTACTACATAGCAAGGCTTTACAATCTGAAGATCGTGAGTTTCGATACAGATTTTGATAAAGGTGAAATCCCACGGATAGAGCCTTTTCAAATAGTTGCCGGGAAGAGCTTGAAAGGAGAGCAGGGCATCTCATCCTAACGTGGCTTCCCCTGATGCGAGTTACCCGATAGCCAATACACTCCAACACTGATATGCACTGGTCTCCTGAAATGATCGGCAGCTCTGGCATCAGGCAGTAACTTCAATCTGGCCAAGGGTATATTCCTTGGGCAGTGTCCAGCCCTCCTCTTTCATGCTTTCCAGGCAGAGCTCAGCAGCTTCTTTGATATTAGCCAGTGCTTCTTCTTTAGTCTTACCTTGCGAAATGCACCCCTGAAGCATCGGTATCTCGGCTACAATATAGCCATCTTCGCCTTCCGTGAGAATAACAGGCAGATTCACTTTTCTCCTTCTGTAAAATCTTAGCTAACTATAATCCATCATCAGGAACGAGGCAAAGACAATTGGTAATTATGATAATTTGCCAGCGTCTCTTTCAGGTTATCTCCGCCGAATTTTTCCAGACAGGCATCAGCTAAAACGATAGCCAGCATTGCTTCGCCAATCACCCCAGCGGCGGGGACCACACAAATATCGCTGCGCTCGTAGTGAGCCTTGGCTATTTCGCCACTACGAAGGTCTATGGATGGCAAGGGGCTGGCTAAGGTAGCGATAGGCTTGACTGCAGCACTGACTATTATATCCTCGCCATTGCTTATGCCGCCTTCAATGCCGCCGGCATAGTTAGTGACATGACACCAGGGGAGAGATTGCTTCGCTTCGCTCGCAATGACGGGGAAAGGGTGAGGCTCGATAATATCCTGAGCCTGAGAGCCCTTGAGCTTGGCTAGGGCAAATCCAGCACCGATTTCCACTCCCTTCACAGCATTGATGCTCATTATGGCCTGAGCAATCCTGCCATCGAGACGGCGGTCCCAGCTAATATGGCTACCCAAGCCAACAGGCACAGCAGCGGCGATTACCTCAAAGATGCCACCTAACGTATCTCCACTAGCTTTGGCTTTATCTATGGCTGCTATCATCTCCCTTTCCAATTCAGCATCAGCACAGCGGACTGGAGAAGCTTCTACCTGCTGCCAATTTATGGAGATTGCCTCGCGGAGTTTATCCTGAGCGAGATTCTTCGGTCGCTTTGCTCCCTCAGAATGACAACCCTCCTTTGTCACCCTGAACGAAGTGAAGGGTCTCTGGGGTTCTTCGCTGCGCTCAGAATGACGGGAGGCGAAGGGCTCGCAATGACGGAGGGAGTCATCTGGCAATGACATTTTGACGCTGCCTATAGCTATAGTATGGCTATGAATAACTATGCCAAATTCTTCCAAAAATCTTTTGGCTATAGCTCCAGCAGCTACCCTGGCAGCGGTCTCTCGAGCACTGGCTCTCTCCATTATAGGTCTGATGTCCTTGAGATTATATTTAGTCACCCCAGCTAAATCAGCATGCCCAGGACGAGGATGAGTTATGGGTTCAGTTTCCTTCTCCAGAGGGGCAACGCTCATTATTTCCTGCCAGTTTTGCCACTCTCGGTTAGGTATAAAGAGAGCAATGGGACTGCCTATTGTTAGCCCGTAGCGGACGCCTGAGATGATTTCCACTCTATCCTTCTCTATTTTCATGCGGGGACCACGCCCATAGCCTGCTTGGCGACGCTTAAGTTCTTTATTGATATATTCCGCTTCCAAGGGAAGGTCAGCTACCATCCCTTCAACTATGGCCACCAATCCCCTCCCGTGGGATTCTCCAGCAGTAGTAAAGCGAAATTGTCCCATTAGCTCCTTTCACTCCCCTGTCATTCTGAGGGAGCGAAGCGACCGAAGAATCTCCTCTTCACTCCACTCAAAGCTTCGGCTCATCAGGATAGGCTCCGCCAAGGGGCCATAAGAGATTCTTCGCCCACGGGGCTCAGAATGACAAAAAACCGAAGTTGCCAAACAATCTACTCCCATCAGCTTTGACACAGATATTGAGGTTCAGGATAAGTGCGGCTTAAGGTCTGTAGCAGGACTATATCTTGCCCACTCAATCCCAGTAACCTCATCTGGATGGCATAAACCAAACTATCCAAATTAATGCCTAGAAGCGATTCCAAGAGGGACTTGGGAAGGGTATAATACTCTACTCTTGGAGTTGTAATGCCAGCTAACTCTGCTGCCAAATCTATAGCTGTATCCAGCCCGCCTAATTCGTCAACCAGCCCTAACTCCTTGGCCTCAGCGCCGGTATAAAGCTGACCTGTAGCTAAACTTCTGACCTGCTCTTTGCTCAGTCCCCTACCTTCAGCCACTACCTGCACAAACTGCTCATAATAGTTATCCACCATCTGCTGCATAATTTCCTTTTCCTCGGGTGTTAGCTCTCTAAATCCCGAGTACATATCTTTATATTTCCCACCTTTGAAAGTTTGTATCTCAATTCCCAACTTATCATAAAGTCCTTTAACATTGGGTATCTGGGAGATAACACCGATGCTCCCAGTAGAGGTGCCTGGAAGGGCCACGATCTTGTCTGCCTTAGCCGAGATATAATAACCGCCAGAAGCAGCCGTATTTCCCATACTGACCACAACCGGTTTTGTTTGCTTAACTTTTTCTATCTCCACTAAAATTTCTTGGCAAGGGGCCACTACCCCTCCAGGGCTCTCTATGCGAAGGACTATCGCCTTTACTGTAATATCTTTCTCTGCCCTGTTCAGTTGTTCCCTCACCAAGCCGGGAGTGATAGCCGAGCCATAAAATAAAGAACTACCTCCTGCTGTAATAGCTCCGCTGAGAGGAATCACTGCTATTTTATCTCCTACTGGCATGCAGCTAGCCGGAATCAGCATCGCGGCCAGCAATAACACAGCCAGACCAATAATGGTCACTTTTTTCCTTCTCATCTTTCTCCTCCTATGAGTACCTTACTCGCTTTATTAAACATTATGTCAACTGAAGACAGCCCTGGCTTTTAGTCGCTTTAATCTGAACATCCAGCAGCAGTGTCAATTCCCATATTTTCTACAAGCTTATGGTATTTTCCCCCCAGTAATCCCTCCCCAATAATATAAGCACCACAAGCAGCTTCTTTAGCAATCCTGGATAGTTTCTCAACCTTTATAACACTCCCATACTTTTTAAGCCTATCTCTGAGTCCCTGGTGTATAAATTCATATTGTATTAATCTGCCGGATAGGATTATCTCCCTGGGGTAAGGCATGGAAACAAGCATTGAAGCTACATCCTTTTCCACAGCTTCTCCTAAAAGAGTCATCGCTTCTTTATAGTTCTTTAGATCCTCTGGCTCAATATCTTTGCCCACAAAATCCCTTAAGCCGTCCCTAAAAACGATGTCCTGTGTCAATGGCGGTTTTAATCTAATAGCAATTTCGGCGTCCATGCCCCCTGAAGCAATGAAACCCAATGCGCCATTTGTACCCCCTATCCCGTCGACTATCTTTCCAAATTCAACACCAATCACCGCGCTGAATCCATAACCCATTTCTACATAGATAAAGGAGGTTTCATTAAAGGAAATGCTTAACCTTTCAGATTGACCCTTTATCCCCAATGCTACGCAGCACACCTTGTCTGCTGTTCCCATATCGAATTTATTCCACTTCCTGTAAGCAGGAACGGTTTTAAGATGAACGACACCAGGTGTGAAGCAAACAGGCATCTCTCTTTTTTTCATCTCTAAGAGCACATTTTTTATTCCCTCGTTTACTGCTACCTTTGTATCCAATGGGATCATTCTCCCGATATCGCTTTCGGTCATATCTTTTATGCTTTTCAAAGGTATTCCCCACCCTGAGGGACCAATGATAATGTCCAATGGTGTTAGCTTCTCAAGTCTTTCCATAAGTATATAAGGATTTTTGAACACATCTTCTGACTTTATGGATTCATCCACTATAATTCCCCTGTTATCTTCCATTCCGAAAAGATCGAAACTATATGTTCCAGGGTCTATTCCTACAACTCTCATTTCTTTCACCTCAAGGGACAAGAAGGGTCTGAGGCCAGCCAGCTCCCGGTTAAAATAAATGTTCTGGAGCGACAACCCCCACAGTTATACAAGTATTTACACTCCCGGCATCGACCTTTTCTGGTAGAGAAATCCTTTATCTCTTTAATCCATTCCGAATTTTGTATATCATCCCATATTTGGGCTAGGTCTTTTTCATTTACGTTGCCCATTGCCTTGGCGGCAAAGGTGCAAGGCTTCACATCCCCGTTTGTCTCAATAAACATATAACTGCCAAAGACGCATGAGGAGGTATCTGGAACTATAATACCATTTTCCCAGCTTGTGGAATAATCAATATTGTGCTCCTTTAGAAATGGCTTGAAAAACGGCTCGTCAAAATATACATTCATCATATATTCCTTCTGATATTTCACCACAGAAAGAAAGAGAGTCTTATATTGTTCTCCATTCAGAACATATTTTTCATAATCCTTACAGGGTTTTAATCCCAAAAATGTAATCTTTTCATAGCCTATCTCCTGGGCAAATTTAAATATTTTGCCCAATTCTTCGTAGTTATGCTTCCCTATAGTCACAGGACAAGAATCAAGGATTTTATATTCATGGGCAATTGCTACCGACTGTTTTAGTTTTTGAAAACTTGCTCCTTTCCTTATCTCTTCATAGCTTCCTTTATCAGCTCCATCTATGCTTATCATGAGATTCACCTCAAATTCAGCTAACCTGGTGGCTATGCTCTCATCGAAAAACATGCCATTGCTAATGAGATAAATCCTGACCCCACCATTATGAATAATCTCAATGACTTTAAATAGTTCTTGACGTAAAAGCGGTTCTCCTCCCTCAATGATAACCCATCCTGGCTTAAGTAAGGGTATCTGCTCTGCAACCTCTAGCACCTTCTCCCCATCAAGTTCTTGTGAAGCCATCCCTCTACAATGGAGACAATTGAGATTGCACTTATTGGTAATTGCCCAATCAATAAGATAGGGATTATTCATTATCCTGTCTTTTTCCCTTTCATGATGGCTAAACCCTGAAGCTTTAGCATCAACCTAGGCGAATTTTTGAACTGCTTCCTTAGCCTTATCCAACATTATAGTGATGGGGGCCTTCTTGTCCGTCCATAACTCGAAAGAGGCCGCTCCTTGATATACTAGCATAGCTAGGCCGCCAAGTATATTTGCTCCCGCCTTTTGAGCTAACCGCAGCAAGGGTGTGGGATGAGGATTATATACCAGGTCATAAACCAAGATATTCTTGGGAATTACTTCAATACTCAAGGGTGATTTTCCTTCCTGGGGACTATACTTCATTCCCAGGGTGGTGCAATTAACTATTAACTGGCAGCGGGCAAAAGTCCCACCTGAGCTCAAAGCTTGCCATGGCAGAGTAGTCACCCCGGTTCTCAGTCCAAGTTCAGCTATGTAGCTATTTAAGCTATTAGCTAATCCCTTGGCTCGCGTCTGAGTCCGATTGATAATAGTAAGCGAGCTTGCTTTCTCCCGCACTAAAGCAAAGCAAACTGCCCTGGCAGCTCCACCAGCACCAAGAATCACTACCCGTTTACCTTCAGGTTCAAAACATCCTTCCTGGCGTAAACCCTGAATAAAACCATGCGCATCGGTATTGAAACCCAAAAGTCTACCATCCCTCTTAACTACGGTATTGACAGCGCCAATCAAACTTGCCAGGTCATCAACCTCATCCAGTAAAGGTAAAACTGCTTCTTTGTAAGGCACAGTTACATTAGCTCCCAGGTTTTGAGGCTCCCTTAGTTTAGCTATTGTAGCTTCAAGTTCCCCTGGGGCTGTTTCCCAGGCTTCATAGCGAATATCAAGCTGGTAGTAATCCAGAGCCGCTTGCTGGAAATAAGGAGAAATGGAATGTTTGATGGGATAACCAATGAGGCCAATAAATTTTGCCATTAACCAGTTTCTTCGTTTCGCTCAGAATGACAGGGGGGAGGCTCAGAATGACAACTGTCCAGAAATCCCTGAAGAATAAAGGCGGCAGCTAGGGCATCCCGATGCTGATTCCTTTTGTTTCTCTTGGTGCCCGCCTCAGCCATCAACCGCTCAGCAGCTACAGTGGAGAACCGCTCATCCCATAGTTGTATGTCGACTCGGGTAAGATGAGATTGCTTCGCTCTTGCTTCACGAAGCTTACTCTGAGCGAGATTCTTCGGTCGCTTCTCTCCCTCAGAATGACAGGAAGGGAAGAGTTCAGGGCTTCGGCTCGCAATGACACTACGAAGTTTCTCAGTGAAGGCGGTTACCTTATCGGCTTGTTGACCAAGGCTACCATCTAAGGAGCGAGGCAAACCAACTACAATACGCTCTATTCTATGCTGTTCAACAAGCTTGATAATATCGCCTATAGTTGCATCCTCGCTTTTGGCAATCACAGTTAAAGGAACAGCCAGAAGCCCTTGTGGACCACTTATTGCCACTCCTGTTCTTTTATCCCCGACATCTAACCCTAAGCTACGCATTTCCACCCTCACCCCCTTAAGAAATCAAAAATTAAACATCAAAAATCAAAATTACAGTTCAAGAGTCAAAAGTAATTTTTAACCTTCCCATTTGTCATTTTTACTTTTGCCCTTTGATTTTTTATTTTCTTGAAGGAGAGGAGATTTGGCCGGCAATGACGCTTTTAACCAGGTTCAGCGCCTCACCAAGCTTAGCTGCGTCCTTGCCACCTGCCTGAGCCATGCTTGCGTTGCCTCCCCCTCCACCACCAGTCACCTTAGCCACCTGCTTAACAATATCACCAGCATGGAGCCCTTTAGCCACTAGGTCGGGAGTAACCATAGCCAGAAAGTTAGGCTTGCCACTGTAAATCGTAGCCAAAACCACTACGGCACTCCTTAATTTGTCCCGCAATATATCGCCCATCTCCCTGAGGATAGGCATGGTCAACGGTGGCACTTTAGCAGATAGGACTGTTACACCACTAACTTGCTCTGTTTGCTTAAGCAAGGATTCCGCTATTTTGCGTGATAGTTCTCTCTCTAATGAAACAGAGCGTTTACGTTCTTTCTCCAGTTCAGCAACAAGTGCTTTTACCTTACTGCCAACTCCTTCAGGCGAGCTTCCTGTTTGCTCAGCCACACCCTCTAAAGTGGAAAGACGCTTCTCCAACAGTAGTTCAGCATCCCTCCCGGTTACGGCTTCAATGCGACGCAGACCAGTGCCAATGCTGCTTTCACCTGATATGAGGAAAAAGCCGATTCCCCCCGTTGACCTGACATGAGTGCCGCCACAAAGCTCTTTGCTTATGGGTGGCTCACCAACTTCCACCAGGCGAACTTCCTCCCCATATTTCTCCTCAAATAAAGCAATAGCACCTTCAGCAATGGCCTGGTTATAAGGGATGACTTTAGTCTTCACTGGCAAGTTTTGACGTATTTTTTCATTAACCCACCTTTGAATCTCTGTGAGCTGTTCTTCAGTTATTGCTACCAGGCAAGAGAAATCAAACCTAAGCCTGTTTGGCTCTACTAACGAACCTTTCTGCTTTACATAGCTGCCTAAGATTTCTCTTAAAGCAGCCTGAAGAAGATGGGTGGCAGTATGGTTGCGAGCAATATCCAGGCGACGAGCTAAATCAACTTTAGCCTCTACCTCATCGCCAACAGATATCTTGCCGTCAACAACGCTTCCTTGGTGAACTATCACATCTGAAGGCTCTCTTATAGTATTGGTAATAATGACTTTTCCTTGAGCGCTGCTAATCTCACCGGTATCCCCTACTTGCCCTCCCACCTCGCCATAGAAGGGAGTCTTTTCAAGTATTACGTCAACCTCACTACCCTCAGCCACAGTTCGTACAGAGTTTTCGTTAGTTACCAAATCGCGAACCTTTGACCTTGCGCTATATTCTTCATAGCCAACAAAATCTGTTTGCTTACGTATGAGCGTGGCCTTGACCTTGAGCTCGCCTTTCAATTTCATGTGAGCACTTCCCGTGACGAGCTTTTGGCCGACCCTAGCTCTCTCTCTCTGCCTTTCCATCTCAACCTGGAAGCCTTCCCAATCTACAGAAAGCCCCTTTTCTCTGGCAATCTCAGCAGTTAACTCCGGCGGGAAGCCATAAGTATCATAAAGTCTAAACACTTGCTCTCCCGGCAGCCACTTTCCTCCCTGGCTTAGAGCTTCCTCAACAAGCTCTTCCACCAAAGCAAGTCCTGCCTCTAAGGTAATGATGAACTTTTCCTCTTCTGCCCTAATAACTTCGCCAATTAGGCCTTGATTAGCTATCAATTCAGGATATATATGACTCATATTATCAATAACAACCTCTGCAACTTGGTTAAGAAAAGGCTTATCCAAACCTAGTCTTCTACCAAAAAGCGATGCGCGACGCAGTAGTCGCCGTAGGACATAGCCTCTTCCTTCATTAGAGGGCAGAACTCCGTCAGCAATGAGAAAGGTGATGCCACGACCATGTTCGGCAACAATTCTGATAGCCCGGTCATCACCCTCATTCTCGCCACAACATTTGCCTGCTACCCGGCAAATCCGTTGCACCAATGGTGAAAAAAGGTCTGTTTCATAAACTGAGGATTTACCTTGCACCGCCGCTGCAATCCTTTCCAGTCCCATTCCAGTATCAATATTCGGTTTGGGCAAAGGAGTACGATTACCATCGGGGCTCTGGTTATATTGAGTGAATACCAGATTCCATATTTCAGAGAAACGACCGCACTCGCAATTAGGCTTACACTCAGGTCTGCCACAGCCAACTTCTTCACCCATGTCATAGTGTATTTCGCTACATGGCCCGCAAGGCCCTGAAGCGCCAGCCGGACCCCAGAAATTGTCCTCCTCCCCAAATCGCAATATCCTTTCAGCAGGAACTCCAATTTGCCGCCAATAAGCGAAGGCTTCATCATCATCGAGATAAATAGTTGCCCATAGTCGCTCTTCAGGTAATTTCAGATATTGGGTGACAAATTCCCATGCCCAGGAAATAGCTTCCTTCTTAAAATAGTCACCAACGCTGAAATTTCCCAGCATCTCAAAGAAAGTAAGATGCTTTGCATTGCCAACAGAATCTATATCAGTAGCGCGAAAGCACTTTTGGCAAGAAACTAATCGCAAACTGGGAGGCTTCTCCAGTCCCAGGAAATAAGGCTTGAACTGCACCATACCAGCACTGGTCAGCAGTAAAGTAGGGTCTCCATGAGGAATTAAAGATATGCCAGGGATAGTCTTATGTCCCTTGTTTTCAAAGAACTTTAGAAAAAGTTGCCTGATTTCGTCGCTAGTCACTTGCAGTTACCTTTTCTGATTCCAAAAGGATATTAGCATATGAGACTGAATGTTAAGTATGTTAGCATAGATGTTAACACGAGGCAAAGCTACCGAACACGATGAGCGAGAAGGCAGCCATGCTAAACCCAAGAGGTACTAAGCTCAGCTACTAAAAGTTCGAGAGCTAACTGGTCATTATATTTGCCAGTTTTAATGGCTAGGTCAGCTTCTAAAAGCTTATCATAAGCTCTTTTTATGTGCTCAAAGTCATATAGTTTGGCTTGATTGAGTGTTTTATCCAGAGCATAATTTGAGGTTAAGCCTAATTTATCTTGAATTTGCTGTCGAGACAGTCCTGAACCCAACTCTCTAGCTTGTGCTATCAGACGGAATTGTCTGGTAATCATAGCTAGAATGTAAGTCGCTGGGGTACCTTCCTGATAGAGCCGGTGAAGCATCCGTTGAGCTGTCTCAATCTGACCTACGACAATTGCGTCTACCAAAGCAAAGATGTTAGCCTCCTGGGCATAGTCTACCAATTGCCTGACATCATCTTCGTTGATAGAGCGTCCTTGAGCATAAAGACCAAGCTTCAGGATCTCATTATTCATCGCCCATAAATTTCCACCTATAAGCTCAGTGAGTAGATTCACAGCCTCAGGAGCAATACCACCGCCCTCTTCAGCTACTCGTTGTTGTATCCAAGCTGTTAAACCTTTACCGCGTAGCAAGGGAAAAGTCTTCACCTTAGCTAATGGCGAAAGTTTCTTCAGCAAGGTGTTATAACCACTTATTTTGCCATCAACTAGTATGAGCACTGCGGTTGATGCCATTTGTTTAACGTAAGAGGCTAAACCTTCCCATTCTCCTAGCTTGTTTGTGGATTTGGTGGCGGCACTCTTACCAAATCGCCTCTTGCCCGGCTGTGGGTCAAACCTCCTTAGCAAACCATCAACTATAACTAAGCGATATGAGGATAAGAAAGGTGTAGTATCACAGCTCTCTTTAAGTTCCCTCAAGGCTAGCTTTTGGCCATCCAGCCTGGTGGTATTAACTGACAGCATTTGTGGCTCGCCTAAGTCAGCTTTAATCCTGTCAACAGCCCGATTAAGGGAGAAATCATCCTGACCGTAAAGAATATAAAACATCCCTTGGTATTCTACCACAGCGCCAACCCATATTTGACGGGTCTAGAATCCCTTGTCATTCTGAGCAACGCGAAGAATCTAGACCCTTCGCTATCGCTCAGGGTGACAGCGAAGCAGTCTCTAGAGAAAGGTGGTAAAATATTAGCCATGAAAGTCGCCATTATTGGGTTACCGAAGAGCGGCAAAACAACGATTTTTAATGCCTTAACCAAAGGTAAAGCTGAAATTGCCGCTTATTCCCCTTCACTAACTCCAAATATAGGTGTGGCTAAGATACCTGACTCACGATTACCCATGCTGGAAGGCATATTCCATCCCAAAAAAACCGTTCTCGCTGAAGTAAGCTATGTAGACATTGCAGGCTCAGCTAAAGCTTTCAGCAAGGGGGAAGTGGAGGGAGAACTTTTAGGCTATCTAACTACTGCCGATGCTTTACTTCAAGTAATCAGAGCTTTTGAAGATGGGGAAATACCCCATCCTGAAGGAAGCATAAACCCCGAGAGGGATATAGCCACCTTGGACTTGGAACTTGCCTTTTCCGATCTAACCATCATTGAAAGAAGGCTGGATAAACTGAAAGCCACATTAGAAGGAGCTAAAACGTCGGAGCGTGGACTGTATTTGAAAGAGCAAGCTCTGCTAGAGAAGATCAAGGCAGCATTGGAGAAGGATATACCAATAAGGCAGCAGCGCTTAGCCGAGGACGAACTTAAAACGCTATCTAATTATCAGTTCCTCACTGCTAAACCCATGCTAATTATTCTTAACATCGGAGAGGCACAAATATCACAAGCCTCACAACTGGAAAACGAGATAAAGTCACTTTATCCCCAATTTGCTGTGGTAGCTTTATGCGGCAAGCTGGAAATGGAATTGGGGCAACTCAGCGATACCGAGGCTAAAGAATTCCGTGAGGCTATGGGACTAACTACGCCAGCACTTGACCAGGTTATCAACCTTTCCTATAGCCTTCTGGGGCTAATTTCCTTCTTCACCACGGCTTCCGCTGAGTTAAAAGACTGGACTATTCCCAGCGGCACCACAGCACCAAAGGCAGCAGGGAAGGTCCACACTGATATGGAAAGAGGTTTTATCAGAGCTGAAGTAATAAACTATAATGATTTGGAGAGATGTGGCAATTTAGCTGAGGCGCGAAAGAAAGGGTTACTCAGAATAGAAGGTAAGAACTACATCGTGCATGACGGAGATGTAATTACCTTTTTATTTAATGTTTGAAATAGACTAAGAGGCTTTCACGCATTATCCAGGTTGAATAGCTTACTTCAATTTTTCTTCCACCTCTTGATACACCTGCAAGGTTTCTTGGGCAGCATACCCCCAGGAAAACTTATGTGCTTGTCTGAATCCTTCCTGGATCATTTTTTTCCTGAGGTCTTTGTTGGTCAAAACTTCCTGAACAGCCTGGACTAATCCATCAATATCATGGGGATTTACCTGAATCGCTGCCTCTCCCACTACCTCCGGCAGTGATGAGACATTAGAGGAAATTACAGGACAGCCACAGGACATTGCTTCAAGCAGTGGAAAGCCGAAGCCTGAGCATAACTCCTGAGTATGCAAGCCGGGCTCTCAAGCGAAATTTGGTGGAACTGTTTACCGAAAAACTGCTGCTGAAACTGCATCAAGTTTGTCGAATGCGTGAATAATGTTGATGGCCGGTACAATGGCAAGTAGTGGAAGTCGGGTATCACTTATTGCTGCGCTGACTCTCCACCATCTTCACTGGCAGCGACGTCTCGTATGTCCGGCGGAACATAATATCAGGAGGCATGACCAAAGTAATACCCCATCCATTCAATAACCTTGATTATTACCACCAGTAATAGAGTTTGAAGACCAGCCACTACAGGGCGTCCAAAACAGGGGCCGAATCCCATTTTGTTCCAAAGTAGATTTCCATAATACGATTTCTTGACGCTTCTCAGTGACGCTGCGTATCTGTAGCGCGTTTGCCAAAGCTTTCTGAAGTCAGGCTCTATGTCATAGATAGCATTCCGCAGACCACCTACTCTTTGTGAGATCTTGTAACTCTCATAGTAAATGATGGCATGGTCAGGATGGATTGTGCCCGGTATTAACTCCTGAGGTATCGCAGCAAAGGCCTTTTCCAGAATCTCCCTTTTGAAGAATCTTGGCAGAAAAGGCCCTCTAGTTGGGTCAAAAGCACCGGGCTTCATAAAGCGAGCCGCCATTATCTGCTTTGAGGCACCATGTAGTTTCGGGATAAACCACTCAGTATTGTAGGACTGTGTCTCAAAGACTACCATATCGTAGTCATCCATCATACCCACAGCCCTTTCGATAGCTGTAGGTTCCAAGATTTGGTCGGTATCCACAAGGACTACATATGGCCCCTTGGATTCCTTCAAACCTAGATATCTAGCAGCCAGCAGTTTTCCGTCGCATTCTATGCTCCTGGCCTTATAGTTAGCCGCAGTATCTCTTGTTCTATCGGCTGAGTGACTATCGATCACCAGGGTCTCAATATTTGGATAGGTTTGTTTGGCAACTCCTTCCAGGCAGAAAGGAATCATCTTCTCCGAGTTGTAACTCGGGATGGTTATTGATACGAGCGGCGTATTTCCCATTTCTCACTCCTCAAACTGGTTTCCCCGGCAGATCCCCTATGGCGACCCCAATAACCTTGTCGGCGGCACCATAGTATAGAACTAGCTTGTCCTCAATGACAACTGCCCCACAGGAGAACACTACATTTGGAGCACCGCCTGAGGGGGAGAATGCTGCATTTGGAGCACCGCCTGAGAGTTCATAATCCTCCACCGGCTCTAAGATGGGCCCCTCGCATCTCTCAAGTACGACTTCAGGATGATCCCTATCCAGTAGGGCACAGCCAAGGCGATACGCCCATGTTTTGGCTTCGACGCCGTGGTAGATTAGAAGCCATCCCTCGTCAAGCTCGATGGGTGGCCCAGCCACCCCCACCTTAGCATCGTCCCAGTACCCAGGGCGTGCCTTCAGGATCTCCTCGTGGTCGTACCAGTGGATTCTATCATAGGAGAACGAAAGCCATATGTTCTGTGCCATCGTTATAGGTCGGTGTAATAGTGCTAATCTACCATTAAGCCTTCTCGGGAAGTAAGTCGCGTTTCTGTTATGAATCCCAACCATTATCGGCAGGATGAGCCTGTGTCTACTCCACGCCCATCTACCAGCCAAGAAGTCAGCTACAGAGATATGCGACTCGGAGACACGGGCCATATCTTTGTCCTTACCAGCATAAAGCATATAGATTCTATCCTCAATTGCCACCAGCCGTGGATCCTCAGCCCCGTCCGGCTCAAACCACTCCTGCGCCATGAAGATAGGGTATGGCAGGCGCTCTTCTATCTCGTCTATATTTGTAAGTCTGGCATAGCCCAGACGTGCAATCTGATCCTCGCCGTGGGCGCGGTAGATAAGATGAGTCTTGCTCCCCAGTTGTAGGACTCCCGCGTTGAAGACCAGTCTATTCTCCCACCACCTATCGGAGGGACTTAAAATCGGGTTCCTTTTGCTCCTCATGAGCTTAAGTTCAAATCCCATGGTGACTCCTAAAGTTTGAGCTTCAAGGTTACTATCTCGAAGGGTTTTACTTCCAACCTCAATTTATTAGGCGAGTATACCTTGAGGTCATGTAAAGGAGGAGATATGCTAAGCAATATTATTCGGATAAACTCCGCAAAGGAATTAGAGTGGTATGTTGGCGATTCCAAGATGGATGATTTAATCAAATACTTGGATGAAATAGGCTTTCGGGCTAGCGAAGATGACACTATTTCTTCTGATGCTTCTTCATCAGGTTACTGACTAGGGCATTGCCTAATTTCACCTTAGCAACTGTTCTGCCATATTTGTCTGTTGCTACTGGCGTTACAGTGACCTTTTCACCTTTCAGAAGTTTCCCTAAAGCCTGTTTAGCTTCGGGATAGCCTGGTTGACCTTTTTCTGGGGTATCAATGCCTTCAATTCTGACGGGTCTTTTACGAACACTAGTTTCAATAGTATCGCCATCAACAACCTTTTCTACTGTTTCTTTGCGTGGCATAATACACCTCCTTACAATGTGGATTATACTACTATAATGGGGAGTGTCAAGAGATGGTTATCTAGGGTTCTACGTCAATAAGTGTGAAACTGTGCTCTTGCAGCCCGGGTTAGTTGCCAATATTCTCATTCGGAAGTTATCCATGTTACGGTAGCCATAAGCCATCCTCTTTATAGTTTTGATT
>JAUWHW010000004.1 GCA_030605665.1 Dehalococcoidia bacterium | reverse complement strand
AAAGCTTTGTTGACCTAGCTAGTTACCAAGATGTGGCTCTGGCCATCAAGGAGATGAGAATTCGTGGGGCGCCAGCCATCGGAGTTGCCGCCGCTTATGGAATTGCCCTCGGAGCACAAAATATAGAACTAAAAAGCAAAGCAGAGTTCTTCAGCCAGCTTGACCAGATTCTGCAGGCTTTCTCCGCCTCCAGACCTACCGCTGTTAACCTCTTCCGAGCCATTGACAGGATGAGAAAGATGACTACTAGGAGCAGCATTCCTGAAATAAAAGAAGCTCTTATTAATGAAGCAGAGCGAATTCACCAGGAAGAGATAGAGGCCACCAGGCATCTTAGCCAGATAGGAGCAGAGCTTATCAAAGATGGCTTCACTATCCTCACTCATTGCAACGCTGGCCCTTTAGCTACCGCTGGCTACGGCACAGCCCTGGGTGTAATCAAAGCTGCTAAAGAGCAAGGAAAACAAGTAAGCGTTATGGCTACGGAGACTCGTCCCCTTCTTCAGGGAGCCAGACTTACCACCTGGGAACTTAGGCAGGAAAACATCCCTGTAACCTTAATCACCGACTCTATGGCTGGTTACTTTATGCATCAGAAGAAAATAGACTGCGTTATTGTTGGAGCTGACAGGATTGCCGCCAATGGCGATGTGGCCAATAAGATTGGCACCTATACTCTGGCTGTTCTAGCTAAAGAGAACGGTATCCCATTTTACGTCGCTGCCCCAACTACCACTGTTGATTTTTCTTTGCCTTCAGGGAACGAAATTCCCATCGAGGAGCGAAATCCTCAGGAAGTAACTCATATCCAGGGAATACTCATTGCACCAGAAGGAGTGAAAGCAGCCAACCCTGCCTTCGATGTAACGCCCCATAATTACATAAGCTCCATCATCACCGAAAGAGGTATAATAAAAGAGCCTTACGAAAAGGAGCTAACAAGAGTAGTGAGGAGGTGATGAAATGCCCACGTATGAGTATTGGTGTCCAAAATGTGAGAAGGAATTTGAGGTTAAAAAACCGATAAGTGATTTTGATAAGCCTGCTTCTTGCCCTGATTGCGGCACCCAGGGAGAAAGGCTGATGTCCAATTTCGCCTCGAAAATTGGCTATACCATTCGGGTGCCAACAAAGCCGCCTTTCAGAAAGAAGAGCGGCGGCAGTTTTAAAATGTAGTGCGAGGCTTTGTTGGGTTCCCGCAAAAATCGCAGATTTTTGTGGGTGACTTTAGCCTCGTGCACGACCCTAAAGGGTCGCACTACTGAGGCAAAATTAAGCAGCCTAAGGGCAGTTAAGGGAGTAATGGACATGGAACTTTCTCCACTGGCAAGGGAAAGATTAGCTAAGATAGGTGCTCTCTCGGAAGAAGAAAGGGAGAGGATGAGACGCTCTCAGGAGCTTGACTCTTTGCTCTCCCAATATTTCAAAGGCGAACTTAACTCAGAGGACTTATGGAAAAAGCTGAAATCCCTTAAGGAACAAAGCGATGAATCTACTATAAAAGAAGCACAGACCAAGCTAATAGACACCCTTCGTTTGCAAATGAGCCAGGCGGATTTTGACCAACGCCGCAGCGCTGTCTTAGCCTTGGAAACGATGAAAGGCGAGGGAAAATACTCTAGCTTAGAGCTAGTCCTGAATTCCATTGAAGCCCTCCACCAGAAATACACGCAAGTGAAGGAGCAAACATACCAGCAGCTCAAAAGCGCGGTAGAAAGCCAGCTTCAAGCAGTAGCGCAACAGGTAATAAAACAGGGTTTGAAAGTCGATGTGGAAAGCTCAATAGAAGCCAACGTCAAAAACAGCCCACAGTGGAAGGATTTCATCTCCAGGCACGAGAAAGCTAGCGGAGAAATGTTCAATAGCTACATAGTCAGGCTACGAGAGCTTATATAGAGAGGACTGATGGGACCCACATGGGAGCAACATTTTTGAATTGCCACAGTTCGCGACCCAACACCGTCATTGCGGTGAGCCGAAGCTCCGAGCGAAGCGACGAGGCAGCGA
Source organism: Dehalococcoidia bacterium (assembly GCA_030605665.1). The sequence continues at coordinate 22,480 of JAUWHW010000004.1, read as the reverse complement.
AGCAATCTTGAAACCAGGGACAAGGGGACAATCTTGTCTCTCCAGGAGAAAAGTTCAATAGACTTTTATCATGAATTATCCTATAATCGCTTGATAAGTCAACATTAATCCAGTATAATCCTTATAGACTAATAAAAGGAGTGAGTAATGGACAAACTATTAACTGTGGATGAAGTTGCTGAATACCTTAGGTTAAACCGGGAGACTGTTTTGCGCAAAGCCAGAAAGGGAGAAATCCCGGCAATTAAGATAGGCTACAGAAGCTACCGCTTCTACAAAGAGCAGATTGATGAGTGGCTAAAGGCGAAGACAGAAACAAGCGGAAAGGAAACTAATGCTAAACAAGCAGAGGCGATTAGTCTTCCCACCTATAACATGGGGGTAATTAAGGGTAGCTTAAGCCGACGGGAAATCTATAAAGACCTCTAATGAATAATCCTATTTTTCTTGATACTAACTTGATAGTCTATGCTACCAACAAGGATAGTCCGTACCATGCTGAAGCAAACGCTTTAATGGAAGCGATCGGTAAGGGGAAACTTGAGACATGTCTTTCCCTGCAAGTACTGGGCGAGTTCTATGCCACAGCCACTAATCCCAAGAAAATAGAAAAGGCATTAACACCTGAAGAGGCTGTCCTGGTAATCGAAGGGCTTTTAAGAACAGATACTATCCTGAAGTTGTATCCTAAGGAAAGCACCCTAAAGCTAACCCTTGACCTGGTCAAACACTACCAATTGAAATCTCTGGACTTCTTCGATGCTCAAATAGTAGCCACTATGCTGGATAACGGCGTAACCACGATTTATACTGTGAATGAACAAGATTTCGCCATATTTGAGGAGATAAAGGCAGTAAACCCGTTTAAACAGGCATGATGAAACCCACATAGGGGCAATGCTTTTGAATTATCATGATTGCGACCCAACACTGTCATTGCGAGCCGTTCACTTCCTGTCATTCTGAGCGTAGCGAAGAATCTCGCTCAGGACAAGCTCCGTGAAGCAATCTCGTGATTAAAGGGCAAGATAATATCTCTGTGTGGTGATAAAATATTCTCAAGGATGAATAGCAAATCACAAAGGTGGCAGCATCCCGGCGGCAAGCTCCGAGAGCTTGGAGCAGAAACATTGACCGATGCTGAGCTTCTTTCCATTCTTATCGCCCCCGGCATCTCTGGTAAGCCAGCGGAGAAGATTGCCGAGGAGATTCTACAAAAATTTGGTGGCTTTAAAGGTATGGCAAACCAGCCTCTAGAAAAGCTCTTAGATATAAAAGGCATCGCCGATGTCAAGATAATTCGCATTGCCGCTGCCTTCGAAATCGCCCGCCGCATTGTGAACGAGGTATTAAAAGAACATGAAAACACTTGAACTGCTTACTTTAACCAGGCGGGAGAAAGAAACCTTAAGAACCTTCGTGGAAAGAGTTCGCCAGAGCTTGGGAGAAAACCTTGTGAGAATTATCCTCTTTGGCTCCAAAGCGAGAGGGAGAGCAAAAAGAGGCTCTGATATTGACTTGCTGGTGATAGTACAAAATCGAGATATACCTACAGAAAAAAAGGTTATTGAGCAGGTTGTTGAAACCGAGCTCCATTACAACATTTACCGCCTTTCTCCGGTGATTTATTCCGTCGAGGATTATGAGGAACGCAAGAAGATAGGAGCCCCTTTCATTTCAGAAGTTGAGGCCGACGGTGTGATATTAGAATGAATACGAGAGAACTTATAACTAAGCGACTCAATAGAGCCTATAAAAATTTGGATGTAGCCAAGTCGCTCTTTACCAACGAGTTTTACGAGGATTCCGTCTCCAAGTCTTATTATGCCATCTTTTTCGCAGCGAAGGCACTTCTACTTACCAAGAATTTAGACCCTAAGAAGCATTCAGGGGTTATTTCTTTCTTTAATCGGTACTTTGTTAAAACCAAGGAGCTAGAAAGAGAGCTTGCTGAGATTCTTAAATTGGCGCAGAAGGAGAGGATAAGTGCTGATTACGATGAATTCTACACTGCCTCTCTTGAGGAAGCTCGCTCCCAATTAGAAAACGCCGAGAAGTTTCTGCAAAGAGTAAAAGAACTACTACAAGAAAAAGGTGTTCTATAGCCATGAAGAAGTCCAAGCTTAGTGAAAAACCATCCCGAACCCCTGATCTTTTTGAAGCCCAAAGAGTCTCGATCCTTAAGGATTACACTGAAGAGGTTTCTCGCTTGGGGTCAGAGTCAGCCAAAACCCAGAGGTTCCTCTTACTTCTGAAGGACATATTTGGAGATATGAACACCAAGTTCGTTGAAGACTACCTCCGCGGTGTCGAAAGGTATGTGAAGAGCAAAAGGAAGGATGTTGTGCTAAAGGGAAAGGTGGATAATCTCTATGGAAATCTGGTAATCGAATTTGAGAAGGATTTAAATAAGACACTTCCAGAAGCCAAAGAGCAGCTTCAAAAATACATTGCCTGTCTCTGGTCTGAAGAAGAGGAAAGGAAAATAAACTACCTCTGCATGGCAGCAGACGGGATAAACTTCCAGGTCTTCTCCCCCAGCACTAAAAAACCTTTGACTGAGTCCCTGCTCCCAGAAGATATAGTGCTGGAAAAGATTGACGAGCTAAAGCTGCCAACTCCAGAGCCTTACCAGGCATATTTCTGGCTGGATAGATACTTTTTCAGGGAAAGAATCCTCCCGCCACGAACTGAGGAATTTGAACGAGACTTCGGCATGCGTAGCCCTGCCTTCCTCTTTTCCTTTCGGCTGCTGAAAGAAGCTCTAAGACAGGTCGAAGATAGAAGCGACTTTCAGGTTATTTATGAAAACTGGGAGAGGTACCTTCGTGTTACTTACGGAAGCGTCATTGGAAGCAAAGACCTCTTTCTCAGGCATACCTATCTGGCAACGCTGGCCAAGCTGATCGCCTGGGCACGACTTACTGAGAGAGGTTTAATTCCCTCAAGCGAGGAAGTATCTAGCATATTGAACGGAGAATTCTTCCAAGGACAGCGCATCGCCAACTTCCTTGAAGAGGATTTCTTCTCCTGGATCGCCCGGGAAGGTGCAGAAGCTGTTGGGCTTGATATTTCTAAGAAACTCCTGAGCCTGCTTTTAAAATACAACTTGAAGGAACTTTCCGAGGATGTCCTTAAGGCACTCTATCAGGAACTTGTTGACCCTGAAGCGCGCCATGACTTAGGAGAATATTACACTCCAGATTGGCTCGCCCATCGCATGGTGGAGAAGGTGCTGGGCGAGAATCCCCGATATTCTGTTCTCGACCCCGCCTGCGGGTCGGGTACTTTCCTTTATATGACCATAAAGCACAAGCGGGATACTTTGGGAAATTCCAGGGAAACGTTGGAGCATATCCTGGAAAATGTAGCGGGCATAGATATTCATCCTCTGGCAGTAATAATTACTAAGACTAATTATCTCCTTGCCTTGGGTGACCTACTTAAGAAAAGAAGAAAGCCCGTAGCGCTCCCCATTTATCTTGCCGATTCCATAAGGCTTCCCCAGATGGAGGGACAGATGGAGATGGGTGCACGGCTGCCTGGCTTCAAGTTGGAAATTGATGGCAAGCGAATCATAATCCCCGAAGTCCTCATCCATAATCCTCAGCTTTACGATGAAGCCATCGAGGTATCGAAGGAATTTGCTCGGGATTTTGCTGGCAGGAAGGGAGGAGATGAGAAAACATTTCTTAACTTCATAGGGAAAGCATTCCCTAAGATAGCAGCCGATGAAACCCTTTCCCTTGCTCTCTATAAGCTGGCTGAGGCAATGAAGGAACTTATAGAGGAGAGGCGAGACACCATTTGGGCTTTCATTCTCAAGAACCTGTATAAACCTTTGTTCCTCAAGGGTAATTTCGATGTAGTCCTGGGCAATCCTCCCTGGCTCTCCTACAACGATGTGGAGAAGGGTGAATACCAGAAGTTTCTCAAGCATCAAATCGTGGAGGAATATAGACTTCTCTCCAGTAGTGCAGAGAACATCTCCAATATGGAATTGGCAACGCTTTTCTTTCTCAGGACTGCCGGTCTCTATCTCAAGAACGGAGGAACTATTGGCTTTGTCCTGCCCAGAAGCGTATTCTCCTCCGACCAGCATTATAATTTCCGTCGCTCCTATTTCTCCCTCTCTCTCGGCTTTGAAGAGGTCTGGGATTTGGAAAAGGTTGAGCCACTCTTTCAAACAGTCCCTGCTTGCGTTTTCTTTGCCACTAAGGAAGCTGAAACGAGATATCCTCTGAGGTGTGAAACCTTTTCTGGAAAGCTAAAACGGAAAAACGCCAGCCTAGAGGAGGCAAGTCAAAAACTGACGGTTACTTCAAAGGAGCTTTTCCTTGGTCAGATGGGGAAGCAAAGTTTCTTGACTACTTTGAAGATGAAACCAACGCTGGGTGTGAGGAGTTTTTACCGACCATACTTCAAGCGGGGTGCAGATATCCATCCCCGCTCTCTCTGGTTCGTGGAAGTAAAGTCCCACCCCACATTTGGCTTCGATCCCTCGCTGCCCTATGTTTCCAGCACAGAAAGAGCCCGGAAAGAGGCTAAGCCAGCGTACAAGGGCTTGAGGCTTCAAGGGAACATCGAGAGGGATTTTCTTTATGCCACTTTGTTATCCACCGACATCGTTCCTTTCGGGCACCTGGGTTTTAGGCTGGTAGTCTTGCCTCTTTTGCCCTTGGGGAAGCATTTCAAAGTCCTTAGCACTGATGAAGCCCGCAGCCAGGGCTTTCTTAATCTAGCAAACTGGCTGGAAAAGGCTCAGGCTGAATGGAAGGAACGCCGGGGAGAAAAAGCTGAGAGATTGGATGTTCAAGAGTGGCTTGATTATAGGAAAAAGCTATCGAGTCAGAAAAGGGCAGAATATAAAGTTCTCTATCCTGCCTCTGCTACCTATCTCTGTAGCTGCATGGTGGAGGATAAGCCCATCAGGTTTGAAGTGGAGGGGCAAAGTCTGGAAACACAGGGATTCGTAGTCGAATCTAAGGCATATTATTATGACACGGATGATGAGAAGGAAGCTTATTATTTAGCCGCCGTTCTCAATTCGCCCATTGTGGATGAACTCTTGAAACCCATGCAGAGCCGGGGCTTATGGGGCCCCAGAGATATCCACAAAAAGGTTTTGGAAATTCCCATCCCTCAATACAATTCATCCAATGAAAATCACAAGGCACTCTCACAACTCGGCGAGCAATGCACCAAAAAGGTGGAGCAACTGCTCCCACAACTGACAAAATCCCGCAGCATTGGCCATACCCGCAGACTAATAAAAGCCGAGCTAAAAGAGGAGCTAGAGCAGATAGACGAAATAGTGAGGCAAATCCTAGGTTTTGCATGAAAAGCATTCGCTACAAAAGGAGCTAAATCATGATTGAAGATTTTCTTGAGATTGATAAAGGTGCATCTATTCTTGAGCCTGAAGTTAAACCATTCCTTGAAGCAGCCGGCGCATTATCCTTTAGGAATGCTTTAAAGCTTCTGCTCACTAACGACTCGGTGCTAGGCTATGAGAACCTCCATCAAATAGTTTTAGTTAAGGCAGTAGGCCCAGAGGACAAAGCAAGACAGGCGATAGAACTAATCCAATCTAAATCCACAATAGCATTGAGTAACCTGACGAAGGAAATTTTCCAAATTATCATATCTAAAAATTTGTTACACGATTTGTTGCCAGAAAAGACAAAAAGCGGCGAGCAAAGTAACGAAGTTATAGCTTTAGGAATAGCGACCAGATTGAAAGAACGGATGCCATCAGTTTTTTCCACAGTCATTACGCCATTATTTATGAGGAGGGGTGCTAAGCCATTAGTTCAAGCTATAGCAGTATATACTGCAAAGGAGCTTTTGAGTATAAAAGAGAGACATCTCCAAGTCATGGGAAGGGAATATCAAGATGTGGTTCAAAAGAACTACGAGCTGGGTATTATTGAACCCCTACTAGGGGTGAGCACTTGTCCCAATTGTAAAAATTGGTTACTTAGGGTTTCTGAATATCCTGTGCCACAACTGAGCTGCCCTAATTGTAAAGAGGAGTGGCTTGATGTAACAGCTTTTACTCTCAAAGACCCTTATCGAGAACTCAAACAACAAAATAAGGATTTACCCATATTTATTAGTGTCTACGTCAAGAGCAAGGCGACCTATCCTATTTCAGTATATCCTTTGGTTCCCATCAAGGATAAAACAGGAGAGATCGATGTATATATTAGAGGAAGTGAAACGGGAATCGAGTGCAAGTGCTTTCAAGATCCGCATGTAATCACGGGGAGTAAACTAGACAGCGAAGCAGGGAACATCAAAAAACAAGTTGAACAATATTTCAAAATTGGCTTAAATAGGGTGATTCTTGTCACTAACCTTTCAGAGCCCGATTCTGAAAGGCTTCATAAGATTTTGAAAGAAAGGTATTCCCAAGAGGTAAAAGTTCTTCCAGGTGAAATCGACCAACTATTAAAGGCGTTAACGGAGCTAGCAAAGGAAGCGGACGAGCGTTACAAGGCTAACTTGACACAAAGGATTCAAAAAGGGCTCAGGCGAGGTTAAATTAGAGCAAGAACTCTTTGGTTGGCGGCTTTCTTCAGGCAGGGAGCACATAGATTGTGCTTCAGAAATTGAAGCCCGCTATCTCAAAATTTGGCTTGAGGCTGGATTGGAAAGTGCCAAAATACCCAAAGACGAAGGTTATCTCAAGGGAATCGTCCCCGAATTAGAAAGCTTAAAGCAAAAAACAGACGAAATTTTTGAGGATTACCTTGGCTCCATCCTTGATTCCAGACTTCGCCAGCGCCTGCTCCACCAACTCTGGCAAGAGGTTACCAAATAACTCTCCAGTAACAATGCACCTTATAATTCGCCACTAGAACTGGACTTAGGAATTACAATACCTAATTCCACTAGCGAGCAGAGCTTCTTAAACCTTCCACCTCCGTATTTCTCGGTAGCCTCTACTATGCCCATAGCAGCCCATTCCTTCCAGTAATTTTGAACCGTTGCATGGCTAGTCTTTGCCATTCTCCCAATCTCTCTCGTACTTCGTTCCCCGTCAGAATTCTCATAGATGAGCTTCTTTTCATCAGTATCTAGCTCTTCTAACAAAATGGCCCTAAGCTGCATAGCATTAAATCTTGTCCACTTCAGAATCTCTTCAAGCAATTCAGTTGTTCTATCCTTTTCCACCATCACTGGGCTCCTCTCCCTACACTGGTCGTACTACTGTTTTGGTTTCGCTGGGAGCTTCAAGTTCAGGGATCTCAATCCCTAGAGCTTCTAGGGAGAATATGCGCCTATACCTCTCTCCTCTGCGCACTCTAATCGGCTCAACAATTCCAAGAGGAGCCCACTTCGCCCACCAATCGAGTATGGTTGTATGGCTTTTTAAACCTGCTAGGCTAGCTACCTCTTTGCTACCCCGCCCATCGCTAAAATGATATGCTCTTATCTTTTGTGGGTTATTCTGCAAAGCATCTAAGAAGACAGATTTTACATTGCGCATCCCATCGAACTTTACCCATTTCAGTATTTCTTCCAAGATTTCTACTATCTTAGCTTGCTCTTCTTCCTTCTTGTTACTCAATCTTTTCACCCTCCCATATAATTTCTCTTGCCTCTCCTTTAGAAAGTCCGTTCATTACTCTATTGACTATTTTGAAAAGGAGATACGCCGTGAAGAAACGACACTGATAGAGTTTCAGGAATTCCTTTGCATGTGAAGTTAGTGGCTCACCCCTCTTTTCGGGCTCGATTTCCCGAAAGTGGTTTACTATGAAGATGCCTTGTAGGCCCTCCTTTTTCTTGTCGAACTTTGCAATCTCTCTCGCAATCCATCCATCAAGTTGTTGCACCTTTTTCTTATCTCCTGGACCCTTTGTGCCCTCTACTTCCACTAATGCTTTAATATTTTTGTAGTCAAAAGTGATGTCAGGATTGTCAGTCTCTTCTTTAAAGTGACTCACATTGACGAAGCCAAGCCAATCTAGCGTGAAGGCCACTGCTTCTTCAAGTGGAATGCTAGTAGTGTAAAGAAGCCTTTCAAACTGTTCGTAAATGGCGATTTGCTCACTCAGTTTTTTGATTTCCAGCTCGGCTTCCTCTTCCTCTTCAAAAGAATAGTTAGCCATCCAGTTTGGCTTACTTTGCATTCGCAAAACGTCCTGCATCATATTGTAGGGAAGGAGGACGGTTGGCAGCTTGGACCCACTAAAAACAGGGTATAACTGCTTTTGTGCTATCAGCTGATTACATATTCGGTGGCACTTAGCCTTGGGAATGCCCGACAATTTGGAGACATCGGTAATCTGAGGGAACTTGTGGGTTTGAAAGATGTATTCCCTTACTACTTCCATAACCTTTGTACATTCATTATTTCCGAGTTTGGCTTTAGCCACTTCCCCCTCTCCTAAGAAGTCCCGCGATTTCAGCCCTTACCGATGCTATTTACTGCTCTCCTTGGATAGATCCAGACTCTATTTTGTTACTGGACATCTTGGGTATTTCTATGCCGACATCGCTAAGCGAACATATCTTCTTGAGCCTTCCCTTCCAAGTTCCACTTGGCTCAAGGATGCCCAAGGTATACCACTTATTCCACCAGTATTGCATAGTCCCAGCAGGCACGCCCGAGTTTTTTGCTACTTCCCGGTAACCTTTCTCGCCGTCAGTATTTTCGAACGCTAGTTTCTTCTCATCAGAGTCTAATTGCTGCTCAAAAACTTGCCTTAATATAGGCAGATTTTGAAACTTAGACCATTTTAAGATGTCTTGTAACGTAACTTGAATTATATCTAGCTTTTCCGCCAAATCACCCAGAGTCACCTCTTTTTTATTAGTCACTTTTGTCACCCCCTAATCTCTTTCGGCACCTTTTTCAAATTTACTTAAAGAATCCTCCGTAATTTTTGTCTCTCTATCTGCACTTTATGGCGCTTATTATCTCATAAGCTGTTCTTTTTTGCAAAATATCATAGTCGCTAATAGCCTTTGAATGAAAAACCTGAGGCGACATTTTCTGATGCCAAGTTATAAGCAGCAGCACTCCAGAGAAATATTGTTACCCCACGTTTTTGGAGATGGCAAATCTAAGAGTACAGAAGCCGCCCTTTGCAAAGAAGCCCTGGCAATGTGGGCAAAGCTAGGGATGGATTATAAGAAGATTAAATGTAACTGCGTAGGGTAAAGAGGTATGCTACCACGTTATATGGTATACTGCTTAAGTGGTACCTACCGGAGAATAATGCATGAAAGAAATATTTCTTGGGATTCACTTGGAGCCCTTATCAGAGGGAGGATTCTTGGCTACCAGTGAGGAGTTGCCTGGTCTAGTAGCTCAAGGGCGAACCGCTGCAGAAACTCTGGAGATCGCACAGGACGTGGCTCGTAAGCTTATTGAGTCCTATTTAGAGCATGGCGACAAGCTTCCGCCTAAGCTACAAGCTGTGGCTCCATCAAGCGTCGAGATTCGCATCCCAGTAAGCGTATCCTGATGGGAAGGCTGGCTGGCTTTAGCGCAGATGAAGTTATTCGTAAGTTAAGGCAGGCCGGTTTTGTTTTTGATCGCCAAGCCAAAGGGAGCCATGAAATATGGTGGAATCCTCAAACCCGGGCTCGCACTACCGTGCCTCACCACCCTGGTGACTTGCCCGAAGGAACGCTGCGAGCTATTCTGCGTCAAGCTGAATTGAGTATAGAAGAATTCTTGAAGCTTTGAATGAGGAAGGCTTCTTCTCTGTGAGTGGGCAAAGCTAGGGGTGGATTATAGAAAGATTAAATGTAACTGCGTATGGTAAAAGTAGCCTAATAGAGTATGTGATATACTAATTAAACTAGTAATTAAGAGAGATGCATTATGGGGAAAGAGTTCACCGTCATTATTGAGCGTGATGAAGAAGGCTTCTTTGTAGGCACTGTGCCTTCCCTTAGAGGGTGCCATACTCAAGCTCGCTCCTTGGACGAGCTTATGGAGCGTATGAAAGAAGCTATCCAACTTTGTTTGGAAGTGGAAGGGGAAACAGCCTCTGAGCCATTACAACTGGTAGGTGTCCAAAAGATAGCTCTATGAGTCGATTACCCCGCCTAACTGGCACTGAGGTAGTTCGTGCCCTCCAAAAAGCAGGCTTTGAAATAATCCGTCAGCGAGGCAGCCATATTTATATGAGGCATGCTGATGGAAGAGCCACTGTAGTGCCAGTACACAAAGGTGAAGATTTGGGTTCTGGTATTTTGTCTAAAATCTTACGAGACGCAGAGTTGAGTCGTCAGGAATTTCTCAAGTTGGTGTAACTATAACTCAAATCCTGGCAATGTGGGCAAAGCTGGGGATGGATTATAAGAAGATTAAATGCAACTGCGTGTGGTAAGATCGCGCAATCCAATTTCGAGATTTCAAATGCCCCAGCATATCCTCACTTCCTTGCTTGCAATAGAACCCCGTTTTCTATTATAATCGGTATGACCATAATGGCCATGGGGGTTAAGATGCTTAAGAAAATATCGGCACAAAAGGCGAGACAAAGGTTTGGTGAGTTGATGGATGAGGTTCGCCTCAGAGGAGACAGGTATATTGTGGAGAGGGGAAATAGACCTATGGTAGCAGTGATACCTGTGGAAGAGTATGTTACCTGGGAGAAAATCAGAGAGAGACTCTATGAAAAGATCAGGCAAATAAGGGAGAGAAATCAAGAGATAGATTCGGAAGTACTGGAAAGTGAAATCAGAGAGGCAGTAGAGGCGGCAAAGCAGGCTTGACTAAAAAATATTTCTTATGCTCAAAATCGTTTTGGATACTAATGTACTCGTTAGCGCCCTGATAAACCCTCATGGTAAACCAACCCAGATACTCAACTATGTTTTTGAAAATAAGATTCGCCTTTTCACTTCACCATCCATCATTGAAGAGCTAGAACGGGTTTTAAGCTACCCACGGCTAATGAAAAGGCATGGATTAGAGAAAGAAGAATTAAAGGAATTCACTTTTGACCTATTAAGCATTATGTCACTGGTCGAGGAAAAGGAGACGATAGAGGTAATAATGGAAGACCCTTCAGATAATAAATACTTATCCTGCGCCTTTAATACAAAGGCAGATTTCGTCGTCTCTGGAGATGTGCATTTGTTAAACCTGAAAGAATATGAAGGGATTCCAATCATCACCCCTGCTCAGCTTTTGGAAATAATGGAAAGAGAGGAGAAAACCTAATGTCCAAAGCTAAAATAGGAATAATTGGTGGTACCGGGCTTTATAAGATGGAGGGGATAGCTGAAGTGGAGGAAGTAAAGATAAACACGCCTTTTGGTGAACCCAGCGATACCATACTTCTAGGTAATCTTGAAGGAGTGCGGATTGCGTTTTTACCCAGGCATGGTAAAGGGCATCGCTTAGGCCCTAGTGAGATGCCAGTTAAAGCCAATATTTATGCGTTAAAATCTTTAGGCGTCGAAAGGATTATCTCCGTGACCGCCGTGGGCAGCCTCAAGGAGGAAATCCTACCTCCGGATTTAGTTATCCCCGACCAGCTTATTGACCGCACCCAAGGCAGAGATAGCACTTTCTTTACTGATGATGTAGTAGCTCACATTGCTTTTGCTGAGCCTTTCTGTCCGGTTTTGAGTCAAGTTTTGTTTGAGGTGGGCATTAAAGCAAAGGCGAAGGTACATAAAGGTGGCACATTTCTGGCTATGGAAGGGCCACAATTTTCCACCAAGGCTGAGTCACACCTTTACCGTAGCTGGGGTGCTTGTATCATTAGCATGACTGCTTTGCCTGAAGCTAAACTGGCCAGGGAAGCCGAAATATGCTATGCCGTACTTGCCTTGGTCACCGACTGTGATTGCTGGCACCCCAGCTATGAATCGGTGACTACAGAGATGATTCTGGCTAATCTGCAAAAATGCGTTGATACCGCTAAGAAAATCCTGAAGCTAAGCATTCCTTCCATACCACAATCACGGGATTGTGCTTGTGCCACCGCCCTTAAGGATGCTATTGTCACTTCGCCACAATATATTCCAGAGAAAGCGAAAGAAGATTTAGCGTTACTTATTAAAAAATATATAAAATAAAAAGGAGGAATTATGAAAAACTTTTGTGCTAGAGGGTCTATTTACTTTGCCGAGCATGTTAATTTCAATGCAATTGCCCATGTTTTCGCTGGATTAGGGATAGCGTGGCTTGTCTCTCTAATTTGGCACTATGCAATACCCCCTTTGGTGGCAGGGGCAATATTCCTCGTTGCCAGCATTGCCATGCACGTCCATGCTATACGCATGGGTGAATTTTTATAGAGTCTTTAAGTAAGCGAGAAAATGGCAAAATTTGAGTTTGCTTGTCTGCCTACAGCTATCGGCAGCATGCCTCACACTGAGCCAGAAGAGGCTTGCTCCGTTGTTATGAAGCATCTTCCCACTATCCCTGTCTGGCCTCAATTGCCAATGCGCTCCCCTAAAGAAAGCATGTATATTCAGTTTAGCGAGGGATTCCCCGGAGTCGTTATAGATGAAAGCAAAATCCATATTGAGTCATCAGCAAATTTTGAGGCTGAGTTAAAACAAATCTACATTGATTGTGAGGAGGGCAAATCTGATAAATATGGCATTTCTGCTGAATATGCCGCTGGACTTCATGCTTTTCTGTCAAATATAAAAGGGACGGAAATAGTCAAAGGGCAGATAACAGGTCCCATCACCTGTGGATTTACAGTTACCGACCAGGATGGCAGAGCTATCTTGTGTGATGAGACTTTAGCTGAAGTCATGGCTAAATTTTTAAGGTTGAAAGCTATGTGGCAGGAAAACGCTTTAAGGAAAATATCACGTAACCCCATTACCTTTGTCGACGAGCCGTCTCTGGTATTTCTCAGCTCAACCTACCTTTATCTTCCCCAGGAGAAGGTGTCTATTCCCAATGAAAAGGTGACCGCCCTATTAGAGGAGGTGCTCAAGGGGATCGAGGGACTGAAAGGGATACATTGCTGTGGCAGCACTAATTGGTCACTGCCTTTGAACACCACAACTGATATTCTTAGCTTTGATACATATAACTATGCTTTGTCTTTTACCCGTTATCCCGATGAGGTGAAATCTTTCCTCAAGCGCGGAGGTAATATTGCCTGGGGAATAGTTCCCAACAATGAAGATGCTCTGGCTAAGGAATCTGTATCCAGCCTTCGCGACCGCTTAGAAGAGGCTGTAGTTCCCTTTACCAGGAATGGCATCAGTTTTAAGCAAATTTTAAGACAAAGCCTGCTAACTCCTTCTTGTGGACTGGCAGGTCTATCACACGAGGCAGCATGTCAAGCTTTAGAATTAGTAGCCAAACTTTCTGACAATTTAAGGAGGCGATATACTCTATAATAGGAGTTTATTTTGTCACCCTGACTCTGAACGAAGTGAAGAGGAAGGGTCTAGATTCTTTGCTACGCTCAGAATGACAGGTGGTCGTTGGTAAAGCTATTATAATAGGAGTACACAAAATGGAATGCCAAGTTGAGATCAACAAATCCAGGTGCAGTTGCACTTATGAGCCATGTTCCAGGAAGGGTAAATGCTGCGAGTGCATTCGCTACCATTGGGAGTGTGGTGAGCTCCCCGGCTGCCTATTTCCTACTGAAGTGGAAAGGACTTATGACCGCTCGCTAAGCAAATTCATTTCCACCTATAGCAAAATGAAATGAACAAAAGTAAGAGAATGGCTGGCCTAAAACACCTCCGGCGCCGGAAAAAGCTTAAGGAAAAGAGAAAGATTGAGGCCCTGGCCAAGAAGCAATGAAGAGGGTTCTCCTTCTAACTGGCAGTCCCGGCACAGGCAAAACTGCTATCATCAAAGAAGCTATCGCTAAGACAAAAATCAGGGCTGGCGGCTTTTATACCGAAGAAATACGAGTTGGCGGGGTAAGACAAGGATTTAGAATAATTACTCTTGATGGGCAAGGGGCCATATTGGCACATACCAATATCTCCAGTCCTTATCAGGTAAGCAAATACAGGGTTGATATTGAGAGCTTGAACAGAGTTGGCGTTTCCGCTATCCATCAAGCATTAGAGGAATGCGATTTAATAGTTATAGATGAGATTGGCAAAATGGAGCTTTTATCACCACAATTTAAAGAAGCTGTGTGGCAAACAATAAATAGTGGAAAGAAAATTCTGGGCACTATTATGCTTAACCCCAATCCTTTTGCCGATGAAATAAAACGCCATCCCGAAGTCGAAGTGCTGCTGGTAACCAGGAGTAACTGTAATCAAGCGCTGAGGGAAATCTTGAACTGGTTAGAGATAGCTTCCAATGAAAATCATGCTTAAACCACTAGGTGATGTAGATAATGAAATAGTTAAGGAACTAGGGGAGAAGACTAATCTCATTTTCCACTGCCCGGTAGAAATAAAAACAGGTTTCAGCTACTTAGCTCATGCCTATAACCCTGAAAGAAAGCAATATCTTTCCTCACACTTGCTAGCTTCTTTAAATGCCTCACCCAGGCAAAGAGATGAAAGAGTCGTAGGCATAGTTGATGTTGACCTTTATGCCCCCAGACTTAATTTCGTCTTCGGTGAGGCTGATATTAGCTCTGGCACAGCAATTGTATCTCTATGCCGACTGAGACAGGAATATTATGGCTTGCCACCGGATAAAAAGTTATTTATGGAAAGAGCCACTAAGGAGATAGTTCACGAGCTAGGACATACCTTTGGTCTGGGGCATTGTACTAATGCCAAATGCGTCATGCACTTCTCTAACAGCCTGGCAGACACCGATTGGAAAGAAGCGAGTTTCTGCAGTCAATGTTGCCCAAAACTGGAAATTTAGCTAAAAGCAGGCTGCCGCTTATTGTCGAAGCCTTGCTTAAGCCCCAAGCTTATCCACATGAACCACAAAAAATAGAACTAGTGCAAACACAGATGTCCTTTCTTTTCCTCACCGGCGACTATGTGTATAAAGTAAAGAAGCCAGTGGACTTGGGGTATTTGGATTACACCACCCTGGAGAAACGTCGCTTCTTCTGTCGCCAGGAGCTAGAGCTAAATAGACGCCTCTGCCCTGATGTTTATCTAGCGGTAGTGCCAATTACAATGTCATTGCGAGGAGCGAAGCGACGAGGCAATCTACTCTACCTCGAAGGAGAAGGTAAAGCAATGGAGTATGCCGTCAAAATGAGGCAATTACCCCAAGAGCGTATGATGGACGTGCTTTTGGGCCAGGGTCAAGTAACTCAGGGAATGGTAGCAATCTTAGCGGAAAAACTAGCCGGCTTTCACCAGAAGGCCAAAACGAGCCCAGAAATTGCTGCTTTCGGTAAATTAGACACTATCCGCCAAAACTGCGAGGAGAACTTCGCTCAAACTGAGAAATATATAGGCGCTTCTATTCCAGCGAGAAAATATGAGCAGATTAAAAGTTATACCAATAATTTCATTAACAGCAATAGCAGCCTGTTCGGCAAACGGGTAAGGGAGGATAAAATAAGGGATTGCCATGGTGACCTCCATGCCGCTCATATCTGCTTCGTTGATGATATTTGCATTTACGACTGCATTGAATTTAACGATAGATTTAGATATTGCGATGTGGCTTCGGAGCTCGCCTTCCTGGCTATGGACTTAGACCGCTACCAGCGGGCTGACCTTTCCAAGCATTTCGTAAATGCCTACGTGGAACTAAACCGCGACAAAGAGCTACTGCAACTGCTTAACTTCTATAAGTGCTATCGAGCTTATGTCAGGGGTAAAGTAGAAAGCTTCAAGCTAGACGACCCCGTTATTTCGGAGAACGAGAAGGCAAGGGCTTTAGAAAACGCCAGGAGGTATTTCCAGCTTGCAGAATCGTATATATGATGACAGAATAGGTCAAAACAAATCGGATTAGACAATCCTAGAGCTTGTCTATATGGCTGTTAGGCGCAATTAGCCAAAGTTGGAGGATTAATGCATCGCATAGGGCTCATAGTAGGGAACGGATTACCCATTGACCTCAGAGGATTTCTGTCTCCTTCATTAAAAGAATGGGATCCACAACATCCGCTTGACTGGCAATTGTGGACACCAGAGAAACCAGATACTCCTTTATTAAAGTCTCTGAAGCGTTTTGCCAAGGCCGTTGAGGAAATCAAGCAGATGGAGGGCGGCCTTTCTGACTTCGATATTTTCGACCGAATTCTTCAGCGACTTACCAGACCTTCTGACTCTGATTTCGAACGAGCAGCGCTAGAGGCTGAGGTACGACATTTCCTCGCTATTGCCTATTCGCATTTTCAGCGTCAGGTTGACTCTCTGGATATCGAACGCTGGCCCTGGCTCACATGGATTAGGAATTCAAAAGCAGAACTCGTAGGCGTCGTTTCCTTCAATTACGACTTGATCACAGAAAGAGCACTACAGAAAGCAGAACTGAGATTCCGCAGGTTTGGAGTTCGGCTGGAGGATACTGGAATTCCGATATTGAAACCCCACGGATCTATAGATCTTGATGTAGAGAGAATTGGAGTGCCCGTTGAATGTCGTTCGCAAAATGTGGTACTGCGGAATGACTACCCACATCGGCGCCTTGTTGGAAGGGAGCTTCTTCAATGGCGAACGGAACCGGACATAGTCCTTCCCAATGAATATTCCCCTTTCGCCGACTTTCAATGGGTTGCGCCTGGTTATCAGCGGTTTCAAGAGATCGGTTCCAGCTTGACCCGCTGTATCTTCATGGGTCTATCCTACTGGAAGTGTGATCGTCCAGAGATTGATTTATTGCTCGGGACTCTCAGAGCGGATACAGAGCTAATTGTGGCAAATCCGAATCCGCCCGCCGCATTTCTTGACATGGTCGAAGAAAGATTTCGAAAAGTCAAAGTTTGGAGAAATGGTCCAGAATGAGCTTAGCCAACAGCGTCTAACACGGCACGAATGGCTCGCGCCCAAATGCTGCCCGCTTCGCTCGCACCTCGTTTGCGCCCAAAGCGTTATCAAATCCCCTACTCAGGAGCTGATGAACTGAAACAACCGTTTGGGAAATTCATAGAAAGCGAGCTAGGGGCTGACATTTTGCTTATCACCTGTGGGCTTCCTGGTACCTGGAAGACCGAAACCAGTGAGGAGATTTCAAAGATTAAAGGCTATCCCATCCTTCGAACTGACCTGATTAGGAGAGAACTGCTCAAGGATGAGGATATATTCGATGAGAAGATAGCCTCAAATATGGATAAACGGATGATGGTCTATGATGAGATGTTCAGACAGGTGGATGAGACTCTCAGGAAGGGTGATAGTGTGATACTCGATGCCACCTTTGTCACTCAGTCATTGAGAAGGCGTGCTGCTGAGATAGCAGCCAAACACAATAAGACGTTCGTCATCCTTCAAACCCACTGCCCACAAGAGGTAGCCATCGCACGGATACTAAGGCGCACTAAAGAGGACTATGAATCAAACGCCCTTACTGAACAAGCTTACCTTAACAATAAAAAGAAGTTTGAACAGGTAGACCTGGATGACTTGAAGCAGTTGAACCCAGACCTTAATATCATCCACTTGTCAGTCGATACTCAGCATGACCCACCTGAAGATTGGTATATCATTGGTGTGGAAAAAATCTGAAGGAAAATGTCATTCTGAATGGAACGAAGTGGAATGAAGAATCTCAAGATTCTTCGCTCCGCTCAGAATGACAGGGGGAAGGGGTCAGAATGACAGTAAGAAGTGAAGTGTTGAAGAAATAGAAATGAAAATAGATTTACACATCCATACCAAGACTTGCTCGGACGGCAGTCTCTCCATTGAGGAGGTTTTTCAAGAGGCAAAAAATAGAAATATTGATTTAATGTCCACCACTGACCACGATTCTATAGACTGCCAGGAAAGAGCTATCGCCCTGGCTAAAGAACTTGGCATAGCCTACATCGCGGGGGTAGAATTAAATGTGACCTTCCAGTATCCAAGTAGTAAGCCCATCTCTTTGGATTTCCTAGGATACCAGTATGATATCAGCAATCAAGAGCTGAAAAGCAAGCTTCGGTTGATAAAAGAACATAGAGAAACAAGAGCACGTCAAATCTTAGAAAAACTAAATGTTGAGTTCGCTAAAGAGGGTATTGAAAGATTCACCGAAAAAGACCTCAAGAATATACAAGATAGTGTCGATGGTGTATTCGGACGACCCCATATAGCGAATTACCTGATAGAAAAAGGGATTGTGAAAGATAAGCAAGAAGCCTTCGATAAGTATCTGGTTAAGTGCGATGTCCCCAAATATCCGCTTTCGCTGGCTGAAGCGTCAAAATTGATCAGGAACGCCGGCGGCATACTGGTGCATGCCCACCCCAATGACCCCCAGGGAACATCTTTAGTAAGCATAACACCTGATTTGGATGAACAAACGAAGATTATAGAGAAATATATGCTAGAATACATCGATGGTGTCGAGTGCTGGCATTCAAGAAACGATGCCAACACCACGATGCACTACATTGAGTTCGCCAGGAAGCATAGTCTGCTCATGACCGGGGGCAGTGATTGCCATCAAAAACCGATACTTATGGGTACACTGGATATACCCGATTATGTTGCTGAGCAGTTCAGGAGATAGAAGAATGAAGTTCTCTTCAGCCAATAGATGAGATTGTGGAAACAAATTGGAGTAGATTACCTCGCGGAGTTTACCCTGAGCGAGATTCTTCGCTCGCTTTCCCTTCGCTATACTCAGGGCTTCGGCTCACCCCTCAGAATGACAAGAAGCGAAGGGCTCCTAGCTAACAGCTAATGAAAAATTATGACGTTAAAGACCCTTCCCTAGCTGAAACTGGCAAACTTCGGATTGACTGGGCTGCTAGGGAGATGCCAGTAGTCAAGCTAATAAAACAGAGATTTGCCAGGGAGAAACCCCTTGGAGGAATCCGCATTTCCGCCTGCCTTCACATCACTACCGAGACGGCAAATCTAGCCCTAACCCTAAAGGAAGGGGGAGCCAATGTCATTCTATGTGCCTCCAACCCCTTAAGCACTCAGGATGATGCAGCTGCCGCCTTGGTTGACTATGGCATTCCGGTAAATGCCATAAAAGGAGAGGATAACGAAACTTACTACAAACATATAATTACCGCTCTGAAACATAAGCCACAGCTAACCATGGATGACGGCGCTGACTTAGTTTCCACCCTTCATAAAGAACACACTGAACTTGCTGCCGATGTGATTGGTGGCACAGAAGAAACCACCACAGGTGTTATCAGATTGAGGAATATGGCTAGAGCGGGAAAATTAAATTACCCCATCATAGCCGTAAACGATGCTCAAACCAAGCATTTCTTCGACAACCGCTACGGCACAGGTCAAAGCACAATTGATGGCATTACCAGGGCTACCAATATATTATGGGCAGGGAGGAAGGTGGTTGTTTGCGGCTACGGCTGGTGCGGCAAAGGGATAGCCATGCGAGCTCAGGGATTAGGAGCACAGGTCATTGTCACCGAGGTTAATCCTATTCCTGCACTGGAAGCTGCTATGGATGGCTACCAGATCATGCCCTTGATTGGGGCATGCAAGGTGGGAGAAGTCTTCATCACTGCCACCGGAGATAAGAATGTCCTTGATAAAGCTCACTTTGTACAAATGAAGGATGGAGCCATTATTGCTAACAGCGGCCATTTCAATGTGGAAATAAATATCCCCGCTCTGGAAAGCTTGTCCAAATCAAAAAGAAGAATACGCTCCTTTGTTGACGAATACACTTTAGCCAATGGACGACGCATTTACCTATTAGGCGAGGGCAGGCTCATCAATTTAGCTGCTGCTGAGGGACATCCAGCCAGCGTTATGGACATGAGCTTTGCCAATCAGGCTTTATGTCTGGAGTGGCTGGTTGAAATGGAAGAAAAATTGAAGCCAGATGTTTATTCAGTGCCTGAGGAGATTGATAAAGAGGTGGGACGACTAAAACTGGCTTCTATGAGAATTGCTATTGACTCCTTGACAGAGGAGCAAAAAAACTATCTTGAGAGCTGGGAGTCAGGCACATAAATCTAAAAGGCAAAATGCAAAGATACAGAGCAAAAATTGAAAAGTTTTGAAATTTGAGTTGTAACTTTGGTTTTTTATTTTTAACTTTTGATTTTAATTGAAATGCCAAATAGCTTTAATCAACTAGCTTCATACTTAGCCACTTCGGAGTCTGTTACTGAGGGGCACCCAGATAAGTTATGTGACCAAATCTCTGATGCCATCCTCGATGCCATATTAGAAAAAGACCCTTTTGCTCACGTTGCCTGTGAAGTTTCCGTCACTATGGGGATGGTGACGGTGATGGGTGAGATCACCTGCGATTGCTATGTAGAAATTCCTGGCATTGTGCGTCAAGTAATCAAAGATGCGGGTTACACCCGACCCGAATACGGCTTCGATTACCAAAGCTGCGGTGTCTTAGTATCCATCAAGGAACAATCAAGCGATATTGCTGCCGGTGTTAGCCAGTCTTTAGAGGCGAGGGCAGGAAAATCGAGCAATAATTTAGATAAAACTGGCGCTGGCGACCAGGGAATGATGGTCGGCTTTGCCTGTAAAGAAACGCCTGAGCTTATGCCCTTGCCCATTACGCTAGCACATAAATTGTGCCGTAAATTAGCTGAAGTAAGAAAAGACAAAACTATTCCTTACCTGCGCCCCGATGGTAAATCTCAGGTCACCATAGAATATAGTCATGGCATACCAAAAAGAGTTGTTTGCCTTGTCCTTGGTGCTCAACATGACCCTGGGGTGGAGCGCAGTGTTATTGAAGGCGACCTTAGAAAGCAGGTGATTAACAAAGTCATTCCCATCAAGCTGAGGGATAGCGAAACTAAAGTTTATATTAACAGCGCTGGACAGTTTGTTATCGGGGGGCCGGTAAGTGACACTGGCTTCACAGGGCGGAAAATCATAGCTGACACTTATGGCAGTGCCTGCCGACATGGTGGCGGCTGCTTCTCAGGTAAAGACCCCACCAAGGTAGACCGTTCCGCTGCCTATATGGCTAGGTACGTTGCCAAGAACCTGGTGGCTGCTGGACTT
This sequence comes from Dehalococcoidia bacterium, assembly GCA_030605665.1. Next base: position 1,465 of record JAUWHW010000004.1, on the reverse strand, counting down.
GCTGATTACCTGGAGCTTCAGGTGGCTTACACTATTGGCAAAGCTCGCCCTTTGTCATTATCTATAGAGACATTCAGCACAGGAAAAGTTCCCGACGAAATCATACTAGGTCTCATCAGTAAATATTTTGATTTTCGCCCGGAGGCTGTCATAAGAACTTTGGACTTGCGCCGCCCCATTTATCGCCAAACTGCTGTTTATGGCCACTGCGGCAGAGAGGACATTGACCTCCCCTGGGAAAAAACAGACAAAGCGGAAATCCTTAGGGCTGAGATAAGCCTATAAAGGTAAGATTTCTTTAAACAATCTCTATCCTTATATCATCCACGCTCTTCGCCTCTTTTCCCAAATCAAGCAAAGCTATAGTGCGCTCAGGAACATAAGCTTTATAAGCCGTAGAGGTGAAGATGGTCAGGCATCTCCTCTTATACATCACCGGGGGGGCATTTGGCTGATGAGATCTTATCAAGACATTTTTGCCAAAGCGGGACATAGCTTCTTCAAACCACCCTTGGCCAAATTGAGGCCTCCCAGTGTAGGGGTCATATCCCAGGAATCCTCCTCCCTTTTCTTGCCAATCCCCCCAGGTTATTTGTTGCCATTCGGCATTACCCAATTTTATTCCATTTATATCCTCCAAACTTGGCACATGGGGAAGGGCACCGTGCAACGCAATGACGCCATTTGGAGTGGATACCGCCAGTGGCAGTTTAGAAAGAACTTCAGCATACTTCTGGCGAAGCTCAACATCCAAGCTCTCCCAGAAATCCGCAGGGCTAAAATGCACCACACTATAACCCTCATGGTTCCCCATAAGGAGAAAAAGGCTATCAGGGTACTTGAGCTTCTGTTTAAGCAAAAAGTTGATATTCTCCAAGGAAGCTGAACCACGGTCCACATAATCTCCCAGGAAGACTAGCTTGTTCCCTGACTTAAGATACCTCTGCATAATTTTCTCCGTGGCTTCGAAGTCACCATGGGTATCGCCAACGAAAATCACCTCACCTGATTCCAGATGAATTAAATTTGGTTCTTTTTCAAATCTTCCCTCTGACTCAATCAGCAACTGCTTTGTCTCTTCTCTAGTCATGTTGCTTAACAGCATAGATTTTTTCTTAGGCAAAAATCAATGGTTTGTACTCGCCCACATGATGGGTGCCCCATTATCTTCTTGCCTTGTCATCACGAGGGTAATCTGAGCAAACTTGGAACAGTCTCCATAATCCCTGAGTTGGTGCACCACCATGCCTTGGTCGGGGACAAGCCCCGACCCTACGAGATGTAACCGTAGTGGCGGGGTTCATCCCCGCCTTATTCCCGCAATGGGATAAAAGGCTGTCTAAAGTGTCCACTATCTATCTGAACTATATCATGGTTAAGGTGGTTTACTTTGAAAGTCCAGGCTGTAAAATAATTTATGCTTGGAGTAGACTTTTAGGGATAGGGGCTAAATTATGTCTGAAAC
>JAUWHW010000049.1 GCA_030605665.1 Dehalococcoidia bacterium | reverse complement strand
GTTTATCTCCCTCAGCTTGAATCTCTACAGCATCGCCGCTGGGCAGGTTGCATACATAACCTTTTAACTCCAGGTTTCTAGCTATATTCCGTACAAAATAGCGAAAGAAAACGCCCTGCACGCGGCCATAAACTTTGGCTGAAAGACGGGCCATCTCTGCCATTTTATAACCTCACAATTATAGGTCGGGCTCTATCCAGCCGATTCAATCCTGCTTGCTGAGCTAGCTCTACAGCCTCCTGAAATTCTGCTCTCGAAATTGGTCGTGCTAAACCTGGAATATCATAGGCTTTGTAACATGGGTGATATTGAGCCATGATGTTGATATAAGTATTTGGGGAGATTTCTTCACTAACGAAATTTACCACCTCTTCCGTTCCTGCTAAGCCATGGGGCAAGACTAGATGACGCACTAGAAGCCCTCGTTGAGCTACTCCCTCTTCGTCGATTTTCAAGTCACCTACTTGACGGTGCATTTCCTTAACTGCTGCTCTGTTCACTGAAGGATAGTTTTCAATCCCTGATAGTTCCCTGGCAACTCTTTCATCGCTATACTTCATGTCAGGCATGTAAATATCAATAATGCCATCGAGGATGTTTAAAGTCTCTACTGAATCATAACCTCCCGAGTTATACACCAGGGGGAGACGTAATCCCGATTCCGCTACTATTTCTAGCGCCTCTAGAATTTGGGGGACCACATGTGTGGGTGATACCAGGTTGATGTTATGGCATCCCTGAGCTTGAAGGGAGAGCATCATATAAGCTAACTCTTCCTTGCTCGCTTTTTCCCCTTCGCCTAGCTGGCTTATGGAATAATTTTGACAGAAAAGACATCTCAGATTGCAGTTGGCGAAGAAAATAGTACCTGAGCCATGTCTGCCTACCAGCGGTGCTTCTTCCCCGAAGTGAGGACCGTAACTAGAGACTATAGTTTTGTGGGATGTGCGACACGCACCCACCTCACCCTCGAGGCGATTTACGCTACAGTGGCGAGGGCAAAGGTGACAATTTTGTAATAAGGCTCTGGCTAGCTTTATTCTTTCTTTTAATTTGCCGCTATGGCAGAGTTCCAGGTAAGCTGCCACTTAACTATTCCTCGTATTCCTCAGTGCTTACCTTTCTCTTCTTCTTAATTACTTCTACCTCTGTGGGTGGCATGAACTCGGAGGACATCTGCGCCTTTTTGGCACCCTTCTTAGGTTTCTTTGTCTCTCTCCATCTGTAATCTCGCTTACCCATGGCTGCACCTCAATTTTTTCCAAGCAGAGTACGCTGCCTCCATTTCGGCAGCTTTCTTGTTTTTCCCTATGCCTCTGCCCAGTATCTTGTCCTCTATAAGTACCTCTACAGTGAATTGCTTGTCATGGTCAGGACCAGTGGCTTCTATCACGTGGTACATTGGAGGTGAAAGTTTCTCACCTTGAACAAGCTCTTGTAACAATGCTTTGTAATTGGGGGTTATCTCTCCGCGTTTTGTTTTCTCTAGAAAAGGCTTAAGTTGCCTGAGGATGAATTCCTTGGCTTTACATAACCCTTGGTCCAGGTATATAGCTCCAATTAGCGCTTCCGCGGCATTTGCCAAGTTGCTTCCTCTTTCCCTTCCCCCGCTTATCTCTTCACCCTGCCCCAGTAAAAGCCAATGGCCCAGTTTGAATGAAGAAGCCACCTTAGCCAATGTTTGGCGACGAACTAGAGAAGCACGAATTGTAGTTAGTTCTCCTTCGGGTAGCTTGGGAAATTCGCTATATAGCTCTTCAGCCACTATGAAGCCAAGGATAGCATCGCCTAAAAACTCCAATCGCTCGTTACTGGGCAGAGCGAAGTCGGGATTTTCATTAAGGTAAGAGCGGTGGATAAAAGCTTGTTCCAGTAAAGATGGGTCATTAAAGTATATCCCTAAGGCTCTCTGGCAGGCATTCCAATCAATCATATTGCAGCTCCTATCCTAAGTATAGCAACACAGGTCTAGCTAGCTCAACTTTTGAAGAAGTTCAGTCTTTTCCTCATTTTCCAAAGAGACCAAAACTACTTGACATACCCCGCGTTTCATCATTTCAACATAAACACCTCAGGAGTTTCGCTATCATGCGGCTTCTTTATTATGCCGTTAAATTCATTGCGCCAAACTCCAGTCTATCAAAGGCTTCAGCCTGCTTCTTATTCTCGGTCTTGATATAGCTCATGGTTGGATTAAGACTTTTGTGGCCAAGGACCCGGAAGTCAGCTTGCTCCTGTAGGCGGCGAGGCGTTCCCTGTCAACAAAGTAGGCGTTGTGATGCCCTGGATTGCTTTGGCAGCGCTTATAGCTGGTGGCCTAACTTGGTTCACCTTAAGGCGCCGCAGAGCTTAGAGCTAGGCTTGAGAGATTGCCACGGCAGATCCCTCGCTTTGCTCGGGATGCCTCGTAATGACAGAAGGGAAATTCACCCTCAGCTAACCTCTCCCTTCGAGGGAGAGACATGTGACGGAGCAAGGGGCAAGTTTCTTGAAGAGCTTGCCCCTTTTTAAAGGTAAGGTCACCAGTTACTGTATCATCTTGATCCGCTGGGGTTGATGGGAAACGGGATTTGTAGCATCAAGGCTTTAGCCTCGAGGTGCGGGCCTTTAGGCCCGCACCTACACATAATTAAGCACCTACTTAGCTGTCTGGAATTCTTACCTGCCGACTCCTGACAGTAACTCTCTTAATACCTTCCTATTACAATATTCTATGGGCATGGTATACTAAACTCACATGAAGAAGGATTTACTCTCGGTATCCGACCTTAGCCGCAAGGAAATTGAGCAGCTCATAGGTCAAGCCTTGGTTATGAAGCAAAAGGGCATACAATCCCTTCTCTCAGGGAAAACCCTAGCGCTCCTCTTTGAGAAACCTTCCTTGCGTACCAGGGTTAGCTTCGAAATAGCCATGCACCAGCTAGGTGGACTTGCCATCTATCTCTCTCCAGATGAGGTAGGCTTGGGCAGGCGGGAAGCAATTCCCGATGTAGGGCGGGTGCTCAGCCGCTATGTTGATGGTATCACCGCCCGCACCTTTTCTCACCAGACCTTGCTCATTCTGGCTGAGCATTCATCCGTGCCGGTAATTAATGCACTTTCCGATTTGGAACACCCCTGCCAGGCACTTTCCGACCTCCTCACCATATATGAAAAGAAAGGCAAACTTGCTGGTTTAACTTTGGCCTTCATTGGCGACGGCAATAATGTGGCTCACAGCTTGCTCCTTGCTGCCTCACTTACAGGAATGAATTTCTGCATTGCTTCCCCACCCGGTTATGAAATCAAGAAGGCGGTATTAGACCAAGGCCGAGAACTGGCTACTTCCAGTGGCAGCCAAATTCAGCTACTAGCCAAGCCTGGTGAGGCAGCCAAAGACGCCGATATAGTGTATACCGATGTGTGGACTAGCATGGGGCAGGAAGCTGAAGCAGAAAAACGGCGTCTTGCCTTTTCTAGTTATCAGGTAGATGAGAAGTTATTATCTTCAGCTAAGGGAGATGCTTTGTTTATGCATCCTTTACCAGCTCATCATGGTGAGGAGATTTCTGTTGGGTTATTACATGACCCAATGTCAATAGTCTTCGACCAAGCAGAAAATAGGCTTCACCTACAAAAAGCGTTGCTAGCCAAGATGCTTCTGCAAACCAATACGGAGGGTAGCAAGTAAATGACAAAACCAATCGTAGCTATTGTAGGCAGGACTAATGTGGGTAAATCCACTTTGCTTAACCGCCTGGCGGGTAAGAGGTTAGCCGTGGTTGGCGATTTACCAGAGATTACCCGAGACCGTGTTTTTGCTTCCGCCTCGTGTCATGGAAGGGAGCTAACCTTGGTTGATACTGGTGGCTGGCAAGCGAAACCACAGACAAATTTAGGTGAAATGGTTAAGCAACAGGTAGAAGTGGCTGTTAACCAAGCAGATGCCATTATTTTCCTTACCGATGCTAAAGAAGGGCTTATTCCCGCTGATGGAGAAATAGCTGATATACTACGTGCTACCAATAAGCCTGTGGTCTTAGCAGTAAATAAGGTGGACTCTGCTAACCAGGCAAATCTGGTAGCTGATTTTTACCCACTGGGTATCAGCACACCCATAGCTATTAGTGCCTATCATAACCGGGGGATAGATGAACTGATGGATACTGTGCTATCTTCTCTTCCTCCATCAACCATTAGCCTTGCAGAGCCAGAAGAGGCTAAACTAGCTATTGTGGGACGACCCAATGTGGGTAAGTCAACTTTGTTAAACGCGCTGCTAGGAAATGAGAGAGCTATTGTTCATGAGGCTCCAGGGACTACTCGTGATACCCTTGATGCTATGGTCCATTGGGATGATAAGAACGCATTACTCATTGATACTGCTGGCATCAAGCGACGCGGCCATGTTGGTGCTGGGGTGGACTATTATAGCCTGCTTCGTGCCCTTCAGGCTATTAACCGCTGTGATGTGGCCTTAATTCTAATTGATGCTAGCGAATTTATCACTGCCCAAGATATGCATATTGCCGGCTATATCATAGAAGTGGGCAAAGGCATGGTATTGGCGGTTAATAAATGGGACCTTGTTCCCCCAGAGCGGAGAAGGGAATTCAAGCGGTACATAGAGTATCGGATTAAGTTTATGTCTTATGTGCCTGTTCTTTACATCTCCGCCGAATTGAGGCAAAATATTAATGGAATTTTACCCTTAGCCTGGCAAGTGTGGCGGGAAAGGCAAAAACGTTTACCAAACTCAGCAGTTGATATGGTTGTCAAGCAAGCAGTGAACAGCTATCCCCCACCCCGTATGGGCTCTAGGCAGTTGCGTATTGCTCAAGCTTATCAGGACGAATTCAGGCCTTCAGCTTTCGTGTTACAAGTTAACGACCCAAAGTTGGTTCACTTTTCCTACCGAAGGTATTTAGAGAATAAGCTTCGTCATGACTTTGGTTTTCGTGGCTCCCCTTTGCATCTAATTTTTACTAAGGCCAGGGGCAAAAGCAATAAAAGGATAAAGGCGGTGGGAATATGATAATTGCCAGGTTTGTTGCTGTGGTGATTATTGCATATCTTCTTGGCTCTATTCCCTTTGGTTTGATAATAGGCAAACTCAAAAGTGGCGTTGATGTCAGGAAGTTTGGAAGTGGCAAGACAGGCGCCACTAATGTAATGCGAACCGTAGGGACCAAATTTGGTATTTTAACCATAGTTCTTGACGTAGGTAAAGCTGCTGGAGCGGTCATGCTGGCTAAAGTGATTGTAGGCAACAGTTTCTTGATCATCGGCGGCATATCTCTTCATTGGCAGATAGCTCAGGTTATGGCTGGACTGGCAGTAATAGCAGGACATAACTGGCCTGTATTTGCCAAGTTTAAAGGTGGCAGAGGCGTAACTGCTTATTTTGGCACACTACTTGCTATCTCCCCCCCAATAGCCATATTTGGAGCTGAAGTTCTAGCCATATCGACATTACGCAGCCGGCATATGTCCCTGGGCTCTATACTTGCTGTTATAGCTGTCTGGTGTTTGCTAGTGCCCTTAACTGTTACTCATCATTTCGCTCCTATCTATCTAGCTTACGGCTTAGCAGCTGTAGCCTTTGTTGTTTATCAACATCGTGACAATGTAGGGCGCCTACAGCAAGGCACCGAACGCCGATTGTGGTGAAGCGGGGATAAAAAGCAAGCTTTAAACTATGCCTAAAGCTACTATCATAGGCAACACTACCTGGGGTAATACTTTAGCCGCTCTGCTGAGCAGCAAGGGGATAGCAGTAAAGCTATGGGTGCGCAGCGAGGGCGAGGTTGGCGAATTAAATCAAAGGTCACATAGCTATTTTTTTTCCAGCTACATCGAGGAGGCTGTGGATGGGACTGACCTGATAATCTGGGCAGTTCCCTCACAAAAATTGAGACAAAATGTCATTCATGCCAAGAATTACTTAACTAGTTCTATGATACTGATGAGCGCTGCCAAAGGGTTGGAGGTGGATAGCGGCAAGAGGATGTCTCAGGTGATGGCGGAGGAAATTGCCCCTTCTTTAAGGCAGCAGATTTGTGTTCTCTCTGGCCCTAATTTAGCTAAGGAAATTGCCCGGGGCTTGCCTGCTGCTTCGATGGTCGCTGCGCAGGATGTAACTGTGGCTGACAGAGCACGAGACCTGATGAATTCGCCCAAATTTTTTCTGTTTACCACTGATGACGTCGTTGGGGTGGAGTTAGGTGGAGCTCTAAAAAATATCGTGGCTCTAGGTGCGGGGATGTTCGATGGATTGGGTCTGGGTGACAATGCTAAGGCTGCTTTCATCACTTGGAGCTGGGCTGAAGTTATTTCCCTGGGGGTAACCCTGGGAGCTAAGGCCAACACTTTTTATGGGTTAGCTGGTTTAGGCGATTTAATAGCCACTTGCGCCAGCACCTTGAGCCGCAATCATCGGGTTGGATATGAGTTGGCTAAAGGTCGCTCTCTGAAGGAAATAACTGCTTCTATGTCACAGGTTGCTGAGGGGGTTTATACTGCCAAGGCAGTGCATCAGTTAGCCCAGAAATTGAATTTAGAGGCGCCCATTACCACTCTTATTTATCGAGTTCTTTTTGAGAGCTTTCCAGTGAGTGATGCACTGGCTGATTTCAGTGAGCTAACAAAGAGCCACGATCAACCCTCACTAGGTAAAGCGCATTAAGTAGTTGCGCATAAGTCTACAGAGATTAAACCCTAAATCCTAAGCATGAAATGCTAAACAGTATCAAAAATTAAAGAAAAAAAATCAAATTTACAGTTCAAAATGCAAAAATATTTCATTTTCTTCCTCTCAGTCCCAACCAAAACTTGCACTCATTTGCCGACTTTAGTGCGTAAGTGAAGAAATTGGTATAATCCTTCCTTGAGGAGGCTGCCTGAGCCTCAATCACGTTAGCGCCAATACTAGTAGTGCTTCGCAAAAGCTGGTCACTAACAATCCTCAGGTTTGCTCCGCTGACAGCTGATCCACAAATCCGATTACATCCAGTGCAAATCTATAAACACGCCTCTTGAATTCATTTTTAAATTTTGCTTTGTCATTTTGCATTTTTACTTTTGCTCTTTTACTTCGTTTTGCTTATTTGAATTTGTTTAGAGTTTAGAGATTAGTATTTAGAATTTCCTTATATCCTATGCGCAAGTGTTTATGTCGTCACATATAGATGCCTTAAGGTAATTTGGCTTGAGGCAATATCTTGGCTAACTCTTCGAAAAGGTGTTGCTGCTTCTTATCTAGGTGTTGCGGTGTAATTACCACGACTTTGATGAGCAGGTCTCCCTTTCCTCTGCTGTTAAGTTGTGGCACCCCCTTACCTTTAAGGCGAAAAACTTTTCCATTCTGGGTACTTGGTGGTATCTTTAGGTTTGCTTCCCCATCTAAGGTTGGCACTTCTATCTCGTCACCTAGTGCAGCCTGAGCGAAGTTGAGGGGCAATTCATACAGGACATCTATTCCGTCTCTGCGGAATAGATGGTGTGGTCTCACTGAAAGGTCAATGTAGAGACCACCAGGTGTGCCTCCATATAAGCCAGCATCTCCCTCACCATCAAGGTGCACCTGATAGCCATCGTCCACACCTGCAGGAATATCCACTATTAGCTTGCGTTTTACTTTTACCTTCCCCTTTCCATGGCATTGGGAACAGGGGTTAGTTATTATAGTGCCGCTGCCTCCGCAGCGGGAACAGATGCTAATGTGGCTGAAGCGGCCAAAAATGCTCCGTTGCACTTTCCTCACCTGGCCTGTGCCATGACAATCGGGGCAGGTCTGAGGATTTGTGCCTCGTTGGCTGCCGATGCCATAGCACGAAGGGCAATTCTCAATACGCTGTATTCCAACTTCTTTCTGGCAGCCAAATACTGCTTCCTCAAAGGAAAGGGTGAGGTAGGTTCGCAAACTATCACCTTTTTGTGGGGTACGCTGGGTAGTTCTAGCGAACGGAGTCTCACCAAAGCCACCGAAGAAGGATTCAAAAATATCGCCCAGCCCGCCAAAATCGAAATCTGAAAAACCACGCCATTCTCTAGTATCTACTCGACCATAGTGGTCGTAGTTACTCCTCTTCTCAGGGTCAGAAAGCACTTGGTAAGCTTCATTTATCTCCTTAAATTTATCTTCTGCCCCTGGATTCTTATTGTGGTCGGGATGATACTGGAAAGCTAACTTGCGAAACGCCCTCTTAATTTCTTCCTCACTGGCATTTCGAGGCAGTCCCAGCACCTCATAATAATCTCGTTTTAGTGGCATAGCTATTTAACCCTAATCTTCTAAGTATAGACCTTAAACTTCTGTATTGGCAACTTTTATATGGTGAAGTTGTTGAATCATGGATAGCAAAACTTTACTCGTTTAATTCTTGTGAAGCACGTATCGCCTGGAGAGCTGCAGCCAGAACTTTGAAGCAGCTCACTGAATTGCTAAAGTCTGGGAGTGAGGCTCTCAGTTAACCACTTCTTCTCCTTAGTCGCTGTCTTCCTATCGTTATCCACATCACTTCCTTCTTTTGTAGACACTGTTTAATTTTGCCCCAGATTGAAGGCTTGACTTGCCTCATCCGGTTTTAATACCCATTCATCCCAAGATTCCCGTAGTGCGACCCTTTAGGGTCGTGCACGAGGCTAAAGCCTCGCACTACATTTCTAAACACCTTCTTCTATTTTCCTGGATGGTCGTGCTCGCACAGCTAGTAAGCATTATGCCAAATCCTTAAAAAAGTTTATAATATAAAAGGGAGGGAAGAAATTAAGCGAGGTATAGGAGATTGTTTAGGAACTTCGTTTTTTGTCATTCTGAGCCCTATGGGCGAAGAATCTCCTTTAGACTCTTCGCTTCGCTCAGAGTGACAATTTAGTGTTAATAAACATTCTCATATAGGATGTAAGGAGGAATAGAAATTATGACACCGGAAAAATTTACCGAACAAGCACAAGAGGTCTTAGCGGCATCGCAAGAGCTAGTTCGCCGCTTTCATCACAATCAGTGGGACGTGGAGCACATCTTATTAGCTTTGTTGGAGCGACAAGGGGGTGTAACTCAGGATATATTACGAGAGCTAAATGTGGATGTTGAAGCGGTGAAAAAGCGAGTGGAAGGGACCTTGGAAAGCTTTCCTAAGGTGGCTTATGAGGGAGCGCAAATTTACGCTACTCCACGAATCCCTCGCCTGATGCAAGATGCTCGACAGGAGGCTGACAGGCTTAAAGATGAGTTTGTCAGCACTGAGCATTTGCTCATTGCCATTGCTGGTGAAACCAGAGGCGAAGCTGCTGCAATTTTAGGCGAATTTGGCGTTAATCAAGAAAAAATCTATCAAGCTTTGCGTAAGATTCGTGGTGCTCATCGAGTTACTGACCAACATGCAGAAAGTAAATATCGCTCTCTGGAAAAATATGGATATGACCTTAGCACGCTAGCTCATCAGGGTAAACTTGACCCTGTGATTGGCAGAGAGAAAGAAGTCAAGCGTGTAATACAGATACTCTCCCGGCGCACCAAGAATAATCCTGTGCTTATTGGTGATGCTGGTGTAGGCAAGACGGCCATCGCTGAGGGCTTAGCTCAGAAGATTGTTGCTGGAGATGTTCCCGACTCTCTGAGAGAGAAGAGGGTGATTGCCTTAGATATGGGAGCGCTAGTGGCAGGAAGCAAATTCCGAGGAGAATTTGAGGAAAGGTTAAAGGCGGTCTTAGACGAAATTCGCCAGGCAAGCGGAGAGGTCATCTTGTTTATTGACGAGCTTCATACTGTAGTAGGGGCTGGAGCTGCTGAGGGAGCAATTGATGCCAGTAATATGCTCAAGCCGGCGCTGGCTAGAGGTGAACTCCAATGCATTGGAGCTACTACACTTGATGAGTATCGAAAACGCATTGAGAAGGATGCAGCCTTGGCGAGGAGGTTCCAACCTGTCTTCATTGGCGAACCCAGTGTAGATACAACCATAGAGATGCTCAGGGGACTTCGTCCCCGATATGAAGCCCATCATAAGATAAAGATTGGTGATTCTGCTTTAGTAGCTGCTGCCAAGCTATCTCAGAGGTATATCTCGGATAGATTTTTGCCTGATAAGGCAGTGGATTTAATCGATGAAGCAGCCAGCAAGCTGCGTATTGACATGGAAAGTGCTCCGGAGGAGGTTAAGAAACTGGATCGAGAAATGAAACATCTACGTGATGAGGAAGAGGCTGCTTCACAACGGCGGGACTATCAGAAGGCAGCAGAGCTGAAAGCAGGGAGGTTAAGGTTGGAACAGGAATACAATAGCGCCAAGCTTCAATGGCAACAGGAAAAGAAAATTGATGGTATGGTGGATGAGGAGGATGTGGCTCAACTGGTTTCTCAGTGGACGGGCATTCCTGTTTCTCGAATGCTTGAGGCTGAAAGCGACAAATTGGTCCGTATGGAAGAAAGGCTTCACGAAAGGATAGTAAATCAAGGAGAGGCAGTAACGGCTGTCTCCGAGGCTATTCGGCGGGGTCGAGCTGGACTCAAAGATCCCAAGCGTCCTATTGGCAGCTTTATTTTCCTTGGCCCTACTGGTGTAGGTAAGACAGAGCTGGCTCGAGCTTTAGCACAATTTCTCTTTGATGATGAAGATGCCATGGTAAGGTTAGACATGTCGGAATATATGGAAAAACATACTGTATCTCGGCTTGTTGGTGCGCCACCTGGCTATGTGGGATATGAGGAAGGCGGTCAGTTGACTGAGGCAGTAAGGCGCCGCCCTTACAGAGTCATTCTCTTCGATGAGGTAGAGAAGGCACATCCTGATGTATTTAATATACTGCTACAGCTACTAGAGGATGGGAGGCTTACAGACGGGCATGGCAGAACTGTGGATTTTAAGAGCACGGTGGTGATTATGACCAGCAACTTAGGCACTGAGGAATTCCAGCGTCAAGCCATCGGCTTTGGCCGCAGAGATGAAGCTGATGAACAGAAAATGAGGAAAACTGTAGAAAGCGCTTTGAAGCAAACTTTTCGTCCTGAGTTGCTCAACAGAATAGACGATGTCATCATATTCCATCCTTTGGATGAGGAGCACTTGAAAAGCATCGTTGACTTGCTCATTGCTGAGGTGGAGAAGAGATTGGCTGAACGGAATATCAAGCTTGAGGTCAGCGATGAAGCCAAGGCTTGGCTGGTAAAAAGAGGCTATGACCCAGTATACGGGGCTCGCCCCTTACGTCGGGCTATCCAAAGATATGTGGAAAATCCACTATCAACCAAGATATTGCAGGGCGAATTCAAAGAGGGAGATGCTGTAGCTGTTGGCCTGCAGGAAGACAACTTGAGCTTCGCTGCCACGAAGACTGCCGGGTAGAAAGCGTAATTGAGGTCACCTAGCAACCCCACTGTCATTCTGACTCTGTTGTCTACTGTCATTCTGAGCAAGGCGAAGAATCTCTAGACCCTCCGCTATTACTCAGGGTGACGAAATAAACAATCTCGTAAATGTTGGTTTTATTCCTATTTTTTCCTGTATAATGTGGGGTTGTGAAGCGGAGACCAACTAAGAGGGAAATCCTGATAAGTGGAATTTCCCTCACAATCACCATAGTTCTCTGTATTGTTATTATTCGTTATCGAAGCTATCTGGGGCAGATACAAAACTGGGGTTACCTGGGTTGCTTTATCATCAACATCTTTGCTAGCGGGACTCTGGTTATGCCTGGCTTGGGCATGATTTTCACATTCACCTTAGGCGGAATATTAAATCCCGCCATAGTTGGCGCTGTAGCTGGAATCGGTGAGGCTACAGGTGCTGTTGGTGCCTATCTTACTGGCTACGGTGGTAGGGGATTACTCCGAGACAACAACAGTGCCCTTTATACTCGATTTACCAATATCTTACACCACCATGGCTCTAAAACTGTTTTCTTCATGGCGTCCGTTTTAAATCCCGTGTATTACCTCTTTGCTGTGTTTATGGGTATGCTCCGCTTTGGTCTAACCAGGTTTTTCCTTCTGACCTGGGCAGGAAGGACAGTCAAAAACATGGTTCTGGCTTACCTGGGATACTTTGGCTTGCGGTCTATACTACAGTGGTTGGGGCTAAGCTTTTAGCTGGTCTAGTTCAGATAGATAGTGGATACTTTATACAGCCTTTTATGCTATTGCAAAAATAAGGCGGGGATGAACCCCGCCACTACAAAACAAGGCGTAGGGTCGGGGCTTGTCCCCGACCAAGGTATGGTGGTGTGGCGACTCGGGGATTACGGAGCCTGTTCCAAGTTTGCTCGAATTACCCTTGTGATGACAGGGCAAGGAGGTAATGTGTCACCAATCATGTGGACGAGTACGCTAGCTTGTTTTTTCTGAGATTACTTGCTATATTTCTAAGTGGGGCTGTAGCTCAATCGGGAGAGCGTTTGACTGGCAGTCAAAAGGTAGTGGGTTCGAATCCCATCAGCTCCACAAATTTTGCTTTTTGCTCTTATGCCTTCTCCATGCACCTGCTATCCCTGTGATATAATGAGCATGCCGGTCTTTAAATACTTAGCTCTTGTGGGTTTAGCGAGGTTTCCTTATAAGGGAGAGGGACTTGACCCACTCCTTATCAGTCAGGGAAAGGAAATTCGCCCTGCCGGTCTAGTCATTGTATTTGGCAAGGCTGTTGGAGATGTCACTAGTGCCTAGGTAAATAAGCTGAAACGCAGGAATTACTATTGAAAGGAGGAAACCATGGCTAAAGTTATGAAGAGGCAGGTTTACTACTTTGATGAGCCAGGGGAGCAAAACACAGAATTAGTAATTGAGGCTGTTTTTCAGTGGCTGGAAGGCGGTGAAATTAAAAAGGTTGTTGTTGCCAGTACCTCCGGTGAAACTGCTGCTAAATTTGGCCGTACTCTCAAGGACAAAGCCGAGCTGCTATGTGTTTCTGAGGCGCCATATCGTCGAGAATGGGGCGAACAATGGCCCTGCTTCAAAAGGGAGTTTAGGCAGGAGTTACAGAAAATGGGGATTACCATTATCGATAGGGCTCCCTATATTTTCCATGAATCGGTGTTGGAAGCTGCCCGGTGGCCTTTTGTGTCCCCTGAGATGTTGGTGAAAGAGACGTTGTACTGCTTCGGGCAGGGAATGAAAGTGGCTGTTGAAGTTGCTCTGGCAGGTGTTTCCGGTGGATACATAACTCCCTATGAGGAGGTAATAAGCGTTGGTGGGTCAGGTGAAGGAGCAGATACAGCTATAGTGCTTCGGGCTACTTATCCTGCTTGCCTTTTTGACAAGGACCCTGCAAAACGGCTGGAGATAAGAGAGATAATTGCCATGCCTATCTCCAAGAAGTGGTGGGAATAGGCTCGCATTTTCGCGGACATCGTTGACTGTTGGTGGGGCGAAATATGAGGTGGTGTTATTGGAATTATCTGGTTACTCTAGCCATAGTGCTGGTGACTTTCTGCGGTTGTGCTAAACCAGTGATAACCCCTCCAGCGGCGTCGCCAGAACAAGACGTTATAAAGCTCCCTGAGCCACGATATGATAGCGATGTGTCTATTGAGCAGAGCCTGCTTAAGAGGAGGTCAATCAGAAGCTACACCGGTGAACCCGTAACGCTTCAGGAGGTGTCTCAGCTTTTGTGGGCCGCTCAGGGAATTACCGACTCCAGAGGTTTTAGAACTGCTCCATCCGCAGGGGCTCTCTACCCACTTGAAGTGTATATGGTGGCTGGAGATGTACAGAATTTGACTCCAGGTGTTTACAAGTATGAACCAGAGGAGCACCAACTCATTGGGGTTATAGATGGTGACAAAAGAGCCGAGCTAGCTGATGCCGCCCTGGCACAATCTTGGATAAAAGAAGGAGCCAGTGCCTTTGTATTCACTGTGGTTTATGAGAGAACCACCCGCAAGTATGGAGATAGAGGTATAAGATATGTCCACATAGAAGTGGGACATGCGGCTCAAAACTTGTGCCTTCAAGCAACAGCAATGGGGTTAGGAGCAGTCACTGTAGGTGCATTTCACGATGAGCAGGTAGCTGAACTCCTGAATCTACCACGGGATGAACAGCCTTTGTATATAATTCCTGTGGGCAGGAAATGATAGCGGTTGTGGCTTAATGCTTCTCTGCTCTAAGGCATTAGTGGGGGTGCTTTTAATTTACCTTAAATTAGGCTAAAATCTTACGAATATGGCTCTAAAATATAACCCTCAAGAAATAGAAAAGAAATGGCAGGAGAGATGGGTGGCGGAGCATATTTATGAGGTCACAGAGGATAGTAGTGGCACAAGATTTTATGCCTTGACTATGTTCCCTTATACCTCTGGAGACCTCCACATTGGACATTGGTACGCTATGGCTCCTTCGGACGTATATGCTAGATTCAAGAGAATGCAAGGATACAATGTGCTCCACCCTATGGGCTTTGATGCTTTTGGATTGCCGGCGGAGAATGCCGCTATCAATCATGGGGTTCACCCCTATGATTGGACAATGAAAAACGTAGAGCATATGCGGCATCAACTTAAGAGCATAGGGGCAATCTATGACTGGAACCGCGAGGTGGTTAGCTGCCTCCCTGAGTACTATAAGTGGACGCAATGGTTTTTTCTGAAATTTTATCACGCTGGCCTAGCTTACCGGGCTAAAGCGCCGGTCAACTGGTGTCCTAGATGTCAAACGGTGTTAGCTAATGAACAGGTGGTGGGGGAAGGATTTTGTGAGCGCTGTGGCAGCCCAGTGACCAAAAAGGACCTAGAGCAGTGGTTTTTCAGGATTACCAAATATGCTGAGGAACTTCTTGACTTCAACCATATAGATTGGCCGGAGCGCATAAAGATAATGCAAAGAAACTGGATTGGCAAGAGCGAAGGTGCTGAGATTTCCTTTGGGCTAGAACATGAAGGTGTGGAACAGAAGGAAATAAGAGTGTTCACCACTCGTCCCGATACTATTTTTGGTGTGACTTTCTTTCTTCTTGCTCCGGAGCACCCTTTAGTTCCTCAGTTGACTGCCCCAGAGCACTGGCATGAGGTGGAGAAATATATTGCTTGGTGCCGGCGGCAGACTGAGTATGAACGGACAGCTATGGGCAAGGAGAAAACGGGGGTTTTTCTGGGAAGCTACGTCATCAACAGATTAAATGGAGAAAGAGTGCCTGTCTGGATTACTGATTATGCCTTACTAACTTATGGCACTGGAGCAGTGATGGGAGTTCCGGCTCATGATGAGCGGGATCTTGAGTTTTCCAGAAAGTTTAACCTCCCTGTTCGAACTGTTATTGCTCCTCCTGGTTGGTCAGGCGAGGAACCAACAGAGGCATATGCTGACTCAGGTATAATGGTAAATTCTGGCGAGTTTAGTGGTTTACCTAGTGAGCAGGGATACGACGCAATCTGTAATTTATTGGAGAGGAAGGGGTGGGGTAAACGCACCGTTACTTATCGCCTTCGCGATTGGCTTATCTCCAGGCAACGCTACTGGGGGGCACCTATTCCTATGGTTTATTGTAATAAGTGCGGCATTGTCCCCGTACCTGAGGAAGATTTGCCCGTCTTGCTTCCCCCCGATGCTGAGTTTAAACCCACTGGTGAGTCTCCCCTTAAATATTGCCAGACGTTTGTCAGTACTATTTGCCCTAAGTGTTCTGGGCCAGCACGGAGGGAAGTTGATACTATGGATACCTTTATGTGCTCCAATTGGTATTTCTTACGCTATACCAGCCCCAAAACTGATGATGCCCCTTTTGAAGCTGAAAAACTGAGGTATTGGTTGCCTGTAGATTTATATACCGGAGGTGCCGAGCATGCTGTCATGCATCTCCTTTATGCCCGCTTTTTCATTAAAGCAATCAGGGACATAGGCTTGGTGGACTTCGACGAGCCGTTCAGTCGCCTTTTTAATCAAGGCACGATAATCTACCGCGGCGACAAAATGAGTAAGTCTAAAGGCAATGTAATTGCTCCGGACGAGTATGTAGCTGAATTAGGGGCTGACGCCGTTCGCGGCTATCTTATGTTTATCGGACCCTGGGAGCTAGGAGGAGAGTGGAGCGATAGGGGCATTGTAGGCGTAAGCAGGTGGTTAAATCGGGTGTGGAGCTTGGTAGAAACGGGCTATACCAGCCAGGCAGCTGAGTTAAAGGCGGAGAAAGAGCTTCTTCATGTCACTCATAAAACGATTAAGAGGGTAACTGAGGATTTGGAAAGATTCCGCTTTAATACTATGCTAGCTGGTCTCATGGAGTTTACCAATTATTTATCTAGGATGCAGGAATTAGGGAGCATATCAGCATCGCTGTGGCAGGAAGCTATCACATATTTGCTGCTCCTTCTGGCTCCTACTGCCCCCCATCTTGCTGAGGAATTGTGGGCTAGGACTGGGCACCCTTACAGCATTCACAATCAATCTTGGCCTAAGTGGGATGAAGAACTAACTAAAGAAGAGGAAATTATTTTAGTCATCCAGATAAACGGTAAATTACGGGATAGGCTACTTGTGCCTGTTTCCATAACTGAGGCTGAAGCTAAGGAATTAGTGCTGGAGCGAGAGAGAGTAAAGGCTTACACCCATGATAAGAAGATTGACAAGATCATTTATGTTCCTGGGCGAGTGGTGAATGTTGTAGCGAAGTGAGAAAGGCAAAATGCGAATAACTTTCATTGGTGGTGGGACTATGGGAGAAGCAATAGTAAAATGCCTCCTCAATAGAAGACTTACTACACCTGGAGATATTATGGTTAGTGACGTGAGCCAACTACGACGAGAGTTATTAAGTAGAGAATATGGTGTGAACACCTTAGTTAATAACAAAGAAGCAATAAAGGGTGTTGACTTAATCATCTTGGCAGTAAAGCCTCAGGATTTGGTTCAGGTGATGGAAGAGATAAAAAATCCAGTGCCACAGCAGGTTGTATTATCCATAGTAGCTGGTGCTAGCCTGTCTATTTTATACCGTGGCTTGAATCATCCTTATATAATTCGGGCTATGCCCAATATGCCAGCGCAAATTGGCGAGGGGATGATTGTGTGGACGGCAACCGCTGAAGTCAGTCAAAAGCAGAAGGAGATGGCTCAATCCATCCTTGTTGCTTTGGGTGAGGAAATTTATGTTGATGATGAGAGGTATTTAGATATGGCTACAGCCTTAAGCGGGAGTGGCCCAGCTTATGTGTTTCTTTTCATCGAGACGCTTATTGATGCTGGAGTCCATATTGGTTTACCACGCAGTATAGCTGAGAGATTAGTGATACAAACGGTGATTGGCTCTACTCACATTGTTCAAGAGACAGACAAACATCCTGCTGAACTGAGAAGCATGGTCACTTCACCGGGAGGCACCACTACCGAAGCCCTTCTTCAATTAGAAAGAGGAGGTTTCCGCTCCCTTCTTCTCGAGGCTGTTGCTGCTGCCTATGGCAAGGCTAAACAGCTTTAGACAGGCTATAAATTATGATGGACTCGGTTTTTGAGTATCGCAATTGCCCCAATTGCGGGCACAATGATTTTATTGTGCTCTTCGACTCTAATATGAAGCAAGATGATTTTCGAGAGGGCGTAGAGAGTGTATATATGCTACCGGGTAGTAAATACGGAAGGCATGTCAAATGCCGGAATTGCCAGCTTATATATGTAAATCCCATTGAAAAAGAGAGCAAAATCAACCAGGACTACTCCAAAAGGAAAAGCATTGATGCCTCTATTATTCGGGAGAGTCGTTTACGTGCTGCTAAATCACAATTAGAATTAATTGAGGGGTATAAGAAAGACACGAATCTTTTAGATATAGGTTGTGGCGAGGGTTTTTTCCTGTTTAGCGCCTCCAAAGCTGGCTACAGCGCTAAGGGGGTTGAATTATCACAAGAAGCTACAACATACGCCAAAAGGGAATTTGGCTTAGATATAGAAACAAGAGCCTTCGAAGAACCCCAATTTCCAGAAAATTATTTCGATGTAGTCACCCTGTGGCAGGTTCTAGAACATGTGCCACGCCCACTTGCGGTTCTTAAAGAAGCTCATAGGATACTTGAGCCTGGAGGACTGCTAGTGGCATCAACTTTCTTCTTTCTCCGC
>JAUWHW010000016.1 GCA_030605665.1 Dehalococcoidia bacterium | reverse complement strand
ACCCACAGTGGTTAATAAATCAATAGGTGTAAATATGTTGGAGCTTTTATACCATGTATTTGTTAGAGGTGTTGTTCCCACAATACCTGATATTAACTATGAGAAAGGAGTGGTTTATGAGCATATAAAGGTATCCCCAGGGATTTTGGAGGTATTGGGAGAACATATCATGGCTAATGCTCACCCTCTTAAGCTTTTAGAGCAATTCTTTGGAGCTGACGAGGCTCTGACCGATTTTGCCTCTGGAAGGTCATCTTGGGTAGCTACTTTGATAATCACAGGAGATAGCCGCGAGGAAGCTTGGAACAAGCGTTGCCAGGTCGTCAAAAATATTAGGGACTACTTTGGATTGTCGGTCTATAGTGACCCGGTACCAGAATGTAGTGGGTTTGCGAGTTCGAGCAGGGTAGAGAGAAGATGACGCGTTTATGCAGTGAACTCTTAGTAGATATAGATGAAGGACTGGATGATTATAATATGGAATTATTGTGCAAGACAGGTTGTACTCTCAGGGAAATTGCCAGCCGTGCTGCTGGTGTTGCAGAAACGGAAGTGTGTAATGCTAGCAGCTCCACACTGGTGGCAGTGGTCCCAATTACCTCAGGTAAAGGCATTATTGAATACTTTGCCCCAGCTGTGCAAAGTATTGTTAGCTATATTGGTTTTACGTCTTTCGTTACACTCAACTACGATGTTGTTGGACTGGCAGAAGGAATTGAAAAAGGAGCAAAAATTATTTTCTTAGCTGATGATAATTGTTTTATTGCTGTAAATTTGTCTCACAGGTTAGTGGTGGATAATGCTGAGGCTACAGGCAGAGGGTATGTGGCTGCTCTGGAGTGTCTGGCGGGAGGATTGCGTAATCGCAGCGTATTGGTAATAGGGGTGGGGCGAGTGGGAAGAAGTGCTGTCTGTGCCCTTAAGAGGCTTGGTGCCAAAGTAGCAGTGTATGATGTCGATCAAACTAAAGCTGAAATTCTGGTGAGGGAGTATGAAGTGGTTAAGGAGGAGGATCTGGCAGGGGCTTTGCCACGATACACAATTCTACTCGATGCCTCCCCTGCCGCGGAGATCATCCAAGCAGAGCATATTAAGCCAGATACTGTAATTGCTGCTTGTGGTATTCCTCTCGGCTTAAGTAATGAGGCTTATTCTGTGGTAAAGGATCGTCTGGTGCACGACCCTTTGCAAATCGGTGTAGCTACAATGCTTGCTATGGCTGTTAAATGACAGGATGAAAACAAGGAGAGTCCACAAAAAGTATTATCGAAAGCAAGTGGACCTTTTTGCACTTATTCGAAAGATAAAGTTGTGGCCATCGCGCAATGGTGTTCTTCATGGAGTTAAATCCTTTGAGGTAAAAGGAGCTTATGCTGAGATAATCACCCATTGCAACCGCAGAATTGTTATACGGAATTCCAGGAGAAGTCGGGCGTTACGATGGCTTCGCAATAAATGGTTTTCTGGTGAGTGTAAGGAATGTCACATCCCAAAGTGGAAGCTGGAAAAATTCTCCTTGACCTCTTTTAAGCGGCATTATGGCTCCCGGCTTAAGTGATAAATTTTATATTAATGAGGCTGTTTAAAAATGTAGTGCGAGGCTTTAGCCTCGTGCACGACCCTAAAGGGTCGCACTACGAAAATCTTGGGGGTGAAGATTATTAAAGCTGGATGAGGTGAATTCAGTTTTGAAGCTAAGGCAAAATTAAACAGCCTATTGATAGGAAGGAGACGCAATTTAAACGAAAGAATTTTTTGCTAGAGGATAAAGCGCTTGATAATAAAAATTAAAAAAGGAGGTAGTAAGTGCAGAAAATTTATACCAGAATGGGAGATGGTTCTGTAATTGAACTAAGTGAGAGTGAATTAAAACGGGACCTAGAAGAAGGTACCAGGGATGCTGCTGAGAGAGCAAAGATTTCCCCTCTTTCCGAAGATGACTTGCGACACTTATTTGAGATCTATAAGTGTCCTGATAAAAGCGTTGGGGTGGAGAGAGGGAAAGAAATAGTTCTTAGTTATGACAGCGGCACTACTAAATTTAACCGGGCAAATGTATCAGTTAGTAAGCTCCAATCATTGCAAATTTATGAAAGAATGTTAGGTGCTGATACAATGGAGATGGGCCACATGGATTACAGCTATAAGCCAGCAAAGAATATCATGTGGATCGAGCAACCTGTATTAGAGCAAGCTTTACTAATAACAATCCCTGCTTTGTTTTATGGAGCTATGCCCAATTTAGGCCTATATACCCAACCGGATGGTCCCTGTCCCAATCCAATGGAGCTAATACCTCAGGGTAAAATATCCGAAGCCAGAGCAGCTCAAGAGGAAATGATGGAGCACGCTGTTAAGGATATGGTTTATGTGGGCAGTTTGATGTATGAATCAGGCGCAGATGGCATTAATTTCGATACTACGGCAGCAGCGGGAGATGCAGAATTCTTAGCTACTTTGCGTGCCATTGAGATATTAAAGAAGAAGTATCCTCAGGTGTGTATTGAGGTGGGCATGGCAGGGGAATTCGTTTTAGGGATGCATGGAGAGTTAACTTACGATGGAGTGCGTCTGGCGGGATTATATCCTCACAAGCAGCTTGAGTTAGTTGAGAAAGCTGGAGCTACTATTTTTGGTCCGGCTATTAATACTGATACAGATAAGTCATGCCCGTGGAATGTAGCTCGGGCAGCTACTTTTACAAAGGCCTGTGTTGAAAATTCACGCATACCTGTTCATGCTAATATGGGTATGGGAGTGGGAGGAATTCCTGTAACAGAGACTCCACCTGTGGATTCAGTATCCAGGGCTTCCAAAGCCATGGTAGAAATAAGCAGGCTGGATGGTTTGTAGGTAGGAGTGGGGGACCCTTTAGGGATGCATGTTACTCATAGCATTGCTTCGGGTATGGGCGGAATGCGTACTGCTGGAGATCTGGTAGCACGTATGCAAATGTCCCGAGGGATGAAAATCAAAGAGGCTAAGGAGTATGTAGCCAGTAAGCTAAGAGTTTCTGTATCTGACCTTGCAGACCCAGTGGTGATGAGTGAAGTAAGAGAAGACTTGGATATTGGTAGGGTGAACGCCCTTCCCAGAGTAGCTAAAGGCATAGACGCTAAATTTCGTATAGCAAAACTATTGGGTATAGAAATCAACTGTGTAAATAAATTTAAGGATAGGGTGAAATAGTAACGTAAATGTTAAGGAGGGATGTTTGATGAAAACTAAATTATCCAGTGCCACTAAAGAAGTAATTATTGGTGATGAGCTGCCCACGGTATTAATTGGTGAGCGTATTAATCCAACGGGAAAGAAGAGGATGACAGCAGCACTGGAGGCAGGCGATTTTGAGATTGTTCGCAAAGAAGCGCTAGCCCAAGTTGAGGCCGGAGCGGACGTTCTTGATGTTAATGTTGCCACAGCTATGATAGATGAAGTGGTTATGCTTCCTAAAGTTGTTCAAGCAGTGATGGACACAGTAGATGTGCCTTTATGCCTGGACAGCTCTAAGCCTGAAGCCTTGGAGGCTGCTCTTAAAGTGTATAAAGGCAAACCACTTATTAATTCAGTAACCGGGCAGGAGGATTCCCTAAGGAGGGTCTTACCTCTAATTAAGGAATATAGAGCGGCAGTTATTGGCATGACGGTAGATGATGAAGGTATACCAAATGATGTGGAGCGACGTGTGGCTATTGCTCACAAGATTCTGGAGCGAGCCGAGAAATTAGGTATACCTCGTGAAGACGTTATTATTGATTGTGTAACTATGACCGTAGGAGCGGATGCTAGAAGTGCCTTAGTAACTATTGAAAGCATTCGCAGAATTAGAGAGGAGCTGGGGGTAAATATAACATTGGGTGCTAGCAATGTTTCCTTTGGTTTGCCCAACCGTGATTTGATTAACAGCGCTTTTCTGGGTATTGCTATCGCTGCAGGATTAAACTGTCCAGTTATAAATGTGGCTAAGATGCGTCCCACTGTTTTAGCTGCTGACTTAGTTCTGGCACGCGATAAGAATGCCCTGAGGTATATTAAAGCCCAGCGGCAAGGTAGATAAAGGACCTGGTAGAGCAAAAAAGGAGGTATAAGTATGATTGATTTAATCAAAATAAAGGATAATGTAATTAAGGGCGAGGTTGATGAGGTGAGGGATATGGTTAAAAGGGCTGTTGATGAAGGGCAGGAGGTTAAAAAAATTCTGAGCGAGGGACTCATCTCAGGGATAAGCATAGTAGGGGATAAATATGAAAGAGGTGAATTTTTCCTTCCTGAGATGGTCATCGCTGCCACAGCTATGAAGGAAGGGTTGAAGGTGTTAGGGCCTCTTTTGCTGCAAAGTGATATAAAAACTGCTGGAACAGTGATTATGGGTACAGCGAAGGGTGACATTCATGATATTGGTAAGAGCATTGTAAGCACAATGCTGGAGGGGGCAGGATTCATGGTAACTGATGTAGGGGTAGATGTAGACCCTGATAAGTTTGTAGAAGCAGCTAAAGAAAACAATGCAGATTTAATAGGAGTCTCTGCTCTTCTTACCACTACTATGATGGGCATGAAGGATGTTATCCAAGCTGTGAAAGAAGCTGGCCTAAAGGCCAAGGTGATGATTGGTGGTGCCTCTGTTACCCAGGAATTTGCCGATAAAATAGGAGCTGATGGTTATGCTCCTGATGCTCCCTCTGCTGTTGGAAAGGCAAAGGAACTTGTTAAAAGGGAGGCTTGAAGAAAATGAAAGCCATTCTAAATTTTTTGACTGTGGATGAAGTAGAGCGTATTCACGAGGCGAGCCTACGGATTCTAAAGGAAACTGGAGTTAAGATTCACAGTGAGAATGTGCGAAGATTGCTTGCTAGGAATGGTGCAGAGGTCACTGATACTATTGTAAAGATTCCAAGTTCTCTTATAGAAGAAGCAATTAAAAGAGCCCCAGAGGAGATAACTCTGTGCGCAAGAGATCCAAATTGTGACCTTAAAGTTCCCTCAAATAATTTCCCCTTTCTTGCCACAAGTGGTTTTTCACCGTTTGTAACAGATTTTGAAACTGGAGAGAGGAGAAAGTCAACCTCATCTGACTTGAAGGATTTTGCCATAATAAGTGACTACCTTGATACACTTGACTACTTCTGGCCTATTGTAATTCCTGGTGAGCTACCTTCACCGCTTCAGGAGCTTCACTCTTTAGCTATTTCACTTAGAAATAACAGAAAGCATATTCAGTGTTCCTGTGTGACTGGGAAAACAGCCAAATGGCAAATCAGACTGGCATCTGCCATTATGGGTGGTGAGGAAGAACTCAGAAAAAGACCTATTATTTCAACGATTCACTGTCCTGTGGCGCCGCTAACATTTGAAAGGGATTCATCAGAAGCGATGGTTATGCTGGCGAGGGCGGGAATCCCAACTGCGCCTATGACCATGGTCTTAGCTGCTACAACTGCTCCGGCAACAATGGCAGGGACTCTGGCAGTGGCAAATGCTGAGGAGTTAGCCTCTCTTGTTATTGTTGAGTGTGCCAATCCCGGCGCTCCAATGATTTACACCTCGGAAGCAGCACCAGCAAATATGAAGACTGGCGAAATCAATTATAAGGCACCTGAGTATCCATTACTTTGTGCAGGAGCTGCTCAAATGGC
Organism: Dehalococcoidia bacterium; assembly: GCA_030605665.1. The sequence continues at coordinate 38,037 of JAUWHW010000016.1, read as the reverse complement.
GAGGTTCTATAAGATTCCCAGCCTGGTAGCAGATGTTTCGTTAGAAGAAGTACCTTCTGGTCTCCCATCTTTTGAACGTAATATATTGAGAGTGGCTATAGGGCTTATGAGCCATACGGATCTTTCTGCTTGGTTGGGATCCCGTGATCTGGCACTGAGTGCCTCGTTAGACCAGGTAGTCCTTGATGCTGAAGCTTGTGAGCATGCCCGTGCGTATTTGCGCAGATTCGAGGTAAATGATGATACTTTAGCCTTCGATGTCATCCATAAAGTTGGCCCTGGCGGCCACTTTTTAGGCGAAAAGCATACCATAGAGCATTTCAGGCGAGAAATATGGAGCAGAGAACTCTCCGATACTTTCATTCTCGACCCAGCGACAAAGAGTTCTTTTCTTGAAAGAGCGAAGGCAAAAGTGAAGGAAATACTTTCCACGCACACCCCTCCTCCTATTAAGGAGGAGCTGCATAAGGAAATGGAGCAGATCCTTCGGGATGCTGAGAAGGATATACTGGGAGATAGCTAGCGGTTTCACAATTAGCATAAATACATGCGGAGTCTGAGATACACATGGTAGCAATTAGCAAACAGGATATAAGGAGGATGGGAGTATGAAGAAAGTATTAATAGTAGGAGCTGGGGCACAAGGTGGTTCATATGCCTCAATTCTATCCAGAGACAGGATGTAGCGGAAATAGTTTTGGGTGATATAGACATAGATTTAGCCTTATCTTCCTAGTTAGCTTCATCACTGGTTGAAATGAGGTTCTTGTATAATCGCAACTCTCCCTGGTAAAGCTCGTTAACACTCATTAGTTCCTCAGGCCTCTCCATATAGCCTGTACTCCTCCCTTTGTTTGAAAGTAGTAACCAGGCTATACCTTAAACAATTTCGCTTACTTTCTAGATGATTTAATTCGCGGGGTTGACCTATGTACATTTTACGTCTTATAATTGCCGACCTGTGTAAGAGTAAAAGAACAAAGAACTTAGAATAGGAGGGTAAAAGAAATGGAGGATATACGGAAAGGGCGAGGGGAGGTAAATATCACGATGAATAGGAAGAAATATTGGGAACGGAATTTATCTGACCAAGCGAAAAAATGGTTTGACAAAGATGCGAAATATTTCTTGCATCAGATTTCGTCAACTCCAGTTTTGAATGTAATGTCTAAAGCTCATGGCATATATATTGAGGATCTGGAGGGGAAGAAATACATTGATATGCATGGTAACGGTGTGCACGATGTAGGATTTAACAATCCTGAAGTTATCGAAGCTGTGAAAAAGCAGTTAGACGAGGAGATGACGCATTGCACTCGGAGATACACCAACATTCCCGCGGTTAGGTTGGCTGAAAAGTTGGCAGAAATAGCTCCCGAAGACCTGTGTAAGGTACTTTTCTGTCCTGGAGGGACCGATGCCGTGGAGATGGGGTTAAAGATTGCTAGACTGGTTACTCATAATTTCAAAACTATCTCCTTTTGGGATTCTTATCATGGTTCTAGCTTTGGATCAGCGAGTGTAGGTGTAGGTGGGGAAACCTCTTTTTGTACCAAAGGGATAGGACCTCTAGTGACGGGGGCATTCCATGTTGAATTCCCAAATTACTACCGTAATCCCTGGGGATTTACGAAGGAAGAAGATGTGGATGCAGAGTGTTTGAGGCAAATTGAGCTTGTTTTACACAGAGAGCCGGAAATGGCAGCGATTATAAGTGAGCCGATTTCATCAGTTGTGCCTACCAAGAGGTATTGGGAAGGTGTCAAGAAATTATGTGAACAATATGGACTATTGCTTATATTTGACGAGATCCAGAAGGGATTAGGCCGAACAGGGAAGATGTTTGCATGCGAGCACTATCTAACCCCGGATGTTCTCGTTCTGGGTAAATCCTTAGGAGGAGGGATTGTTCCTTTTGCGGGCATTGTAACCAAGGGAAAGTATGATACATGGGGTGACCGAGACGTAGGTCATTACACCCATGAGAAAAACGCACTTTGTTCTGCTGCTGCTTTGGCAACGATTGAATATATGGAAAAGAACAAGCTATGTGAGCATACTGCTGAGCTAGGTGAATATACTATCCAAAGACTTAATGAAATGAAGGATAGGCATTCACTGATAGGTAACGTTACAGGTTTGGGATTACATATAGGGGTTGAACTAGTTAAGGACAGGAAAACTAAAGAGAAAGCCATCGATGAAGCAGAGATGGTTACGTATAAGTGCCTTGAGAGAGGACTGGCGTTCAAGACCGCAGGAGGAAATATATTAAGCTTGAGGCCAGCCTTGGTCATAACTAAAGAGGAAATGGATAAAGCACTTGATATATTAGGTGAATCAATAGGCGAAGTCGAACGCGGTATAGCATATTAACTTAGAGTGGTAGGGAGGACTGAAGGGAGGTGAGAGATGGCAACATGCAGAGGAACCCCAGCACAAGTATAAGAGAGGAGGGCATGGTATAAAATAGCGTAAATTGAGGCCGTTTAAAAATGTAGTGCGAGGCTTTAGCCTCGTGCGCACGACCCTAAAGGGTCGCACTACGAAAATTTGGGGGTGAAACACCTCTGAGATGGTTGAAATTGAACGGGGAATCAAAATTAAACAGCCTGAAATTAAAAAGGAGGTTAAATAAGGGCTATGGAAGAAGACAACATCCAGGAAATGTATCGTAGGGCAAGGAAGGCTTTTGAAACTATTGAGTTCTGGCCTCAGGAAAAGGTTGACGAGATGGTTGCTGCGGTGGGTTGGGAGTGGCAAAGACCTGAGAACGTTAGAGCTGTGGCGAAGCTTGCTGTAGAAGAAGGCAAAATGGGTGTTTACGAAGATAAGCTATCCAAGATAACAAACAAGACACGAGGCACCATGTGGGATTTCCGCGGTGTGAAAACATGTGGTCTGGTGGAAGAAGATAAAAAGAGGGGAGTGAAAGTATATGCCAAACCTATAGGAGTGGTTGTCAACGTTACTCCTATGACAAATCCTGAGGGCTGTGTTTATACCGTTGGTCTTGGTCTTTTGAAGACCAGAAATGCCATGATTGTTTCACCCCATCCCAGGACGCCAGGTTGCGGATATCTTGCCATTGAGTATGGGAGGAAGGCTCTCAAGAAGGTTGGTGCGCCCGAAGATTTGCTGCAATGTGTCAAAAAGGCTAGCCACGAAACGGCGAGCGAGCTCATGAGAACTTGCGACTTCGCTGTGGCGACTGGTGGAGCGGCATTGATAAAGGTGGTTTATGAAGCTGCTAAGCCCTGTCAGACAGTGGGAGCAGGTAATGTTGTATCTATCGTGGATGAAACGGCTGATATAGCCGCTGCAGCCAATAAGATTGCTCGCTCCAAGGTCGCTAATTATTCCACGTCCTGTTCTTCGGAAAACGCAGTGGCTATTCAAGAAAGCATCTACGATGACATGATGAGCGCATTGAAATCAGAAGGTGGGTACTTGTGCAACACGGAAGAGCGGGAAAAGGTAAGGAAGGCGCTGTGGCCTGATGGGAAAACATTGAATAGAGATATAGTGGGCACACCTGCACAGCGTATTGCTGAAGTTGCAGGGATTCATATACCCGAAAATACAAGGTTTATAATGGTTGTGGGGGAAAAGATAGGTCCTGAAGACAGGTTTTCAGGTGAGAAATTATCTGTGGTTTTAACAGTGTGGAAATGGAATGACTTCAGTGAAATGGTTGAGCGCATGAAGAAAATGCAAAAATTCTCGGGTGAGGGTCACTCCGCCTCAATTCATACTAAGAGAGAAGACCGCATGGAGGAACTTGCCATAAAGGCTAACGTAGGCAGAGTACAATGCAATATGCCCCATTGTCTGGTCAACAGTGGAAGCTGGCATAGTGGCCAACCCTGGACTGAAACTCTCGCTTGTGGTACCTGGGTTGGTAACATCTCCAGCGACAATATTAATTGGAGGCATTTCCTCAATTATACCCGGCTTTATGTTCCTGTTGAAGAGTACATCCCTACTGAGGAAGAACTCTTTGGGGACTACCTGAAGAAGTGGGGTAGAGATTAATCTCCCAGAGCAGCATAAAATTAAAAAAGGAGGTAAAGTTAAATGGCTAATGATATAGTAGAAAGATTTAGGAAACTGCACCCAAAGTCTTATCAAATGTGGCAGGAGGATTTAAACTACTTACCAGGTGGAGTACCAGCATTCTGGAAGTTTAGAGAGCCGTTTCCGATATACTTTTCAAGGGCCAAGGGTAGCAGGCTATGGGATATAGATGGGAATGAGTATATCGATACAAACTGTGGCAACGGGCCGATAATCCTGGGTCATAACCATCCAGTAGTACTCCAGGCTCTTGAGGAAGCGAAGGAAAGAGGACTGCAATATGGTGCATCAGATTTGGTTGGGGAGTGGGCCAGGATAATAATTAAACATGTACCAGCAGTAGAACAGATTCGATTTGTCAATACCGGTTCGGAAGCCGTGAACTACGCTATCAGATTAGCTAAAGGATACACTGGTAGAAAGAAAGTATGTAAGGTTGAAGGATGTTATCACGGCTCCTCTAATGATTGGGCACCGATAAGCATAAGTGAGTTCGCTGGGACTCCTGAAAACCCGATGCCTGCTCCTCATTCACTCGGGGTAGACCATGCTATGGCCTATACTGTAATTATACCTTGGAATGACACTGAGAACGCCGTAAGGATAATCAAGGAAAATGCTGATGATTTAGCCTGTGTAATAATGGAACCTATATCGGGCACAGGTTTAGGTTTTGCTGAGCCAACATCAGAGTATATGAAGGCGATAAGAGAAATTACTGATGCAAAGAATATACCCTTAATCTTTGACGAGGTAATGGTAGGATTTCGCTGGGGTAATATGGGCTGTGCGCAGAGTTATTTAGGCATCACACCAGACCTCTGCACACTAGGGAAGGTAATAGGAGGTGGGGCTCCTGCTGCTGCCCTTGGAGGCAGAAAAGACATTATGGAATTTGTCAATCCCACTCACGGTAAATCCGCGGCAGAGAGGGTATATCAAAGTGGCACATTCTCTGGAAACGCACTTTCAGCGGTTATTGGGCTGGCGACTATGAAATATTTGGATGAGCATGAAGATGAGGTGTATGGCCATATTAACAAAATTGGAGATAATTTAAGGAGAGGGCTGAAGGACATCGTTGAGGAACTTAAGATACCGGTTCAGGTGGTTGGCGGTTTCTCCACCTATGAAGCTCACTTCATAGATAAGCCATATAGTAATTTACGGGAATTTGTCAAAAGAGATACAAAGAGGCTAAGGCTGAGAGATTTAGAGTTGTGCAATAGGGGTGTATTTAAATTGCTAGGCCACTTTGTGTTTACAAATCTGGCTCAGACCGATGAAGATGTGGAGAAAATTTTAACTGCCTATAGAGAGGCATTCAAGGCGGTGATGTAATTTGATAGGCAAAGCTGCTAATAATTTACACTAAGGAGATATGAAATGAAATACAAAGGGTATATGGGGCAAATATTGCGTATCAATTTATCCACGGGGAAAGTAAGCAAACAGGAATTAACAGATGATTTAGCTCGTATGTATTTGGGTCCAAATGGGTTTGCTGCTCGCATTCTATATGATGAGCTTAAACCTGGCATAGACCCATTATCGCCGGAGAATAAGATGTTCTTCGGAGCTGGACCACTTGTGGGAACGGGATTGCCATTCACGCCGAGAACTTACGTAGCAACGAAATCTCCGTTGACGGGGATATGGGGCGATAGCACAGCGGGTGATTATTGGGCCACTGGGTTAAAGCGTGCTGGCTATGACGCTCTAATAGTAGAGGGAAAGGCAGAAAAACCAGTATATATCAGCATTATAGATGGCGATGTGAAAATCAAGTCAGCAGAGCACCTGTGGGGCCTGGCGACATATAAAACTCAAGATGCTATTAAGGCTGAACTGGGCAGAAATACGCATGTTCTGCGGATTGGTCCGGGAGGAGAAAATCTGGTCAAGTATGCGTGCATAGTGGTGGGTTTGAAGTTTCTGGGTAGAACTGGGGTTGGAGCTGTAATGGGGTCAAAGAACCTTAAAGCCATAGCTGTTAAAGGCTCGAGATTACCGGTTGAGGTAGCAAATCCAGCAGGATTGCGAGAGCGTATCGACGAAATTGCAACTGAGGAATATCCCGGTTCTGGTATGGATAAAGGGTACGGGTCTAAGGGGACACAATCTTCACCAGAGCTTTTGAGTTACAGAGGTGTGTTAGGAACGAGAAACTGGCAAAATCTGGTGTGGAAGCCTGCCGATGAATGGTATGAAGTTTCGCGGAAATACATGGTAGGGTCACATTCATGTTCTGGATGTCTGGCACGTTGCGGCCGGGACTTCAAAATTACAGAGGGGCCGTATGAAGGAGTCTGGACTGCTGGTATAGAGTACGAAACACAGTTCTCATTGGGGTCAATGTGTTGCATCAGTGATTTGGGACCGATTATTAAGATGGATAATATGTGTGGTTCTTATGGACTGGATACAATAAGCACCGGAGTAGTCTTGGCCTTTGCCATGGAATGCCATGAGAAAGACCTTATAAGCAAAGAACAGATGGATGGAATCGACTTGCGTTTCGGGAACTCGGAAGCCATGATAAGCATGATTGATGAGATAGCACAACGCAAAGGGTTTGGAGACATTTTAGCTGAAGGCACCAGGAGAGCGGCACAGATAATAGGCAAAGGCTCAGAAAAATTTGCCATGCATGTTAAAGGGCTGGAGCTTCCCGGCCATGGTGTAAGAGTAATAAAAGGAATGGCTTGTGGCTATGCTATTGGTTCGCGTGGGGCATCCCATCATGATGGTAGGCCTTTTGATTATAATCCCAATCCGGCACTCAATTACGACGGAAATATGGAAGCATATAAAGGTAAGGGTAAAATACAAAGCATAATTAGCCATTGGACTGCGTGTATGGACTGTATGGGTTTCTGCCACTTTGTTGGGAAATTGGCTGGTGAATATCTGTCTGAAAGATATACTAAACAGATAAACTTGGTTACTGGCATGGGATTAACCGTACAGGACCTGTGGGACATCGGTGAAAGAGCTTATACTTTAGAGCGGGCTTTTAATGTACGTGAGGGCATTAGAAGGAAGGATGACATAGTGCCGCAGCGTTTTCTAACAGAGCCAGTGCCAGACGGTCCACATAAGGGTGCTATCTTAAAGAAGGAAGAGTTGGACGAGATGCTGGATGAGTTCTATGAGGAGTATGGATGGGATAAGGCAACTGGCATACCAACAAAGGAGAGATGGGAGAAATTAGGCTTTAGTATGGAGGATTATCCGGTGCGATGAACAGTAAGGCAGATATTTTAATTGGAGCCGGGCTGGTAAAGAAATGCGAACGTGGAGAGTGTAATTCGATAAGCAAAGCTGTTGATAATCTACATTAAGGAAGTATGAAATGAAATATAAAGGGTATATGGGGCAAATATTGCGTATCAATTTATCCACGGGGAAAGTAAGCAAGCAAGAATTAACAGATGAGTTAGCCCGCATGTATTTGGGGCCAAATGGATTTGCCGCCCGTATTCTATATGATGAGCTTAAACCTGGTATAGATGCATTATCGCCGGAAAATAAGATGTTCTTCGGAGCTGGACCCCTGGTGGGAACTGGATTGCCATTCACAGCGAGAGCTTACCTGGCAACGAAATCTCCATTGACGGGAATATGGGGCGATAGCACAGCAGGTGGCTATTGGGCAACTGTGTTGAAGCGCGCTGGCTACGATGCTCTAATAGTAGAAGGAAAGGCAGAGAAACCAGTATATGTCAGCATTACAGATGGTGATGTAGAAATCAAGTCAGCAGAGCACTTGTGGGGGCTGACGACATTTGAAACGCAAGATGCTATTAAGGCTGAACTTGGTAAAGATACGCATCTTCTCTGTATTGGCCCAGGGGGAGAAAAGCTGGTCAAGTATGCGTGCATAATGTGCGATTTGAAGTTTCTGGGTAGAACTGGGACTGGGGCTGTAATGGGGTCGAAGAACCTTAAGGCTATAGCTGTTAAAGGCTCGGCTATACCAGAGGTGGCAGACCGACAAGGGCTCAAAAGGTACATTACTGAAATTGCGCGTGAGAAATATCCAGGTTCCGGATTAGATAAAGGGATTGGATCTAGAGGAACGCAATTTTTAGCTGGGCTTTTCAATAATAAGGGGCTGTTGGGAAGGAGAAACTGGCAAAGTTTGGTATTTGAACCTGCGGATAAATGGGATGAGACGTTGCAGAAATACCTGGTAGGGACGCTTTCGTGTTATGGATGTGTGGCACGTTGCACCCACGAATTTAAAGTCACAGAAGGACCATATAAAGGAGCCTGGAGCTCTGGTGTGGAGTGGGAAACATTGTTTGCATTGGGGTCAAACTGCTACAACAGCGATGTAAGCTCTATTGTCAAAATGAATAATATGTGTGGTTCTTATGGTCTGGATACAATAAGCACTGGCGTAACGTTGGCCTTTGCCATGGAATGCTATGAGAAAGGTCTTATAAGCAAAGGACAGATGGATGGGATTGATTTGCGTTTTGGGAATGCGGAAGCCATGAGCAGCATGATTGATGAAATAGCACAACGCAAAGGGTTTGGAGACATTTTAGCTGAAGGCACAAGGAAAGCGGCAAAGATAATAGGCAAAGGCTCAGAGAAATTTGCCATGCACGTCAAAGGGCTGGAAATTCCTGCTTATGGTCCAAGAGTGATGAAAGGAATGGCTCTAGGCTATGCGGTTGGTTCGCGTGGTGCAAGCCATCATGATGGTAGACCTTTTGATCATAATCCTAATCCCGCGCTTAATTACGACGGAAATATGGAAGCATATAAAGGTAAGGGTAGAATACAAAGCATAATTAGCCATTGGACTGCGTGTCTGGACTGCATGGGTTTCTGCCATTTTGCTGGATTTATGACTGGTGAATATCTATCTGAAGGATATGTTGAACAGGTAAACTTGGTTACCGGCATGGGATTGACCTTGCAAGACCTGTGGGATATTGGCGAAAGAGCCTATACTTTAGAACGAGCTTTTAATGTACGTGAAGGCATTAGAAGGAAGGATGACACAGTGCCGGAGCGGTTTATGACGGAACCAGTGCCAGATGGTGCACATAAAGGTGCCATCTTAAAGAAGGAAGAGTTGGATGAGATGCTGGACGAGTTCTATGAGGATTATGGGTGGGATAAAGCCACTGGCGTACCCACGAAGGAGAGATGGGAAAGGTTAGGCTTTAGTATGGAGGATTATCCGGTATGAGGAACAGTAAAATTATGATGGCCTCCGAGGCTGTGGAGAGGTTTATTTTTGATGGGGCCAGTGTAGGTGTTGGTGGTCAAAATGCTATAGGCGCTCCTATGGCAATTGCCCATGAGATAATCAGACAAAAAAGAAAAAATCTCACTTTGCTAGGATGCAACTTAGCTATGGCAGCAGATATTTTAATTGGAGCCGGGCTGGTTAAGAAGTGCGAGTGCGGGACATGCAATATTGGATACCGTGGAATACCCAGCATGGGATATTCAGCTAGAAAATATTATGAGGAGGGGAAATTGGAGATAGAGGATTATGAGCACCTTGGCATGGTGTCGCGTTTTCTTGCTGGTGAGATGGGCTTACCATTTATGCCTGTTATGAGTTCTTTAGGTTCAGATATATTGAGGTACAAAGCACCATCTACAGGGAAAAAATTTGAAATCATAGAGAATCCCTGGAATCCGGGAGAAAAAGTGCTGCTTATGCCTGCTGCTACTCCTGATGTAGCCATTATTCATGTACAGAGAGTTGATGAGATGGGGAATGTCATAATGGAAGGATTTGTGGCGCATACACCGGAGATGGTCAGAGCCTCTAAGAAAGTGATAGTCTCATGTGAGGAAATTATAAGTTCTGAGGAAACAAGAAATTATCCAGAGATGACTACTCTGCCACACATTTATGTTGATGCAATTGTAGAGCAACCCTGGGGTTCTCATCCTATGGGCACTTATCGATATTATGACTGCGATGTTGAGCATATGAAGATGTACCAAGAATGTGCAGAAGCAGCATTAAAGGAAGGAAAGTCAGGCACAGAGAAGTACGAGAATTATCTACAGGAGTATGTGCTAAGTTGCGAAACATTCAATGATTACCTGGAAAAGGTTGGAGGTGTAAAGAGATTGATGGAGCTTAAACGGCAAATGAGGGAGGCAATGTAAGATGGGTGATGTTGCTTATAAGAAAGAAGAATTAATGGTCATAGAGGCATCAAAATATATTAAGGATGGGGAGATAGTTTTTACGGGGGTAGGATTGCCTGTTGTTGCCGCGACGTTAGCTCAGAAGATGCATGCCCCCAATATGACAATTGTGGTTGAGAGTGGCGTCATTGGGCCACAACTTAAATTGGTTCCCTTATCCATTGCTGACTCAAGGATCATGCGCAAGGCTGTTAGGTTAGGGTCCTTACGGGAAGTGTTAGGTTGTGTATTACAGAGGGGCATGGTAGATGTTGGTTTTCTAGGGGGTGCTCAGATAGACCAATATGCTAATTTGAACTCCACTGTCATTGGAGACTACTATAAACCGAAGGTTAGATTCCCCGGGAGTGGTGGTGCAAATCCTATCGCTTCTCATGCAAAGAGACTTCTAATCATCACGCCGCATCAAAAAAGACGCTTTACGAAAAAATGTGATTACATCACCAGCCCTGGGTATATTGACGGACCATACGGCAGAAAGAACGCTGGTCTCAGGATGTGGAATCCCAGTATCACTGTTATCACGGACTTATGTGTGATGGGTATTGATTCTACCTCAGGGAGGCTAAAGTTGCTAAAGTTAATGCCAGACGTTACTATAGAGCGGGTAATGGAAAACACGGATTTTGAACTGATTATACCACCTGAGATTGGTGCTGTAGATTTACCCACAGAAGCTGAGTTGAGGTTGATTAGGGAAGAGATAGATCCACAAAAGGTTTATTTCCCAGATAACTAAAGAGGCTGTTTAAAAACGTAGTGCGAGGCTTTAGCCTCGTGCTGCACGACCCTAAAGGGTCGCACTACAAAATTTGGAGGTGAAAAATTTCCCGGATAATCAAGCTGAAGCTAAAATCAAAGCTAAGGCAAAATTAAACGGCCTACTAAAGGAAAGGAGGAACATGGAAAAGACAAAGAAGGAAACAATGGAGAGGAAGGAAAGAGAAGCCGTTACCCGGCGGAAAAGTGCTATCTCGTATAAGACCAGAGAAAAGGTTGTTCTTAGGGGGTATAACTTAAGCGAGTTGGCAGAAGCAGGATATACCTTTGAAGATGGTATATTTGTGTTGCTGCAAGGAAGAATTCCCATGGAAAATGAAATGAGGATGCTAAGGTACGAGATGGCAGAATTCATAGAGCATTCTATGTCTCCATCTGCTGCAGCGGCAATAACCACCATGGGTGGCAGACCATTGCTTCCTGCGGCAATTGCTGCCGCCATTATGTGCTTTGGCGCAGCCCATGGACCTGGTGCAGCCCATGGGTATATGTGTGATGAGTTCTTTGAACGAGCGGCAAAGGAAAACAAAAAAGACCTCAAACAATTGGCTAAGACTCTGGTTGATGAATATCTAAGAGATAAAAAAGCGATTCAGGGATTAGGTCAACCCCAGCACATATATGGCGACCCCAGGGTATATCCTACATTTAGGAGGTCACAATTACTGGGTACGGCTGGTATATACAATCAATTCCAAATAGAGATTCTTAATGAACTTAACCGCCGTAGGATTAAAGGGGGGAAATCTCTGGTGCATCCCAATATGATCGGCGCAGGCAATTCTAGTTTGATGGATTTGGGATTTAGTCCCCTGGGCTCTTTTATTATTGGGAGCGTTAGTCGAGGTTATAGTTGTGCTGTTCACGCTATAGAACAACTGAAGAGGGGACATGCCTGGATGGCATCCAGGAGGGAGAAGATGATACAGCTTCTGGACCTGTCTATGATGAAGTATGAAGGTCCGCCAGATAGGGAAGTTCCACCACTTAGGGATCGCGATAAATATGCCCAAGAACAGAAAGAGAAAGGAGAATGGAAGAAATGGAATCTATAAGAAAGCCTACGGAAGAAGAAGCCATATATGGACCAGGAAGAGAGCCTTATGCGGGACCTGCAGAAACTGTAGAGGGGGAAAAGCCTGAGAAAAAGGAAGCTAAACCTGTAGAAGGCAGAGAGCCCTTTCGCTGGCGTAGCATTGTCTCATATAAAACTATACCTAATATTGTCCTCAGAGGATATGATACCACCAGACTGGTAGAAGAAGGATATGGTGTCTGTGACATACTGTTCATACTTTTCCAAAGTAGGATTGCAACTTCAAATGAGGAAAAGATGCTCAATTACTTAACCATTCTATTCTTTGATGACGGTATGTCGCTACCTGCTGTTATCTCTCGAGCCTCGTCTGATGGTAGATCATTCATGACCCAGGCTATTGGTGCTGGAATTCTGGCCTTTGGTCATGTTTATGGACCCTTCCAGGACTATGGCTACATGATGAACGAGTATTTGGAGCGAGCTGAAAAGGAGAACAAAAATCTCAAGGAGATGGCTCAGATTTTAGTTAGAGAATACCTGGCAGAGGAGAAAACGATTCTGGGGCTATATCCAGAACATGTGCAAGGTGACCCTATGCCTTACCGAGTGTTCAAAAAAGCAGAATCACTGGGAACAGCAGGCAAGTATCATGATTTTCAAATAGAGATTCAAAATGCTGTTAATCAAGTTAGGGAAAAGGAAGGGAAGGCTAAACTGCATTCGGATATGGTAGGCGCTGGTGGCTCTGCTATGTTGGATTTAGGCTTCACCCCCGAAGCCACTTGGGCTATTGTGGTGGTTACTAGAGCTTATGGCTGTGGTGCTCATGTAATGGATGAAATGGAAGATAAATCAACCGAGGAGCTCTACGGTGTAGGGCTACATAGTCCTGAAGATTATGATGGCATGCCAGATAGACCAGTTCCACCATCAAAGGATCGCGAAAAGGTGGCCAGACCAATTGTAGCAAAGACAGTAGATGATTGGCACAGGATGTTTAAGGAGATGAGAAAGATTAAGGGGAGTGGTTGGAGTATCTAGTGAGCATGGCGATTTACAACGGAGCTAGCTGTAGTTAACCCGGGAGGGAAGGAATGCTTTTAAGAAAAGAAGGCAAGGTTGACATATTAATCAGGAAGCATGCAGAGGAGGTAAAGGCGGGAGTTGAGGCCTTGAAGGAAGCTGTTATTGCCTACATTGATGGTGATGAGGAGAAGTTTAAACAAGCGGCTGAGCTTACCGACAGTAAGGAAAGCGATGCTGATAGAGCAAGAAGAGAGGCAGAGAATGCCCTCTATGCAGGTGGCTATCTTCCAGTTTATCGGGAGGATTTCAGCATTTTTATGGACTTGGTTGACAATATAGTTGATAATGCTGAGGCAGTGACCCATTTTCTGGCTTTAGAAACTCCGAATATTCCTCCCCAATGGGGGAAAGATATCAAGGAGATTGCAGAAAAGACCCTGGAGTCCTTTTTTGCCTTTCATAGATGTTTTCTTTTCATCTACGAGGATATGGAGAAGGCTTATTCCTCTACTGAACAGGTACGGAATCTGGAGAAAGAGATTGATGCACTTCAGCATGGCATTCTCCAGGAGCTCTTTCAGTCAGATTTGGGTTTGGCAGAAAAGATACATCTCAAGGAATTTGTCTTGAAGCTAGGACAAATATCTGATGCCGCTGAAAACGCCTCGGATAAAGTGAGGGGGCTCACCCTTAAGACAGGATTCTAAGACAAGCGGTTTTTGCTACGGATTAAGCCGGGAACAATGTAGTAGCATAATATCTTTTCTTGTCGCCCTTGCTAATCTAACATACCAGCCAATGCTTCATTGGCTTAATTTAATAAGGAGTGATAGAAGGGTATTTCAAATGCTTTTACCTCTGAGTTTTCTTGCTGCTATTTATATGGGTTGGGCGCTAGGTGCTAATGATGCAGCTAACATATTCGGGACAGGAGTGGTCACAGGGGCAGTAAGATTTCGCACTGCCGCTATACTTCTCTCCATTTTTGTGGTTCTGGGTTCTATCCTAGAAGGACAAAAAACCATAGGGATTGTGGGCTATTTCACTGCCCTTGACATCGAACTTGCCTTGCTATGCGCATTCACGGCAGCCCTAGTGGTTACTGGGATGACTTACTTCGGCATACCTGTTTCCACGTCTCAGGCAATTCTGGGTGCAGTTATGGGAGTCTCTATTTATGCCAGTGGTTTTTCTGCCTTCCCATGGAACAAGTTCGCTAAGGTAATAATCTGTTGGGTGGCTGCTCCTTTAGGGGCAATGGCAATTTCCGTCGCCCTCTATAAGCTTATGGACATTTTCACCCGAAGAATCAGAACCTTCCCTGCCTTCACCCTGGCTATGAGAATAGGTATCATGGTGATGGGCTCTTACGGAGCCTATACCCTGGGAGCCAACAATGTGGCCAATACCACCGGGGTCTTTGTTGGAGCGGGGGTATTTACTCCTTTTATGGGGACATTGATAGGAGGGCTGGCTATTGCCTTTGGGACCTGCACTTACAGCAAAAAGGTGATGGAGACCGTGGGGGGGAAAATCGTTCCTCTGGATATTCCCACTGCTTTTGTTGCTGTGCTTGCAGAAGCCATTACTCTCCATATCTTTACTCAGGTAGGAGTCCCCGTGTCCGCCTCTCAGGCAATAGTAGGAGCAGTAATCGGTATCGGATTGCTAAAGGGGATAAGGGTGATAAGTAGCAAGAAAATCACTCAAATCTTCGTTGGATGGGTTCTCACTCTGCTTCTGAGTATAGCTATTCCCTATCTTTTCCTCTTGCTGGTATCGTAATCTTCGCTTGTCAATTGCTTCCCTTGTCAGCCTGGATAACTTCATTCAAGGCTGATATGGCAGCTTCCAGTTGGCTATCGTCAGGTTCTCTGGTAGTCATAGATTGCAATGCTAATCCCGGAGCTAGAAGCACCCGGGCTAAGATATTTTTGGCGTGTCTTGCGGTGAATCGGGTAGCTTCATAGCCCAGGGCAGCAATAACAGGGAGGAGGATTATGCGGGATAGGATACTTAGCCATAGCTGTGGGCGACCAAGCAAAGCGAAGACGAGAATGGCAATGATAAGGACGATAAAAATGAAGCTGGTACCACAACGAGCGTGAGCAGTAGAGTAGTTTTTTCTAATGGCTTCCACTTCCAAAGGGCATCCAGCCTCATAAGCGTTAACCACCTTATGCTCTGCTCCATGGTAGGCAAAAACCCTTCTAATGTCAGGAAAGAGGCTTATTAATTTAAGGTAGGCGATGAAAGTTCCGATGCGTATAAAGCCTTCAATCAAATTACTGATGAAATCGGAGGCGATATAAATATCGAAGTAGCGAATAGCCAGAAGGGGAGCGATGAAAAACAGAGCTACAGCAAAGACAAGGCTGAGAACTACAATCCCCCATAAGGCTGCTGGTGGTATTTTTTCCTCTTCCTCCGCTGAGGCAATCTGTGCAGATTGAAGCAGGGCTTGAGTACCTAAAATTAGAGTTTCGATTAAGACGATTACGCCTCTTACTAAGGGTGTTTTCCTGAGACGACCTTTATATATATTGGATAGAGGCTGCTTTATTACCTTTAATTTTCCATCGGGGCGGCGCACAGACATAGCTAAATCCCTCTCCCCCCGCATCATCACACCCTCAATAACTGCCTGCCCGCCGTAGTAAAAAGGTTTGCTCAATCCTTTATCTGGTATCGCTTCTTGAACCTTTCCACCCTTCCCTGAGTGTCAGCTATCCTTTGTTTACCTGTATAGAAGGGGTGACATTTGCTGCATACCTCAACCTTGAGCTCTGGCTTGGTGGAGCCAATAGTGAAGGTATTGCCGCAAAGGCAGGTTACTTTGGCATTTTCATAGTACTTAGGATGTATCGTGGCTTTCATTTGTAAATGCTCACCCTCTTTTTATATTTAGTCGCTGGCTCATATTTAACATACCCGTCTATTAAAGCGAAGAGCGTGTAGTCTCTGCCCAGGCCCACATTATTCCCTGGGAAGATGCGAGTCCCACGCTGTCGCACCAGGATATTTCCAGCACGGACTTGCTCTCCTCCGTATTTCTTCACTCCCAGACGCTTTGATTGGCTATCGCGTCCGCACCGTGTACTGCCGCCACCTTTTTTATGTGCCATGTTTATTCTCCTGGTGTAACAATTTCATTTATTGATAGTGTGGTATAAATCTGCCGATGCCCTGTTTTTTTGTGGTACCTCACCTTGGACTTATATTTAAATACTATTACCTTGTCTCCCTTGACTTCCCCTAAAGAAGTAGCTATAACTTTAGCACCTTTGATAAGCGGATTGCCTATTAGTGAGTTCCCATTGCCACCAATAAATAATACCTTGTCCAGCTCGACCTTACTTCCTTCAGCTACGTCTAAACGTTCCACCTTTATAGTCTGCTGGGGAACAACCTTATATTGTTTGCCACCTGTTTCAATAATAGCGTAAATTTTCTCACCTCCGCAGGAAACGCAGATTCTACCAGTGCAATCTACCAGGTGTCAAATTATCCACGGCTTCATAGTTTACACTAACATATCAGTTTTGTCACAACAGCTATGTACTTGTTCATATGGTTAGTCACATTGCTTTCTTCGCTTGTCTTGTGCGACCCAAGCCTAGCAACTCCACCTCGTGGTGGTGGGATTTATCCCCGCCTTAGCGGTTGGGGACAGGCCCCAACCCTACAAGATTGTTTTGTCGCTAGCGCTCCTCGCAATGACGGAGGGGGGAGTTTGCAATAACAAGAAAGGGGTGTCATTGCGAGCCTGAACGTAGCGAAGGCGTGGCAATCCTTGTTGCGAACGAAGTGAAGCAATCTCTTACAATTCTCCTTAGGATTGCTGCGGCATTTTACGCCTCGTAATGACAGAGGAAGAAGTGTGCCGCAATGACATAGAGCCCCTGCAGGCTTGACTTCAGACTTATGATACAGCCACAATGAACAGTTATGGAAGTCCTTTTCATATTCGCTTTTGCCCTTTTGGGCCTGGTAGTGGGCAGCTTCCTCAATGTATGTATGGACCGCCTGCCTCGGGATGAATCTATCTTAAAGCCCCCCTCTCACTGCCAGGTTTGCCAGCACCGCCTGGCGGCTAAAGACCTTATCCCTGTGTTCAGCTATCTTTGGCTTCATGGCCGCTGCCGCTATTGCCAGGCTTCCATACCTAAGCGTTTCCTCTGGATAGAGCTTGCTACTGGCGCTATGTTTGCTTTCCTCTATTTGAGTTATAACTTGAAACCAGAGTTGGATGTTAGGTGGCTGGGCGTAATGGCTTTCTATGCTTGCCTGTTTATTCTAATATTCATAGTTGACCTGGAACACGGTCTTATCTTAAACAAGGTGGTCTATCCTGGCATGGCGGTGGCTTTGCTCTTTGCTTTATTTATACCCCAGCCCTGGATTACGCAATTAAAGTTCAGTGGTATAGCTAACTTTGCCATTGGTGGGGGTATTGGCTTTGTTGTGTTTTTGCTAATAGCTGTCATTTCCCGTGGGGGGATGGGTTGGGGAGATGTCAAACTGGCGGCTCTGGTGGGCTTAGCTACTGGCATTCCTTTAGTTTTCCTGGCCTTGATTATAGGAACCATCCTGGGAGGTCTAGTAGCCGTAGCTTTGCTGATAGGTAAAAAGAGAGGACGCAGGGAAGCAATTGCCTTTGGCCCTTTCCTCTCCTTGGGTACTTTAATTACCTTGCTCTGGGGAAGCAGCATACTTGACTGGTATGTGGGGCTTATGTAGGAAGATGTGCCTTATCTCCCTCTGAACAGAGTGAAAAATCTATCTTGATATTCTGGGAACACGCCCCACCTATTTAGCTCAGCCACCAATTCGGGGGCTCGAGAAACGTTTTTCCTCACCTGTTCAAAAAGCTCCTCAATGTGATTTCGAGCCTCCTTTGGCACACCGCTTGTATCTATATCTAGGAAACCTCTGCTGCGAAACTCAGCAACATTGGTGTAAATAGACTTTCTGGTTAGATGGTAGATAAACATAAGCAGCGATACATCCCATAATTCTTCCACTCCCTTGATTATAGTGCTTAGTGGATTATGTTCCTCCTCTATCTGGGTATTGAGCTTGCCTATCACCTGTCTTATGGTTTCAGAGACGATGGTCATCTCTCTGGGGTGATTCTTATATCTGTAGAAAACGCCTGGCTCGTTGGGATGTTCTCTAGCCATCGTGGTGATGTATTTTCTGGCCTCTTCGCTGAAGCCTTCCAACCCCACCAGGTAAGAAGGTGTAACAATCCTGGGTTTTTCAGCTACCACCTTTCCATCCCTAACCACGCTAAGATTCTCCGCCAGCCCGGTAACCACATAGTAATTCAGGGTAGTAGTGCCAAAAGTAGCCAGGTGTTGCTGTGGAGGCCTGATTAACTCAGTGTGCTCCACCGCATATTTAATTCTCTTGTCCATCTCCATCTCAATACCCCACCTAAATAAACATCTTAACTAAGTGAAAATTGCGTGCTACCTTATCCTTGCCAACGATTATATCACCAGCCTCTGTGCTGTGCCCTGGAATCAAGTATTCCACATCAAGCTGAGATAGCCTATCAATGCTTTTCCGCAGTAAAGAAGCACTGCCTCCAGGGAAGTCTGTTCTGCCTATGCTGCCTGGGAAGACTACATCGCCGCTTATCAATATTTGTGGCTCCTTCAAATAAAGGGAGATAGAGCCCGGAGTGTGCCCTGGAGTAAGTAAAATCTTAATAGCTAACTTATTCCTAGCCCCCAGGCTTAAATCACCCTCCTTGAGGTGAAAGAAGGGTTTAACCTGCGGCGCCTTACTTCCAAAGTAGCTATAGAAATGACTTCCCGTGTTGGCATAAAACTCGTCTTCTTCACGAGACAGGGCCACAAGGGCACCGCTTCTCTCCACTACCGACTCTACAGCCTCAAAATGGTCAGGGTGGCTATGGGTGCATATCACCAAACCGACATCTTCTACCTTAAAGCCATCTTTCTCCATAGCCAGGGTCAGGGAATCAAAGCAATTCTCCCCCAGTTCGTTCCTGATATGTCCCGGGTCAACCAACACATGAGGTCTTCTTCCCCGCAAGGTATGGCACAGAAGGCTAGCATTGCAATTATTCCCCCTGCCCATCCATACATAGCAGTAAAAGTTCTCTCCTGCCTTTACTGATTTATGATAAATCATACTTTGACCTCCTCTACTATTATAAGCTAAAATGCCTCTCAAGTGCCAATTTCCAAGGGAGGTTCTTAACTGTCACCCTGACTTTGAATACTGTGAAGCCTAGGATTCAGAGGAAATTCGAAATATAAAACCCGAAATGCCTAAACAAAATCAAATAACGGAAACGAAATAAAAAAGCAAAGGTAAAAATGCCAAGTGACAAAGCAAAATTTAATAGCCAAATTCAAGGGGCATGTGTATAGATTTGCATTGGATGTAATCGGATTTGTGGATCAGCTACCAGCGAAGCAAACCTCAAGGATTGTTAGTGACCAGCTTTTACCAAGCACTACTAGTATTGGCGACAATGTAATTGAGGCTCAGGCAGCCTCCTCAAGGAAGGATTATATCAATTTCTTCACTTATGCACTGAAGTCGGCAAATGAGTGCAAGTTTTGGTTAGGACTGCTCAGGGATTCCGGCGGAGGTGACAAAGAGACTGTTAATAAACTTCTAAAAGAAGCCACGGAGATTGCCAATATCCTCGCCACCAGTATACTAACTCTGAAAGGAAGAAAGTGAAATATTTTTGCATTTTGAACTGTAATTTTGATTTTTGATCTTTAATTTTTGATATTGTTTAGAATTTAGTGCTTAGGATTTAGATTTTAGCTTATATGAGTGAGTTAAAGAGTGCCTGGGAAGTTGCCCAGGAAAAAGCTAACAAGCTGGGCAAGCTGTCACCCCAGGAAATACAGCAACAAAGGAAGCAAGAATGCTGGCAAATTGGCAGTGCCATAGCACAAAAATACCTTAATGATATTGAGCCACTAAATTTAGCCGCGGAGCTAAATAATTACCCCACAGAGGAAAGAGACCTGATAAAGCCAGCAATCCTTAATCATCTGGTACAGGCTATGGGTCTAGAAAGCGGGTCGGGGACAAGCCCCGACCCTACAAAGTATGATAATCGTAGTGGCGGGGTTTATCCCCGCCTAGAGAAAATAATCTAGGGGATAGCCATTATCGACCCAAATTTACAGCCAATCGTAGAACAAATAAGGGAGCTGGACCAAGAATATGCGCAAGCAGTAAGAAAGACCAGGCGAGCAATAGAGAACAGAGGCAGAGAAACTCTGCATCAACTGAGGGTCTCGGGAACGGCAGTGGGTGGTATCAATATCGAGGCTACACAGGAGTGGCAACAAAGCTGGAATAAGCTGACTGAACCTTTTGCACTAAGGCTTGATAGCCTGAAACGGGAGCTAATTAAGGCATCCTGTATAATCTCCTCTCCCTTGAAGGGAGAGGATTAAGGTGAGGGTGAGGAGATTTTGCAGTTAACTATAATAGAAGCTAGAGTTTGGAGATGAATCCAGCACTACGACTATACCTGCCTGTCATTGCGAGGGTGAGCCGAAGCCCTGAGTGAAGCGAAAGGGTCAGCGACGAAGCAATCTCTTCGCTAAGTGTTCCTGGAGTTTCTCGGCATTTCGTGCCTCGCAATAACAAAATAACATAAAACTTGCATTTCACATCGCATGTGCTAAACTAAAGTAAGAGTACTGAAATCCTATTAGATGGTAAGGAGTTACAGACTAAATTGACTAAGGTATTTATAATTGACCAGCAGCCTTTGTTCCGCCAGGGCATACGTGCCTCGCTTTCCCACATGTCTGATATAGAGATCTCGGGGGAAGCCAATGTTGATGAAAAAGTGCTTTCCACTATTGAGAC
This sequence comes from Dehalococcoidia bacterium, assembly GCA_030605665.1. Next base: position 17,042 of record JAUWHW010000016.1, on the reverse strand, counting down.
TTCGCTTCCTGATGTAGTACTTTTGGGCGTCAATGCTACCCCTTTCGACAGCTTAGAGCTTTGCCATGCCATAAAGCAAAGGACGCCTAGTGTAGCTACTATTATCCTCGCTCTACAGCCACAGGATGAGCAGCTTTTCCAGGCAATTAAAGCCCAGGCTTCAGCTTACCTGGGTAAAGATGTGAATGCTGATGAGCTGGCACGAGCTATCAAACGCTGTGCTCAAGGTGAGCATCCTATAAATGAAAGCCTTACAGACCGACCAAAGGTGGCCGAGCAAATACTACGTCAGTTTCAGGAACTCTCCAGAGAGAAAGAGGCGGCTACCTTCATTTCACCACTTACCCCTAAAGAAACAGAGATCCTTAATTATATGGCTCAAGGCTATCTCAATAAGCAGATCGCTATGGTGCTGAGCGTCAGCGAGCAGACCATTAAAAATCATATAACCTCTATTCTCCGTAAACTTAACGCCAATGCTCGCACTCACGCAGTAGTGATAGCCATAAAGAAAGGCTTGGTTTCTATCACTAAGGAGTAGAACAATAGGCTAAGGAGCACCAAGCGATAACCTCTGAATATAGCTTGCTTCTTGTCTGCGGTAGGATGTCTCAATGCCCACGACTCGATAGTTCTGGCTGGATATGCCGCACCTCTCATCCGTGACGGTGATGACATCGTAGAGCTCCTGGCCGCAGTTGGTGGGGACTAAGAGATTGCCACGCTCCGCTCGCAATGACTCGGTGCGAAGGATGGCATCGGCTCTCTCCTGGGCGCGGGTGGTGGATTCCAGGTTAGGGTCATAATCGGTGCGGAAGTTGTCAATGGCCAGGGCTAACAGGTCCCAATCGAAGGCTGAGGCTAAGAGTTTGTTGTCGTCGGCATCTCGGCCGAGGGTTCGGACGTGAGTTAGCGGAGATCCTTCGCGGTATTCACCGCTCAGGATGACATGGAAGCCAGGGGCATTCTTATATTCGTAGCAACTGGCTTCATCGCTTCTGGGATCTTTGGTGTAAGCCGTGTAGCCTTCATAGACTAAGCCATCGGGTATCATCGATAGCAGCCTGCGGATGGCGGTGTCGCCGCCGCTGCCTGGCTGGACTACAAAGTCGGGGTAAAAATTATCCAGGGGGCTGCTTCTGGGCTTGCCGGCATTATAGAGATATATTCCCCACCTGCAAAGCAGAGCTGCAAGGATATCCGAGACGGTCTTGGGGCTGACATCAGACTGATTCCACCGCATCTGGTAGCGGGCGCTCCACTTATCGGATAAACCCCAGCCATCTAAACAGTAAAGGGTAAAGAGTGATGTGTTAGGGGTGGAGGAGTATTCCCAGCCGTCAATCCAGTAGCGGCCTACCTCTACGGCCTCGTTGCCTGCCGTGGTTTTGTAGCCCAGCTTGAGGACCACTTCGCTTCGCTTTTCGGGTGGGGAGGCATACTGGCCTTTGTGGTTATCGAGCTCAATGGCGAGGGAGGGCACAAGACCCTCCCCTACACGTTGAGTTAGAGTCATAATGTCCTGGGTGAGGTCCTGGGGCTCTCCTGCGGCTCGACTGGCATGCCACACGCCATCTGGTCTCTCCATCCACCAATAATCTGCCGTGGTGGCTAACCGCAAGCCGTGGGAGCTCTCGATGTCGAGGAAGGGTTTGGGCTCGGTATATGCCATCTCGGAGAAGGCTGAATCTCTGACGGCATGACAAACTAGAGGTAGCGTGTAGGGGGTAGAACCGCTGAATTTTTCCACCGCTGCTATCTGGACTTGTTCGTAGTCCGCTGCGGAGCTCGGGATGTGGCAGTCGGGATATTCATAGGTGATGCCTGCTCCCTCCGGGGAGGTGATGAAATACTCCCAGCCCATCCAGGTGTAAGTGTTGCTGAGCTGGGTGCGATACAGGGCATAGAAATCGTAAGGGTCAGCGTCCTGCTTACCAGCGAAGATGATAGCCATGTGGTCGGGCTCATAGGTGGCTCCGATGCCATAGGTATTCAGCAGGGGGTGATTAGCGGGCTCGTGGTGGGTATATTCGTTCTTGCTCTGGTCTGATGTATCCAGGACGATGGCATTTAGCTGCCAGGATATGGCGGCAAAGCAAACGACGATATTACCCGTGGCCCACCAGGCTGCTGCCAGGGAGAGGACATCTGGATAGGTGGAGAGCTCAGCATTTGTCCAGTCCACTCCGTAGTTGTGGCTGTAATACTTCCTGATGGTGTTATCAGTCTTGCGGTAGAAGATATAAATCTTGGCGCCCGAGGCTGCGATGGCACAGGGACCCTGGCAGTCGCTGGCGATTTGAGTCCACTGGCTATAGTCTGAGTTCTCATCGGGGCTGGTTATCTTCTGGCGGTAGAGTCTAGTGGCTGGTATTTCCACCTGCCAGCCAGCCTTAAGCAAGGGATAGTTAGTGATGTAGTAATCGCCGATGTTAGCGGGGTCGGGGAAGGTGAAGCCATCGAACTCGGCTAGCTTAGACCTGCGAAAGTGCCCAGCTCCAACTCCAGCATTATAGTAGCCTACGATGGCGGAGTCGGAATTAGAAGCTAACCAATAGACAGTGCCCTGGGTGATCTCGGTATCGGGGAAGGTGATGGTGTTCCATCCAGCAATTACTGCCTGGGGAGTATTGACTGCGTTTAGCAGAGCACCAGGGTAGTTATCATCGTCGGCATAGATGGCCACCTTGACGTTGCCTGGTCCTGAGCACTTGACCTTGAACTCAGCCATAGTGCCCGAGGCCTCGGCGGTGAACCTGTCACAGACGAAATCATCGCCCGCAAAGGAGCCATCTATGGCATGGTCGTCGAGTCCCAGGAGCTTAGCAGCCTGCTGCCCCGGGTCCTGTCTAATGCGGTGCATGCTGCCCTGGCCATCGAAGGCCATGCCATGGTGGTTATCGGGCTCTGTGCCTTGATAGAGCCTGGTCCAGTGCAGACGTTTGATGCCCTGCTCGAGATCATAGACTTTAGCTTCGACGTAGGGGAGGCGGTCGGCTTTCTTCTGGGCTGCGAGTAAGGTATCGCTTAAGGTTTTCATGACTAAAATTAAAAGTTAAAAATCAAAGTTTAAAATGACAACTCAACTAAAATCAAAGGTCAAAAGTCAAAACTTAAAATTACAAATTGCATTTTTATTTTTTATCTTTCTTAGTCCTTCCCGTGTGGCTTTTTGGAGATAAGGGCAGCACCGGCGATGATGGCGACTAAGCCCCAGAACTCGTGGTTGGCTGGGGTGAGGGTGAAAGGCCCGTGGATCAGCTCGTCCAGGACCAGGCCTGTCCCAGCTCCGGCCAGGGCGAAGCCGATGATGCGGTAGTAGTAGCGACGAAATTTAAACATCAAAATTTAAACATCAAAATTACAGATGAAAATGCAAATTTTTTGATCTTTGCTCTGTATTTTTGCACTTTGCATTTTTATTTTTGCCTCTCCTTGATGTGGGTGACGGTTCTCTCGCCGAACCACCACAGGATTACCGGGATAGCCAGACCTAAGAACCACTCCGGGGCGTCAATCTTGTCCACCACCACCTGGGCGATGACGCAGGCGAAGATCACGGTTACAATGGGCCTGGTGGCTTTTCTAAAGATGTCTCCGATGTCCATAATTCCTCCTACTAGGCGGGGATAAACCCCGCCACTACGATATCCATTTTTCACCCTTACCTTAATCCTCTCCTGTAATGAAGTTTCCTTTCCTTACAAGCGAGGGATTCAGCTATACCCCCTGTAATTTGAGGCAGAGAGCCCCTGTAATTTCTTTTGCCACATATACCACGCATAAGGCCTGTTATGTCAGTACTCCGAGGGTAGGAGGGATGCTCTTGCCCGCTTTTTCATAATGAGATGCCAGATGTCGGGCTGCCTGGATGATTTCCTCCGGGTCAGCCTGGATCCTCTCCCCGCGGTAACCGCCCCGGCTCAGAGCTGCCACGGCTGCGGGCATTGTGGGGACTGGGGACTGGGGACTAGGCCCTAGCCCCTGGCCGCTAGCCCCTATTCGGCCCCAGTTAACGGTTCCTTCACTTCGTTCAAGGACAGGCTTCTCGATATTCAGCCGGCCCTGGAGTGCCCGGAAGATAGCTTTGGTGTGATGGGGAAGTTTCCAGGTCTTGTCGGGGTTATTAGGGTCGCCCACAATGGCGAAGGCCTCTTTGGGTAGTCCCTCCTTGGTGATTTCTTTTTCGACTGCTTGTTTAATTTTAGATCCTTCACTTCGTTCAGGACCTTCGGCTTTGCTCATTGTTTCCTCCTTCTACTGGGAGAGGACAAGCCTCTCCCCTACTTAGGCTATGTATGCTCCTTCGGTTGTTCCTGCCGGGTCTGCAGGCGTAGTGGCATTGTTAGTGCTATAAAAGGTCCTGATGGCTGAGTTTTGCCGAGCTCTGAGGCCAGTAGCTACATTGGCTGAAATAGTTGAGAAGCCAAGCTGACCGAAGGCGAATTGCTCCATATTGAAACCGAAAGCGCCGTGGTCGAGGTAACAGTATCTGACATCAAGGCTGACAAGGTTAGAGACATTGAATAATCGCTTATCTGAGGGGGCGTCCAGGGCACAGTGGAGGAATCTGAGATACCCAACTCCCCCGCCGCCATATCCATAGCGCTCGCTGCCATTTTTCAGGTAGGCATATTGACAATAGAGATAGCTGAACTCTCCAGCTTCTAAAGCAGCATCGCAATTGTCAACAATGAGACCGTAGATGCTGAATTTTGCTCCTGAAGCACTAATGACATTTAAGTCGCTGTAGGTCAGGTAAAACCCTTTAATGGTCACGTTCTCAATGGCGTTTAGCGCGATACAGTAGTCCCTGGCAGTGCCGCCATCCGTGCCATCATCGCTGCCTGATATTTCGGTCTTGACGATGACATACTTCCAATTGGTAGTTGGTGTTTTTCCGACATCGGTAGCAATATAGTTTGGGGCGCCTGCGATACTGGTAACTGAACCGATGCCGTAGCCTTGTGCCCTGCCGTTAGCTCCATTAAGGTCAAGAACCATAACCTTGTCACCAACGGCTACGTTGGCGAAAGCGCCAGTATCGACAATCCTGTTTGCGGTGGCATTAGCCTCACAGTCGCCATACCAGTAGTATTCGGCCTCTATGGTGAGGGCCCCGACTATGATGTGGGTGGGATGATTATCGGGGTCGGAGTTAAGGTGAACGGTTTCTCTATATGGGGTAGAACCTTTCCTGACCTTGATGGTGTAGCTATGGATTAGAATGCCCTCGATGGAATCAATAGCAGCCTGAATGCTGGTAAAGGCGTTTGCCCAGGAAGTACCGTCCCCATTCCCGGTGGCGTCCTTGTAGACGTAGATGGTCTTATTGGCTGCGGAGATTGTTGCTCTTTGGGCGAACTGAAGGGCGTTCTGGGCGGCGTTCACCACGGCTGATTTGGCTGCCTGACCGGAATAGCTGGACGGTGTATCGGTTAAGGCAAGGAAGTTAGCAGCGCCCCCTCCGCCGCCGCCGCCTGCTGCTCCGGCCCAAACGGCGATGACGCAGGCGTCTTTGGGATTCCCGCCAGGGATAGCCACGATGACATGCCGGCCGGCTATCATCTGAGACGCTGCGATGTTCCTGGCTACGGGGATATTATCCAGGTAAGCCGTGATCGAGCCGGCGAGCTGGACCTCAGCCCGGTAGTCGGTGGAGTTGAAGCTCTTGAGAGTGCCAATGCTGAGCATAAATCAAACCTCAAAAGTCAAAAATCAAAATGACAGGTCAAAATGTAAAACTTTTTGCACCTTTGCTCTGTATTTTTGCATTTTTACCTTTGCTTTTTGCATTTCATTCGGTGTAAAGCTCCCTGGGGATCACTCGGCTGCTGATGGCTTTAAGCTTGCTCTCGTAGCGGTCGAGCCTCTGCTGCCCCCACTTGCCGAAGTTGATGGTGGCATGTCGCCCGGCAATGGTGGCTCTGTCCACGGTGTAGACCGATGCTGATGTGGCCAGGTAGCCCGTGGCTCCCAGGACGATGATCTCCTCAAATTCCTCAGGGATAGTTGACGATGCTGGGTCACCATCCAAAGTGTGCTGCTTTCCCCACTTGACTCTAGCATCGTCTCCGTTGCCCACGTCTTCCATATAGAGCTCGTCCATCCACTGGGTGAACCTCTGCAAGTAAGGCGGGTGCTGGCCCATGGGGAACTCCACGGAATAGACCTTTAGTCTTTGAGTGAGGCTGGAAATATCCAGAATAGCAGTGCCGTCTTCGGTGGCGATATCGTCCTGCTGCTGCAGGGGATATGCCAGGGAGAACTCCCTGACTACCCTCTCGATAGCTCCGTCTACCTCATCGTTAGTCCAGCGGTAGTTGGCGGCATCGGTGTCCTGGAGGTCCTCCCGGACCCTGGCTCGCATTTCGCTTAAAGTCATATCAATTAACCTCTCTGCACGAGGCTAAAGCCTCGCACTACGAGTCTCCTCCGTGCGGGGGAGGGAGGGTCGATGCTCCCTCCCCCGTTGCAAAGGAGGTTAAGAAGGTGGTCTTGCCATGGTAAATGGCAAAAATCCATGGCAAGCCTCTCCTTATGTGCCTGCCAGATCAAGCTCTACAATCATGCCACAGAGCAGGATTTGGCTATGTAAGTTGTCGGCGTCTATACCAACCACGTAGCCTACGTCCTGCAAGCCTGTGCCGTCTGGGGCGTAGATGCCGGTATCGGCAACGGCGATCTGCTCTCCCATGGTCGGCTTGTTGGCTGCGGTATGGGCGCACTCAACGATAGCCATGCCGTAGGCGGTGATAACCTCGCCTACCGCTCCGTCCTCGCCAGCGATAAGGACTGCGGGCGCCCCTGAAGTGTTGAGGGCCTTCGTCCAGCCGGTGCTATACATTATGGGGTCGCCAGCAACGACAGCGCCTGCAAGCGTGATCTTTATGGGGCACATGCCCTGGAGTATCTTGCGGCTAGTTCCTTTATCTACAAAAGCCATGATTCAATTCCTCCTTTCTTAAGAACTCATCCAGGAAAGCATTGCTGCATTAACGGTGGAGAAGAGGGCTAGTGAAGCAATACCACTTAATCCTGGTTCTGGCAGCGTCCTTGGTCTCCAGAGAGCCGAGGCGCTCGACCTGTATCACCTCAGGGCTGGAGAGCCCGCAAACAGCGCCCTCGCCCATCTGGAAGGCGTAGATAGTGGTGCAATTGCTACTTGGCCCGAGATTGTCAAGAACCCAATCCGATATGGCGATGGGGATGCCATTATAGAACTGGACTTGCTGGCCGAGCTTGCCCTCACCGACCTCAAGGTTGCTGCCGGCGGCCCTGGCTAAAGCCTGAAGACGCCTGCGACTCAGGCGGCTCATAAGCAGCATTTCAGGCTTGCCTCCCCTGACAAGATCAATAAGGTTATCGAGCTTGGTAAGGGAAAGGGCTCCGGGAGTGACGGTGCCGGCCGCACCTGTGCCAGCGGATAGGTGACCGCCATAGTGACAGACCCAGGTTACACCGGTAGATTCGGCGATAGATCCACCCTCGACAGTAGGCCAGACAGGATTGGCGGTGTGGGAAGTGCCTGCTACAGTGCAGACATACCTGAAGCCGTTTTCCTCTCCTGCCTCAGGGACGACAACATCTCCTACGACGTAGGCGGTGCTGGCTGTCCAGGCTGTACCTCCAATCACTTTATGAATTCCATCGAACTGCTTGGCGTTGGTGGCGGAATTGCCCTGGATGAAGCTCTTTTCAAACTCATGCCTCAGGGCCTTGGCCTTCTGCTCGATAACGGCTGTCTCTAAGTCCTGGATATTGGAGCGAGTAGCCTTGAGGAAGTTATCCACATCGGCATCTCCCCCCAGGATTTTCAGGGTAGCGGTGACCGCCTCGAACTCCGGGGTGGACTCTACCCAGGTGTCTCCCACATCGTAGAAGTTCACGGTGGGCAAAACGCTTTCTCGGTTATATTTCAGGCTATTGCCCACGATTTGAATGAAGGGCATCTCCTGCAAGATAGGACTGTCCTTAATGATGGTCTCGATGATTCCCTTTAGCAGGATATCGGTCGAGAGCTTACTGGCTTCTACTAAAGATAAACTCATAATTAACTACCTCCTTTTTGTTGAATTCCAGCGGCGATCTTCTCCCTGGGGGAGAGTCCCTCAAGTGATATTTCGCCTCTGGTAGGTGCCCCTGCGGGCACTTTGGTTCCTGCAGCCTCGGCCTCCATGGTCTTCTTGACCGCCTCGACGAGAGCCTTACCCTTATTGATGGATTCGTTGATCTCCTCGATGGTCTCCCCGGCAATAATGCCCTCGGGGATGGTGGGATTAAGGGCTTTAGCCATGCCGAGGTATTTAGCTACCGCCTCGCCTTTGGCTTGATTGACGGTAGCCAGCTCGGCAGCGGAGGCTTCCAATTCCCTGGTTTTGCCTTCAAGCTGCGTGGTGAACTCGGCTACGTGAGCCTCAAGCTCGGCTATGCGGGTATCTTTCCCCGCCATGGCTTCCTCTACGGCTGCCTTGGCTTTCTGCTCCTCATCGAGCTGAGCCTTGACCGCGGCTAGAGATTCTTCGCTTTGCTCAGAACCTGCTGAAACCTGGTTCTCGGTTACTTTGGTTTCCTCGTTTTCGTTATCCATGTTCCTCCATATTTGAGTTTATTATTCAGGCACTTCCATCTCCGCGGCTGTCGCTCTCTCTCTCGCTCCTCCGCGAGTGGAGGCTGCCCTAAACTCCCGATTCATTTGTAGGATCCTCTCGCGCTCCTCCAGCCACCTATTGAACTCCTCGTCAGGATCCATTATTCCCATCTCGTCCATGGCAGTCCTGCGTGAGTGCACTCCTGCCTGGACCAGTAGTTGTTCGTTTTGTGCCTGCCTGGCTGTATCCTGGGGCAATATGGGTCCCCAGACTACTCTGTGGGTGATACCTTCAAAGTTCTCACTCATATACTTCTCGGCCAGCTTTAATATCATCTCGGCTCTCTGGTGATAGGCGTTGGTGCGTATGGTCCTTTTCCTGGTGACTTTCTGGATTAAGCTGCCTAGTTCGATAGTCAAGGCTGCTCCTGATAGCTCCTTCTCGATGCCTCCCCAGGCAGCCCGGGGAGTCTCTGAAATGTCATGAAGGGCACGGTAGATCAAATCAATGTAGTCTATGTGCAGCCTGATGCCACCGCCCTGGAGAAGATCAAGTAAATAGGCTTTGGCATCCTCGGGGATGGCCCACACCGCTCCTGGCTGGACCTTGATGTCCTCTGCTGTGCCTACGTTCTCCAGCACTGCGATGGGGTTTCCTGACAGCTCAAGGATCCTCGAGAGCTGACTCAGGGCTCGGTTTAGCTCCCTCTGCGGCTGGGTGATATTGGGGATATCGGAGGTGCCCCAGAACTTCTTGGGCTCACGGAGGTTGGGGAAGATGACAAAGGGGATGAAGCCGTAGGGGTTGGGCTTGGACTGGATTCGGTCATTGTCCAGGTAGAGCTCAAAGTCCTTAGCGGTCCAGAGCTCGGTGAGGGAAGCCTTCTTTTTAGGGGTGGCCACCCCATAAAGGATCTGGATTTCGTCGGCTGTCAGCTCGTATCTTGAAGCCACTCTCCACACTTTAGCCAGGTCATCTCCCAGCCACGAGGCGAATATACCGGAGACATCGGGCGAGGTGATCCTGATACGCTTTTCATCGGCGTCCCAGATGACCTTATAGCAGCCATCCCCGAGGACCGCAGCATCTATCTCGGTCTCCCAATCTAGCTGCTGAAGGTTGTTCTGTTCATATACCTGGCGTAGCAGCTGCTCTGCTCTTCTCACCTTAGCTTTTAGGTCCTCACCTTCCCCTGCGAGGTAGCAGGCGAAGGTAAGTTCCTGCATTAAATAACTGGTGACTTTATCAACGGAGACCTTGGCATAGTTAAATACCAGCTGGCGATGTCTGGATACCTGTGGCCAGTGCTTACCGTTGTAGAAGTCCAGGTTTTGGCGGTAGGCGGTTAGCCTGTCGGTATCCATACGGGCGAGCTGGGCTGGATTGAAATCATTCATCTCTTAAGTCTCCCCTTGCCCCATGTCATTGCCAGCTCTTTTTCTTTTGGTGCGGGATTGCGAGCGAAACGTGGCAATCTCACTCCTTTGCTCCAGTCATTACCTTCAGCCATCTCTGCACTGTCCTGGGGCTGACCTCAAATATGCGGGCAATCTCCCTGGTGCTCTTTCCCTCCTGTTTAAGCTCCATCATCCTCCTGGCTCTGCTTAGCTTAAACCACCTCTCCTTTCCCCAGGGCTCCTCTTTAATGCAGGTAGGGAAGGGGCAGTTAAGACAGTAGGGGAAAAGCTCACAGCCTTCGTCCTCATAAGGGAATTCCTCAGGCAACCCAATCAATCTACTTTCCATACTTATTCCTTATTACCCATTTAGCGGAGCTAAATCCTACTTTCCATATTTACTCCCCATTACCCATTTAGCGTAGTGGCGGGGTTTATCCCCGCCTTGTGGGTATTGCACGGGTCTAAAGACCCATGCCTACAGACCCACAGCTACGTTATCAAGCCCGTAGTGGCGGGGTTCATCCCCGCCTCATGCCTATACTCAGAAAGAACCTCGTAGTGCAAGGCTTTAGCCTTGTGCACGACCCTAAAGGGTCGCACTACATTTGTTTGCCCTACTGGGGGCTTATCCCCGCCGATGAACCTAACAAATTTATACCGCTATTTTAGAACAAAGGTTCTAACAAGACAAGCCATTTTTGTCGCCTAGGGATGGGAAAATGGGGACTTATGCCTTGTATTAAGCGGTAGCTATTGACAAGATATATACAACAACGTTAGCATAAACCAAAAGGGCATATTATCGTTTATATAAGTAATAAGCAGAGTATTCGGAGAGATAAAAATCAGGAGCGGAGCCTCAACGATGCAGCAATGGGGAGTCGTGGTGGACACGAAAAGGCAGCAGGCGGTGGTTAAAGAGCCTAAAACTTCCTTTGAGCTGGTTTGAGCCTTGAAAATTGAATATGCTAATTGACATTGTGAGACACTAGAGATAAGATTGAGCCCTGGGCTAAACTATGGCTGCAATTGAGAAAGGAATTAGATTAGTTGGCTCCAAAGGGGAGGAGCAAGTAGTGGTTATTTTTGATAGCGGAGCTACCTATTCTTGCATTCAACCACAGTTAGCTGAAGAACTGGGCAGGGTGGAGCCTGTCCCTGAGACTATGGAGTTTGGCTTAGGCTTTTACATTTAGCTAACACTTAGAAGTAGTTGACTGCGGTGTTAATGGAATAATGTCAATGAGGATGTTTAAAGACGTAGTGCGAGGCTTTAGCCTCGTGCATGACCCTAAAGGGTCACACTACGAAAATCTTGGGGGTGAATGGGTATTAAAACTGGATGAGGTGAATTCAGATTTGGAGCTAAGGCGAAATTAAACAGCCTCGTCAATTTAAGGGAGGGGAAAATCAGATGGGTCATGTATATACCACAATAAAAATCTCCAATATGGAGAGAACCAAGGTAACAGAGGTGCAAGCCCTGGCAGATACTGGTGCTACCCTAACTGTTATTCCTCAGAAGATTGCCCTGGAATTGGAATTGGGCGAAGGCAGCAGGGAAATGGTTGAGAGTGGAGCTGAGGAGATTGAATTAAATCGCTCCTGTGCCAGAATAAGCGTCAATGGGAAGGAAACCATTTAAGATGTGCTTATATCTGACTTTATTCACTGTGTCCTGCTTGGTGTTGTCACTTTGGAAACCCTTGCTTTATCCATAGACCCTTTGACCGGCAAGCTTAGGGAAAGAAGGTTATTGTTATATTGAAAAATTTGAAGTTGAACCAGACCAAGGAATTTGGCCTACTTTTATGCCTTGTATGAAGGGGTAACTATTGACAAGATAAAATTAGCTGATATACTAAGGTTTAGATTTTAGGTATCAGAAAATACCTATTGACAAAATATATATAGGTAGATTAATATAAACCAAAAGGGCATATTATCGTTTATATAGGTATGGATTAAGGAGGTGATGCCTATGAAACAGTCCCAAAGGGAAAATGTAGTGCGAGGCTTTAGCCTCGTGCCAGCAATCTCCAGAGGGGAAGTGAGTAAGCCCTGGCCCGGGGCATAATTGGGCAGCCTATAGCTAAAGGCTTGGAAAACTTAGCTTTAATGAGAAACAAATCTGAAAAACCTGAAACTGAAGAGGTCGACTTCGGCTAAAGGTTTGGATGAACTAAAATTTTTTGAAAGGAGAAATTAAATGAGTAAAACAAAATGGTATAGCAAGGTATTTTACCTGGCTATTGCCTTAGCACTCGCTGTTAGCCTGGCGGGAATGGCAGCGGTATCTGCCGACCCGGCCGAGGAAAGCGAGTGGTCTGATGTAGCTACCCCCAGTATGGAGGACTTTGTCATCGCTCCGTGGTCTGACATCTACGGCTTTGACATAGCTCCTGACGGCGAGACCATCTATGCTGTAGGTGTGGGCTTGGATGAAGACGGCACAGGTGATGTTGAGGCCAGGCTATGGAAGTCGGAAGATGGTGGGGTCACCTGGGAGGACCTCACTGAGGATGAGCTACCCGATGACTTCGACCCTACCACCGATATCTTATATCTGGTGGCGGTGTCTCCTGACCAGACTGATGACGATGAGGACTTCGTAGTGGTGGCTGGTGCATATGCAGATGGGACTGCATTGGTATATGTCTCCGGCGAAAGCGGTGAGGACTTCTGCGACACTGACTTCGCAGCCAGTGGGAGCATCCTTTGTCTGGATGTCTCCGCTGAGAGAGACGATGAGTATAATATAGCTGTAGGCACTAGTGGCGGAGAAGTTTGGCGGTTTGAGCTAGGCTGTGCCTGGTGTCCCGCTACATGGGAGCTGGCCGGTGGATACGACGCCGGTGATGCGGTCTATCCCGGCTGGGATAACAGTGATGCAGAGGGACTATTTCCCGACTTCAATACTGTAGCTGTTACCTCCCTAGCCTTTTCACCCAACTTCGATGCCGATGACACCGTACTGGCTGTCACCACCGACGACAGTTCCACTTACCTGCAGACAGGTTTGTGGGGCGCTACCGAGGCCTGGAATGAGCAGACAGAAACTTTCCCCGAGGCCATAGGAATAGTGGATGAAGCGCCCGACTATGAGGCTCTCTGTTTTTCTACCGGCATAGCTCTGCCCGAGGACTACACCGGCTATGACGACGATTTTCTATATAGCTGGGTGTACGTGAACTATGATGGCGAAGGTCATGTCTTCGAGATAGACGGCTTCGATGCCGAGCCCGCTGATGTGGACTGCGGTCCTAACGACCTCGCTGATGATGACTATCCATACTTGGCCAGCATCAGCATGACCGGCGAGATAGATGATGGAGCTTTAATGGTAGGAGCTTGTTGGTTTCCGTATGAAGAGTGCTGTGATGGCGTTCAGGTTTATCGCACCGGCGAGTGGCCTATTGACGTCTGCTGCCCTGATTGGCAGAGAGCTGATAAGCCGCCCACAGGCATGTACAGCTGTCTGGTGGCTTACACCCCTGACGGCAAGAAGGCTTACGCTGCTACCATGGGCGAGGGCGAGTGTGACGAGTCTGCCTTCTCCGTGAGCGAAATAGAGGAGGTGGGCAAATACTGGAACCAGTTAAGTTTGATTGACACCTGGATTGACTATCTATCCGATGTAGCTGTTAACCCTGAGTGCGGCACCATATATCTGGCTAGCGTCAATGAAGAATGCGGCTGTGGGTGCGACAGCGTGTGGGTAAGCACCGATGAAGGCGATACCTACATGCGAATCTGGAACGACGTGCTTGAGGGCGACCCTGAGAATGGTCTTATCCGACTCAACCCTGAGGAGGAGGAAGAGGTTCTCAATGTTTACCTGATTGACCAGATGACCAATGTGGTCTACTGGAACGAAGATGGCGGCCTGACCAAGTGGAGCAGGAGAACAGCCTCCACCTTGGACGAGATTGTGGACTTTGCTGTCCTGGATGACAGTACTGTTTACGCCCTCGATTACGATGGCGGCACCGGCGTAGCCAAGTCAGAGCACAACGCCTCCAGATGGCTGAGCGCTGAAGACGCCGAGGTTGACGTTGGTCACACCATAGCTGTTCTGGGCGACTACGTCCTTGTCGGTGGCGAGGGTGGCGAAGCTAGCTACTCCGACGATGAGGGCGATAGCTTCAACGGCATGGATGATGTCGACGGTGAGAATGTCCATGTTGCTTTCGACAGCTACTTTGCGGACAACGGCGTGGTTTACGCCGCAGCAGACAGTATCTACATGTGCGAGGATTTGGCAGAGGAAGAGTGGGATGAGATTGAAGAGGATGCTGCTGACTACGGTCCTTACTACGGCGTGGTCCTGGACAATGCCGATGGCAATCCCATGACCGATGCGGACACCGGCGGCGTGCTTTACGCTGTCTATGACTCCGGCATGGCTCGTGTGCTGGGTGCAGCCGACAACGATGAGTTTGATTACCTCGATGAGGGTCTAGACAGTGAAACTTTTACTGCTGAGCCCAGTGCTCTTAAGATATGCGGCTGTCTGACTGAGGACAGCAACACCCTGCTGTGGGCTATTGATGTCAGTGGCTACGACCTTGAGGAAGGCGAAGACAACTTCTTCGTGTATGAGGACTGCCTGTCCAAGTCTGGCGTAAGCCTCAGCAAGGTTAAGGATGGAAGCACTATTCCCTCCGACCCCTGCTACTGCTGGAACGAGGAATTCGTCCTGGAGTGGGATGAGATATGCAACTCAGATGTCTATGAGCTTACTATAGCTTACGACGAAGACTTCGACTTCACTGTGTGGGAGGACGATGGTGTAGGCGATGAGTACCTCCTGGTAGAGGAAATGGTTCTTGACTGCAACGAGACCTACTACTGGAGGGTCAGGGTTAGAGAGGCTGACGATGAAGTCATCCGCAGCTGGTGGTCTGACACCTGGGAATTCAGTGTTGAAGCTGGTCCCTGGGGTGCCATTGAGCTTACCGCTCCCGATGATGGCGCTAGCAACGTGCCTATAGAAGGCGTAGTCTTCACCTGGACCTCTGTGTCTGAAGCTACTAGCTATGACTTCGGTTTGTGGGATGCCGACGGCTTCGTCGTTGTCTCCGAGACAGGGCTGACTGGAACTTCCTACGCCTACGCTGGAGCGCTGGGTTACGATGAGGCATACACCTGGCAGGTAACAGCCATGAAGGATGGTAGTGTGCTGAGCGAAAGTTCAGTATCCACCTTCAGAACTGTACTTGCGGCAGTATTCACCTGCCCACAATGTGGCTTGACCTTCCCGTCTCAGGAAGCTCTCCAAGCTCACATGGCTGATGCACATCCAGCTCCAGCACCTCCAGTTACTCCTAGCTGGGTGTGGGTAATTATAGGCATTGGCGCTGTTCTGGTGATTGTGGTCATAGTGCTCATCTTCAGAACACGTCGGGTGTAATATTAGCTTTAGGCTAATAAGGAAGGGGCGGCTAAAAAGTCGCCCCTTCTTCTTTTAGCACTGAAATTGCCACGCTCCGCTCGCAATGACAAAAAAAGCACCGTAGTGGTGGGATTTATCCCCACCTCACAACCCTCATGTTTTTGGTCATTGAGATTTTGAGTTTGGCATTTGTTTTGAATTTCGTATTTCGTGCTTAGGATTTCCCTTGTGTAGTGGACGGGTTTATCCCGGTTCATGCCTTGGTCGGGGACAAGCCCCGACCCTACGAATAGTGTAATCGTAGTGGTGGGGTTTATCCCCACCTCACAGCCCCAGGTCGGGGACAAGCCCTGACCTTCGATAAATATCGTAGTGGCGGGGTTCATCCCCGCCTACGTGGGGTGAGGTTACAGCTCATAGACCAATGAGCCAGAAAATGGATAATTCTGCCAATGTTGAACAATACCTGCTCTCACCGGGTTGTGAACAATGTAGTTGGCCACCATTTTGCAATCCTCGTCCTTTCGCAGAAAATGGTCGTAAAAACTTCTTTGCCAGATGGTTCCACTATAGCCATGCTGCCAGGCCGTTTTGGTAGATAGGCTTTTTATTTCCCTAACAAACTCAATGATGCTTTCTCTTTCTGAGGCACTTATCAAGAGATGAACATGATCAGGCATGACGCAGTATGCATATAGTGGGATTTTGTTGTGTTCACATTGCCTCCTCAATAAGGCCACGAAATCGTGGGCTAAGTGTTGATTGGAAAAGATTCTCTGCTTTTTCTTTGTAGCTATAGTGACAGAGCAAGGTATGTCAACAATGTGGTATATTTCTGGGCTCAAACGAATTTTCTTACGGTGGTTCACGTGCATTTATGATATATTATGTCCTCATGTCTTGGTCGGGGACAAGCCCCGACCCTACAAATCTTTTTATCACCGGGATTGCCAATATTATCGTATCTTGTTAACATATTTAATGTCGTGTTAGTATTTAAGCCAGTGAATCGGGCATACAGATAGGATTACGTTGCTTGTGGCTTGCGGTACACACGCGCCTCCCGGTGAAGGAGATTTAAAGAGTATACTTGGTGAACATCGCTCTCGCTTTGATATTCAGATACATAATTGTGATGCGGATGATTTAGTATACGCAGGTACGACAAGTAGAGGAACGCCAGTGAGTTTAAACAGGACTTATGTGGACGCAGATATAAAAATTCTAACAGGCGATATAACTCTGCATTACTATGCCGGATTTGGAGGCGGAAGAAAGAGCATACTCCCAGGTATATCTTCACGCGAGTCGATAAAAAGGAATCATGCTCTTCTTGTTGATGAACACGCTAAAATAGCTAATACTGAAAATAATCCGGTGCATTTAGATATGTGTGAAGCAGCGTCATATGCTCCGCCTGATTTTGTGCTAAATGCAGTCGCCGATGCATCGGGAAATTTGATAGAAGCTTACGCAGGAGAGTTAAACGCAGTGTTTGTTAAAGGTGTTGATGCAGCTAAGGACCTGTACCTACGTAAAACCACTAATTTATTTGACGTTCTTTTGGTTAGTGCCGGTGGATTCCCAAAAGATAGGAACCTGTACCAAGCCACAAAGGCTATTGAAAATTGCTTTCGGGTAATAGTCCCGGGCGGG
>JAUWHW010000010.1 GCA_030605665.1 Dehalococcoidia bacterium | reverse complement strand
GGCATAGAAGTTCTGCATGATGAGGCACTGGATATTTTTGATGGCGGTGGTTGTATTGTGGATAAGAAGAAAAATTTGGTAAAAATTCCCCCTTATGTGGTGGAAGATGCTATTCACTCCGCACCCAGCAGGGTTCTCCTTGCGGGGAGAAGCCCCAAAGATGATGTGGTTTTGGAAGACAAGAAAGTCCACTTTATGTCCTTTGGGACAGGCGTAATGGTAATAGACCCCTTTACCGGGGAGTATAGAGAATCAACAAAGCAGGACATAGCCAATGCTGCGTTAGTTTGCGATGCTCTAAGTGAAGTTGATGTGGTGGAAAAAATGATTACTGCTCGAGATGTTCCTCCAGAGGTGAACTCCTTTCATCAGATGGAATCTCTGCTTCCTAATACTACAAAGCATGTGTGGGGAGCGAGTGTCACTAGTGTAGAGGAGGCAAGGATTGTGATTGAAATGGCTGCGGCGGTTGTAGGAGGAAAGGAGAGGTTAAGGGAACGCCCTCTCATAAATTGGAACGTGTGTCCGGTTAGCCCATTAACGCTAGGCAAGGATTGCTGTGAGCAGATAATTGAATTAGTTAGGGCAGGGCTACCGTGCAGTATTATACCTATGCCTATGGCTGGTGCCACAGCGCCGGTTACTTTAGCAGGCCTATTAGTTATCCATAATGCGGAAACATTGAGTGCGATTGTATTGGCTCAATTGATTCGTAAGGGGGCCCCGGTAATTTACGCTAGCTCATCCACTTGCCTTGATTTAAGAACTGCAACTGCTGCGGTAGGCTCTCCTGAACTTGCGGTGATTAGTGCTGCTGTGGTAAAGCTAGCTCAATATTATCGTCTCTGTAGCTTGGTCGCTGGGGGGTAGACTGATAGTAAAGTTCCTGATGCTCAGGCAGGCCACGAAAAGACTATTACTGCTCTTTTACCTGTGTTAGCAGGGGCTAACTTGGTTTACGGTATGGGAATGCTTGAGCTTGGGATTACATTCAGCTTAACTCAGTTAGTTATAGATAACGAAATAGCCAAAATGGTTAAAAGAGTGGCGAAGGGAATTGACATCAATGACGAAAGTATGGCTGTAGAGGTTATCAAACAGGTAGGGCCTGGTGGTAACTTCTTAAGTGCAGAGCATACTTTGCGACATATGAGGGAGCAATCCCACTCCAAATTGATTGACCGCAGAATGTGGCCGCCATGGGAGAGTGATGGGAAGAAGGACTTGGCTGAAAGAGCTCATGAAGAAGCGTTATCCATCCTTAAAAACCACAAGCCGGAACCATTGCCTCCAGAGGTGCTTTCCACTTTACATTCAATTGTGGAAAGCGCAGAGGAAGAAGTAGTGAAGAAAAAGAAAGCTAAAGAAAGGACATAACCGGTGATTATTTCTTAAGTAGGGAGGCTGGAAGAAAAATGAGCAAACCCAGTTTAAGTTTTTTGTCAGAAGGTGAAATAGAAGCTATTCACAACGCTACGTTACAAGTATTGGAAAATACTGGTGTTAAAGTTATGAGCAAGAGGGCTCTTGATATTTTAAGGGATGCTGGAGCGAAAGTTGATTACGGGAAAAATCTTGTAACTATCCCTAGAAATTTAGTTGAAGAAGCATTGAGAAGGGCTCCGAAAACTATAAAATATTGCGCCAGAAATCCCAGGTACGATGTTTTACTGGATAAAAAAGAAACACACTTCATAACGGGTGGGATTGATATACCTTTCATAAGAGATTGGGAAACTGGCGAACGTAGATTTTCAACAAATGAAGACCTGGCCCGCTGGATGAGGATAGCAGATTATCTCGATAATGTTCATTTCGTTTGGGTAACATTAGCCGCTGGCGATGTGCTACCCCGGATGCGGTCCTTAACCCAGCTTGTTACTACCTTAAGCAATACAGAAAAGCATGTTGAATATGAGGCGCATAGTGCCAGGGAAGCCCAATACATGATTGAAATTGCGGCCGCCATTGCTGGTGGCAAGGAAGAACTCAGGAAAAGACCCATTATTTCAGCGCTTCAGTGTCCTGTTAGTCCCCTTACATTTGAGGAGGGTTCAATAGAAGCAGCTATAGAGTTTGCTGGAGCTGGTATTCCAGTTGTTTATATGGATATGCCTTTGGCCATGGAGACAAGTCCAGCTACTTTAGCAGGAACATTGGTCATTATCACCTGTGAAAATCTGGCAGGTCTGGTTATCTCCGAATTTGTCAGTCCCGGAGCACCAGTGGTATATTCGACTGCCGCCTGTACTGCGGACCCTTCATCAGGGGCAGCAGTTGAATCTGCAGAAGCCAACCTTTTCAACCTCGCCAGTGCCCAGATTGCTCATTACTATGGCTTGCCATGCGAAGTCACTGCCCATGGCTCTATGTCCAAGACTCTGGATATGCAGGCGGGATATGAGATGGCTGCGGGCGTTAATCAAAGTCTATGTGCGGATATTGTTTGTGGTTTGGGGGCTTTAGATTCTGGCCTCTGCGGGTCTCCAGAGAAGTTAGTTATCGATAATGAAATTGTAGATGGAGCTTTGAGATTCACTGGTGGGCTTGAAGTGAATGATGACACCTTGGCAGTGGATATCGTTCATAAAGTTGGTCCTGGTGGCATCTTTCTGGGAGAAAAGCATACCTTAAAGCATTATAAAGAGCTTGGGGTGCCCAAGCTTAGCAATAGAGACAGCTTTGAAGCATGGCAGAAAAAGGGGTCTAAGTCAATTGATGAGGTAGCTAAGGAAAAAGTTAAAGAAATCCTGGCTACACATAGGCCCGCACCCATTGCTGAAAAAGCACTGGAGGAGATATCTCAAATCTTAAAAAGAGCTGAAGTGGAGTTCTTGGGAAAAGAGTTGTAAATTTCCGCCAAAAGTACATATAATAAAGTGATGAAGTTTTTTGGGATGGGAAGGGGATAATGGTCAAAAAATGTGAAAAAGGAGGCTTTCTACCGGCTTAGTTTTTGCTATAGCAGGGGTTGACAAATCTGTTCCTCTAGGGGTTTAATATTCTTTGAAAGTGACAATAATGCTACAATATACGTAGGAGGTGTGAAAATGTAGGAGAAGAGGTGAAAAGGAGATAGCAAGAAATCATAATAAAGAAAGGAGGATATTAGTATGAAGGTAAAAAATTTGCTAAAAGGTAGGTGGGTAGCACACAGCTTCATTGCAGGTGCCCTGGTGTTGCTTCTTCTGGTTGCTTTCTTACCTGCTTGTGCTCCTGCGGAAGAGGAGGTCGCTCCGCCGGAAGAGGAGGAAGAGGTAGTTCCTCCACCACTAGAGCCAGATCCGTATGAAGAGTATGTGGCTGCCCTACCAGAAGGATGTGAGCCTGTACCGCGTGATTGCTTTGAACAGGCCATGGAAGAAGGCCAGCTAAATATTTATGATTGGGCTGAGTGGTGGCCTGAGGAGATGTATCCAGCCTTTGAAAAAGAATTCGGAATTAAGATCGTCAGGGATAATTTTGCTGACTATGATGAAATGGTGACAAAATACAAGCTGAATCCCAAACTTGAATACGATTATCTTTTGCCAGACTTTAGAGCATTTGAACAATTAAGGGCATTAGGTGTGGTAGGGGAACTGAATCATGACTGGATACCCAACGTGAACAAATATTTGCGGGAAGATATCAAAAATATAAAGTATGACCCTGGTTACAACTATGGTGTAATTGCGTACCTTACTATGAATGGCTATACCATCAACACGGCGTATCTTGATGAGACTGACCCTCGCGTGGGTTCTTGGGCATATATATTCGAAGCTCCAAAGGATTTGCCAGAGCACGGAAGGTTGATTATGAAGAATGATATGTTTCAGACCATTGGAGCTGTGCTAATATACTTGGGGTACTCATACAATTCTGACGATGAAGACGAATTAATGGAGGCCAAAGAGGTATTGATGCGGCTCAAACCCTATGTGAAGGCTTATCATTCCTGGCCAAAGAGAGAAATTCTCACAGAGGAAACATGGCTTCTTGGTCCTTATGGGACTGGGGAAATTTTGTGGCTTAGTGAGGATGTCCCAACACTTAAGGCAATTCTGCCAGAAGAAGGTAGTTTTGTAAGGGGAGCTGTCATGCTCATGCCTAAGCATGCTCCTCATCCAGCATTGGCTCACCTGTGGATTAATTTCTGGTTCCGTCCTGATGTAGCTCTTGCACTGGCGGAAATAACAGGCCGTACTCCTTCTAATACGGCAGTGCCTGCACTTCTTCCTGAAAAAGTTAGGACCTGGGTGGGTGTAGAGCCCCCTGAGGGATATTTGGAAATATGTGAGTTCCCAGAGGCTAGAGGTTTTACAGGTAAAGGGCTGGAACTGAGAACGGAAATATGGGAAGACCTGATGACGTGAGATTCAATCGAGGGAGTGGGCGTTAACGCCCACTCCCTCCCAGGTGTTTTTTGATTTTTTGCCCCCAGAGCTAAAACTTAGCCAAGGATAAATATCTTTGGAATCGCGGTAGAGCAGATGCAAACTTCTAAAGTTATGGGAAGAGCCACAGGGAATTTAAGGGAAAAAGCAAAAAAGTTCCTCACTAAACAGGCTCACTTACCCTACGTGGGACCTATTTCACTCTGGATTATTGTCTTTGTATTCGCTCCTCTGGGGGTCATTCTATACTTCAGCTTGCTAACAATAGGACCTTATGGTCAAATTATACACACTTTTACTCTGGAAAACTATCAAGATTTAGTTAAAGCTGCATTTGCGAAAGTTTTTCTGCGCACGATTCTTTTTGCCTTCGGAGCGAATATGGTATGCCTGTTAATAGGCTATCCTATAGCTTATTTTATTGTAAGGCATGGAGGCAGATGGAAAACCCTTCTTGTATTCCTGGTAATTTTACCCTCCTGGACAAGTTACCTCATCAGGCTATTTGCTTTAAAGACGCTGACCGACAGTTCGGGGCTAATAAATAGCGCCCTTTTAAGCCTGGGTTTAATTTCATCTCCCCTGGGGATATTATACACTCCGTATGCGGTAATGCTTGGTTTGATTTATACCTGGATTCCTTTTATGGTTCTGCCTATTTATGCTGCGCTGGAGGGTCTGGACCCCTCTTTATTAGAGGCGGCTGTGGACCTGGGCGCAACTCCGCTGCGGAGGTTCTTCACCGTGACCCTGCCTTTAACTAAGGGTGGGATATTTGCAGGCACAATATTGGTGTTCATCCCATCCTTAGGCGAGTGGCTGGTTCCTCTGTTATTGGGTGGGGCTAAAAATATGATGGCTGGAAACCTGGTTTCCATTTATTTTATTAAAGCAGGAAATATTCCTGCGGGCTGCAGTATAGCCACAGCTTTAACCGCCTTAGTTATTCTTATAATATACCTGTGTATGAAATTGGGAGGAGAGGAAGCGCTAGAGAGAATAGTATGAGATCATGGAAGATAACACCTAAAGTACTACCAACATTAGTTGCTTTGTTTTATACCTTCCTGTGGGCACCAGCTATTGTTCTTATTGTTTTGTCCTTTAGCAATAATAAATATGGTATTAAGTGGGAAGGTTTCACCCTCAGATGGTATGCGCATATTTATAATAATGTTGGCGTGAGAAATGCGCTTACAAGTAGTCTCTTTATAGCATCTGTTACCGTTGTTGTGGCTACGATAGCAGGAACTTTAGCAGCATATGGCTTATATAAGTATAAATTTCGCGGCAGGAAGTTTTTAAGGACAAGTATCTTGCTGCCTATTACAATACCTTATATAGTGACAGCAGGAGCTTTGCTGGTGTTTTACACCCAAGTGATTCATATTCCTCTGGGGTATCCGGGCATCATCATAGCTCATGTTAGTTTCAGTGTCCCCCTAGCTGTATTTGTTGTTCTGGGCAGGATGGCGAGGATCGATTGGACTTTGGAAGAGGCATCGGCAGACCTTGGTGCGGATAGGCTAACCACATGGAGGAAAATAACCCTGCCACTGCTGCTACCTGCAATTCTTGTCTCTGCGGCGTTAATTTTTCCCTGGTCTTTTAATGATTTTACTATTACCTACTTTGTGGCTGGGCTTGGAACCACAACTTTACCTATTTATGTTTTTTCACAGCTTCAATATGGGACAAGCGGCCCTGTAATCAATACCATTGGCACGATTTTCATAACGCTTCCGTTTATCACCCTGTTGCTAATGAACTTTTTGCAGAAGAAAGAAGTGACATAATTAGGATATAAGGAGAGCCATGGAAAATAGAGAAAGTATTCCCTGTGTAGAGCTAAGAAATGTGGTCAAGAGATTTCCTGGTGTTACTGCTGTAGACCATGTTAATTTAAAGGTAGAGCAGGGGAAGGTATTTTCCTTATTGGGTCCCAGTGGCTGTGGAAAGACCACGGCTCTGCGGCTGGTTGCTGGATTGGAGACCCTGGATGAAGGGGATGTTTTGATTGATGGTAAGGTGATTAACGATGTTCCACCATACTATAGGGATTGCAGCACGGTATTTCAAACTCTGGCTCTTTTCCCTCATATGACGGTAGAGGGGAATATAGCCTATGGTTTGGAGCGAAGAAAAGTTCCCAAAGATGAAATAGGAAAAAGGGTGGGGGAAATACTTGAGCTTATGGAGTTGGGGGGTATGGAAAAGAGGCGTCCGACTCAGCTTAGTGGAGGGCAGCGGCAACGAGTGGCCCTGGCAAGGTCTTTAATCTTAAAACCTAAAATTCTACTCTTAGATGAGCCTCTGGCTTCGTTAGACAGGAAGCTGAGGAAGGAGATGCAGGTAGAATTGAAGCGAATACAAAGAGAAGTGGGGATAACTTTCCTTTACGTGACTCATGACCAGAAGGTGGCGCTCAGCATATCAGATATAATAGCAGTGATGCGAGCGGGGAAGCTGGAGCAAGTGGGTGCTCCTGATGAGATTTATGAGACTCCCAGGACAAAGTTTATTGCTGATTTTATGGGAGCTATTAACATCTTTCCCGGGAAGGTAATAGCTAGTGGTGATGGGAAGGTGCAACTGGAAACTGGAAGTGGTTCGAGGGTCATTGCCCCTGAGAATAAAGATATACAAAGTGAGGAGGTTACAGGTATCTCTGTTCATCCGGAGCTGATAGAGGTTTTGCCTGAAGGGGCTGATTTGGAGGGAGATAATAGATTTAAGGGAAAGATCGTAGAGATGATTTATCAAGGTGATTTTATTGAAACGAAGATTTCTCTAAACCAGACTGGTGAGCTAATAACCGCTTATTTGAGCAGCAGACTGGATCGGGAAGCTCAATTTTCCCCTGGTGAAGAGGTGTTAGTGCACTGGAGCCTGGAGAGTAGCAATATTTTGCTTGGCTAAAGTGAAAGTTTTGGTTGGATAATTCAAATTAGACAAAAGCTCTGATACAAAACCAAATCCCAAAGCCAATTAGCATCGAGGCGCAAGCACTAAACACAATTCTCTGTACCTTCTGTGTCCACCACTTCCTTGATTTAAATGTACCCACAGAGAGGAACTCATACCAGGCTAAGTCGCAGGGCCAGTGCACCAAAGCGAGGAGAATAATGCCAGTAAAGCCAAAATCGGCAGCGCCAACTATCAGGTCCATGCCTATAGTCATCCACCAGGCATAAAAACCAGGGTTGGCGCCCGTGAGCACAATGCCAGTGACCAAAGAGCTAGTTGGCAGACCGCCTATCTCATTCACTGCGTTGCCAGCAGTTTGGAACATACGGAAACCCAGATAAAATAGCATCAATCCACCCACGATATATATGACCTTTACAGCTTGTGGAGAGCTGATAAAATGCCCGAAACCCAGGTAAATGGCTGCTATAAGTGGTATCTCGATGACAGCATGTCCTACTGCAATTAAGGCACCAGCATTTCTATCACTATGGCCCTTAGCTATCGTGCCAGCAGTAACCGGTCCGGGTATCATTACACCAGTGAGGAAAGAAATGACAGCTACCTTTAATAAAAATAAACCCAAGCTTCTCTCCATAGGGTAATTGGAGGTAAAACGCAGACTTAGGCTAGATTTCCTCCTCCTCCTCTTCTTCCTCACCAGTTGTACTCCCTCCATAATGAGGCAGCACTACACCTACTTTAGCTCGTTGGCGTTTAGCTCCTTTAGGCAGGTTATCAATCGTTCTTCTTAACTCTGTGAATGACTCAATTGGTTGTGCTGGAGGGATAACCAGGCCATCTATCCCGGCCTGCCACAAGTTGCCGAGCTCGACACTGGTTATCAGTGAGGGCAAAGTTAACACAAGTGGCTTGTCCAGTAGCTCACTGAAACGTTGGCAAACAAGCAGATACTCCACAGTAATAAACGACTCCTTGGCTCTATTGATAAACACGCCATCTATATCAAGACCATTAATAGCTCTAACCAAGCTCTGATCTAGGGAGGGCTCTATCAGCAAGAATTTGCCCATTCTCTGCTCTTGCAATGCCACTGCAGGTGTCTTCATATTAAAAACTACAAAGTCGCAACCTGAACCAATAAGCTTATTCACTTTCTTTTCGGTTATTCCTTTAATAAGCACCCCTAGAGGAGTATCGCCCATAGCCTTGACTGTTTGTTTCAGACTTGTAATATTAAAGCTTTGACTTAATATCAGTACGGCATCTACAGTGCTGTTAGCTACATTCTCAGCTTCCCTGGCATCTACTCCGGACAGGCCAGCAACAAGCAACATTGGTAAGCTTTTTGGCTCGCTGGCAGCCGCATGGAAACCTACCGGTGATACTGAAGACCTGGAGAGGTTATGTAACTTATCAACAAATTTACTCATCATACCCTAAAGCCAGCGGTCGGATTCGAACCGACGACCGGCGGTTTACGAAACCGCTGCTCTACCCCTGAGCTACGCTGGCATAAGATTAGTATAGCTGAAACTGATGATAGTGAGCAACAGTCTAACTCGAATCGCCAAAGCTACTCAGATAGGCAAATTGAACAACGGTTTTTCCTAAAACAGACTTCAGAATGACGGGCATACCAATCTAGCCGGGGTCAGTTATCTCTCTTCTATAGTTATTCGTATTATGGTGTCGCCCTGTTCAATTTTTTCTAGGACATCCATTCCCTCTATTAGTTGGCCAAAGACTGAGTGTTTACCATCAAGGTGGTGCTGGGGTGTATAGGTAATGAAGAACTGGCAGCCATTAGTATTAGGGCCGGAATTAGCCATTGATAGAGCACCGGCAACATGGCTATGCTCGGTGAATTCATCAGCAAAGGAATAACCAGGAGTGCCAGTTCCGGTTCCAGTAGGGTCTCCGCCCTGAGCCATAAAGCCTGGAATTACACGATGGAACGTGGTACCGTCGTAAAACCCTTCATGGGCGAGGAAGACAAAGTTGTTGACAGTTACCGGAACATCACTGGCGAATAGTTCCAGCACTATATTCCCCTTTCCTGTCTCAATGGTAGCAGTGTATTGCTTACTGGTATCAATTGTCATCGGTGGTGGTGCTGAGTAAGTTTTAGGCTTTGGCTCTCCACCAGCGCAAGACGCTGAAAGAAGTGCTGCCAGAACCAAGATAATGCCAGCTATTCGGAACAGACCACCAGTTCTCATAAACTTACCTCTTTCTTTCTTATAAAGCTGTTTAATTTTGATTCCCCGTTCAATTTCAGCCATCTCAGAAGTGTTTCACCCCCAAATTTTTGTAGTTGCCTGATTTATCAGGCACAGTCGCCCAATAAATTGGGCAACTACATTTTTAAACAGCCTTTCTTATAAGGCTGTTTAGCAACGCCTAACTGTCACTCTGAGCCCTTGGCTTCCTGTAGGCTCTGAGGGAGTAAAGCGACCAAACAATCTCCTCTTCACGGAGCCTGCCCTGAGTACCAAGAGAAGGGTTCAGAGCTTCGGCTCACCAGGATAAACTCCGCTAAGAATCCCTCTTCTCACCTTCTAGGGTCTTCTCCAGTTCAGCAATCAAATAAGGGAGAGCTTCGATAACCGTTTGATATATGTTGCAATCGGCCCAAGTCATTCTTTGGCATATTGCACCTCAGCTATTCTAACCACCTCATCGCGGAAATACCTGCTCAAACATTGCGCCGTGTTTATATCCACCTTACGCCCCCCAAATAATTTGGAAAACTCCAATTCCATACTTGCCAGACGGATAAATCCGGGGACATGCCCCGGCTCA
>JAUWHW010000054.1 GCA_030605665.1 Dehalococcoidia bacterium | reverse complement strand
GGTATGAGATTCTTCGCGGAGCCTGTCCTGAGCGGTATGAGATTCTTCGCGGAGCCTGTCCTGAGCGGTATGAGATTCTTCGCGGAGCCTGTCCTGAGCGGTATGAGATTCTTCGCGGAGCCTGTCCTGAGCGGTATGAGATTCTTCGCTACGCTCAGAATGACAGGAAGCGAAGGGCTCAGAATGACAAGAAGAAATGTTTAGAATGGTATAGAGGTAACATGAAAAAGGTAACTCGGACTATTTCAGGGGTAACGCCGGTGGCGGTTATGGCTAAACCCTTTCCTTGTCCCGGCAAGTGCGTCTATTGCCCTGGCGCACCTGGAGCACCAAAGAGCTATACCATAGAATCTCCAGCAGTTCTTCGCGCCATAAAATGTAACTTTGCGTCTGGAAAGCAAGTGGAGTTTAGGCTCAAGACACTGGCTGATATGGGACACGTTGAGGACAAAGTGGAGCTCATCATTATGGGAGGTACCTTCCTAGCTTACCCTCAAGAGTATCAGTATAAATTTATCAAGGATTGCTATGATGCCCTCAATGGCGTTTCATCTGCTGATTTAGAGGAAGCCAAGAAATTGAATGAGACTGCTGAGCATCGCTGTGTGGGACTATGCATTGAGACCAGGCCTGATTGGTGTGGGGAGGAGGAGATAAAGAGGATGCTTGAATTTGGCACTACTAGAGTGGAGATTGGGGTACAGACGCTGGATGATGACATTCATCGTCTGACCAGGAGAGGTCATGGGGTAGCTGAGGTCATCTCTGCCACTAGATTACTAAGAGACTATGGCTTTAAGGCTTACTATCACTGGATGCCTGGTTTGCCTGGCTCATTTCCTGAGCATGACTTAGAGTTATCGCAAAAATTGTTTGATGATGAATATTTTCGCCCCGATGGGCTTAAGCTTTACCCTACCCTAGTGGTTGCGGGAAGTGAGCTGGAAAAGTGGTATCGGGATAGTCGCTACCATCCCTACGGGGATGAGGAGATGATAGACCTGCTTGTGGATATCAAAACCTTGATTCCCAAGTATGTAAGAGTTCCCAGGCTGATGCGAGATATACCCGGCAAATTCATCATCGCTGGTTGCAAGGACTTGGCGCTAAGGGGAAGCATCAGGAAGCGAATGAACGAGCTGGGCCTCCACTGTAAATGTATTCGCTGTCGAGAATATGGGCATAGGTCGAGGGATGGTTGGCCAATTGGCCAACCTGAGCTAACCAGGATGGACTATGAAACTTATGGAGGAAGGGAAATCTTCCTTTCCTATGAGGATAAGAATGAGACCTTGTTTGGCTTACTGAGGATGAGAATAAATAAGAGCGTCCAAAAAACGTACGTAGGGGAGACCCTTGTGGTCTCCCAGAGTTCGGGAGGGGGCAAGCCCCTCCCCTACAATTATGGTCTTCAGGCAGCCTCTAATACTGATTCGGCTTTAATCAGGGAACTACATATCTTTGGGCCTGAGGTTCCTTTGGGAGAAAAGCGAAAGGAAGCTGCTCAGCATCGTGGTTTAGGGGGAAAATTACTTCGAGAGGCAGAGGGGATTGCTCAGAGGGAATTCCTTGTTGGCAAGCTGAGCGTTTTAAGTGGTGTTGGCAGTAGAGAGTATTACCGCTCACTTGGCTATAGCCTGGAGGGCGCCTACATGGTCAAGGAGCTTGCTTAGTGCTATTTATTGTTGACTATTAGGTGCCGTAAATATATTATGAGTGCAAAGGTAAGGAGGGAATAAAAATGGAAAATAAGACTTGGAAACCGACAACTGCAGGAATCCTGAGCATTATTGCCGGAGCCATGCAAACGATCGGCGGCGTAGTAGTTGCCGTAGTGGGAGGAACCATCGCAGGGCTACCAACTGTCCCAATTATGCCCCGGATTTTTGGTATTATTGCTATTCCCATAATTATACTAGGGATACTAGCCATAGTAGGCGGTATTTATGCCCTGAAAAGAAAAGTTTGGGGATTGGCGCTTGCCGGATGTATTTGCTCGCTCTTCGGCCCCTGGTTTCTGGGGATACCAGCCATTATATTTGTGGCAATGGGGAAGGGTGAATTCAAATAAACTCTCGACTAGCAGGTTATGTGAATTAGAGCAGCGACTTTTCTCTCTTGTTCCGTAAACTCGTTTAGCTTGGCTACGGCTTCATGGGATGGCTGAACTATCAGGTTTAAATTCTTTTCCTTAGCCCAGTTCGCTATCTCTGTGGCTACACTGGCTTTGCCGCTAGTGCCAGTGCCGATGATTATTGTTTCAGGCTCGCCCTGGATTAGTTCTTCAATTCCCTCCTTCTTGATATTGTGACTACCAAACATCAAGAAGCCTCCCTTTCTTCTCTTTACTGTGCCATCGGCAAAAATCAGCACATCCCGACGATATTTCTTACCCTCGATTATTATAGAGCCAAAGCTAAGTTTATCTATTTTAGCCATAAATTTGCCTTCCGAAAGGCTCTCTAATTTTGTCAGCCTTGTCATTCTGAGCCCTTCGCTTCATGTCATTCTGAGGGAGCGAAGCGACCGAAGAATCTCCTTTCCACTTCCTTCCTGTCGTCAGTACTCAGAGCTTCGGCTTATCAGAATAAACTCCGCGAAGAATCTAGACCCTTCGCTTAACGCTCAGGGTGACAGGTAAATACTCTCTTTCCTATTCTTCTGCTTCTTTGCAACTTAGCTTTTTGTTTACTATCTTGCTTTATCGCTCTACCATGTTTGAAGCGGTTTAAGTTCAAAAAGCCCTTGGTCATAACTGCCTCGGACTATTTTACCCTTGTTAAACATAAATTAGCAAATAGATGTACTCGTTCACGTGATTAGTGACACGTTACCTCCTTGCCTTGTCATCACGAGGGTAATCCGAACAAACTTGGAACAGGCTCCGTAATCTCTGAGTCGACACACCACCATACCTTGGTCGGGGACAAGCCCCGACCCTACGAGATGTAACCGTAGTGGCGGGGTTCATCCCCGCCTTATTCTCGCAATGGCATAAAAGGCCGTCTAAAGTGTCCACTATCTATCTGAACTAGATCAATAGACCTTCTGCCTCTAATTATGCTAATATTAGCAACTTAAATGAGCCAAGTTAATCGGAGTCCCCTGGAAGGAGAAATCCTTAAGGGACGCATCAAAGTAATCTCCTTTGATGCTGAAGGAACGCTAATGACGCCGGATTTCAGCCATACTGTTTGGCATGAGGCTATCCCCACTTTTTATAGTCAAAAGAATGGTATCGAGCTTACCCGGGCTAAGAGAATTGTTGCCACGGAGTATGACAAAATCGGTGACCAGAGACATGAATGGTACGATATAAACTTCTGGTTTAGGCATTTGCACTTAGGCGTTCCAGAGCCAGTGATACAAAGCTGCCAGGATAAAGTATCCTATTATCCTGAGGTAATTGATGTCCTTTCCTCTCTGGATGGTCAATATAGGCTAATTATCGCCTCAGGCACGCCATTGGAGCTGTTGCATTATTTATTGCGGGATGTAGAGCCTTATTTTGCTCGTGTTTTTTCTTCCACCTCGCATTATAGGCAATTAAAGACACCTGATTTTTATCTTCAAGTGTGTGGGGAAATGAATGTCGCGCCTAGTCAAGTTGTCCATATAGGTGACAACTGGCAATTTGATTTTCTTAACCCCAAGCAGATTGGCATCCACGCTTTCTACCTTGATAGGTCTGGAAATGATTGTCACCAATCTATTAGCGACTTAACCGAGCTAAAATCTTATTTATTAACCTAATATAGTTGCATAAAATTAGACTACCATTTATAGTATATGCCTTAGAGTTTAAGTAAATGAAGACAGTAATACTTTTAAGTTATCCAGAATCGCAGGAGCCTTTAACTAACTTCATCTTTAGCTGGCCCATCGTATGATGGGCCTTTTTAATAGTTCAATATAAAAATTCAACAATTTGTGGCGATTTCTCTTTAATTACTATTCTAACTCTTGACTTACTCCAGCCATCATGTTAAAAGATTAAAACAAAAAACAAGCATATCTTTTGAAAGGAAGGAAGTGATGAAAAGAATATTACACAAACAAGAAATAGAGGACATAATAAGAGGAGCAACACTACTCGGGGCCGGGGGAGGTGGTTCTTCAGGACCAGCCTTACGACTTGTAGAAGAAATAAGAGAGGTTACTTTGCTTGAACCGCGCGACGTAGCTGATGATAGCACGGTAGCTGTTGTGGCTGGCATGGGTTCCCCTGTTGTCTTGCTTAAGGAAGGGTGGAGGGGAGAAGAAGTACCTGCCTTGGAAAGATTGGGGGAGGTGACAGGCAAGAAAATAGACTATGTGGTCCCCGTGGAAACAGGCGGTTTTAATTCTGTGACTCCACTGCATGCAGGAGCTGTTAAAGGTCTGCCAGTCATAGATGGTGATGGTGCTGGAAGAGCGATACCAGAACTGGAGATGACCATATTTTATATACATGGCGTTCCTATTTCTCCACTTTCGCTGGCAGATTCAAAAGGGAATTCTGCCGTTCTATACGTAACTGATGCCTACATGGGTGAAGAGCTGGGCAGGGCTGTAACCACGGTATTTGGTATGATTGCCGGGTTAGCTTGCCATCTAATGACAGGGAAGCAACTTAAAGAGGCGGTGATACCAGGTACACTGTCGCTAGCAGAGAAAGTAGGAAAAAGTATAAGAGAGGCAAAGGAATCTGGAAAAGATGTAGTGGAGGCAGTAATAAAAGCTATAGATGGTACTGTACTTGCAAGGGGGAAAATTGCTAGGAAGACGGAAGAGGTTAAGGCGGGCTTTGATTATGGTAGGGTCTTTGTAGGGGACATCATTGTGGACTATAAAAACGAGAATATGCTGGCGTGGAGAAAGGATAAGCCCCTTGTAACAGTGCCCGACTCTATCTGTTGGTTAAGAGTAGATGGAGAACCTCTTACCAATGCAGATGTAGAGGAAGGAATGGATGTAGCGGTGATAGGAAAAAAAGCCCATGAGAAGTGGAGGACACCTGAAGGCTTCAAAGTGTTTACGCATGTCCTTGAAAGTATCGGATATAAAGGTAAGTATGTTCCGATATTGTAGGGAGTTTCCTCTTATATCTTGTTTCCTACTACGGAGTTGAAGTATGAATTCGGGGGTGAACGGATAATAGGAGAAAAAAACAAGGGAGAAATCAGCATGAAGATTAAGATAATACTGCCGGTAACGACAAGAGATTTTATAGAACCCACCCGGGAAGAGGTAGAGAAGTTTGCTTCCGCAGACACAGAAATTGATGTCGAGTGTCTTGAGTATGGGACAGCATCAATTGAATCGAGCTATGATGAGATGCTGGTTGCCCCTGGAATCATAAAGGTAGCAGAGAAGGCGCAATCTGAAGGTTTCGATGGGGTAATCACAGACTGTATGTGTGATCCTGCCCTGGATGCACTCAGAGAAAAACTTGATATCCCTGTGGTGGGTCCTTGTAGGGCAAGCCTGCTTTATGCCGCGGATTTGGCGCATAGATTCTCCATTATAACTGTGTTGGAAAACGTGTTGGCTATATTAGAAAATAAGGTTATGGAAGTTGGATTGGGCAGCAAACTGGCATCTGCAAGGTCTATTAACATACCAGTTCTTGAGCTAACGGATGCCAAAAAGCTGACAAGTGCTTTAGTTGACGAATCGATAAAGGCCATAGAAGAAGATGGTGCGCACGCTATCATCTTGGGATGCACAGGAATGCTCGGGGTAGCGGATGATTTATTGGACGCTCTGAGAAAGAAGGGATATGAAATTCCCGTAATATATCCCGTGGCTGTTTCGGTAAAATATCTAGAAACGCTAATATCCCTTAATTTGACGCAGAGCAAAAAAACATATATGCCCCCACCGGAAAAGGAAAGGAATATATTGGAGAGGCTATAGATGACAAAAAGGTTGTTAGGTAAGGAAGAACTTGAAGATATAGTCTGGGGTTCCACAATTTTGGGAGCAGGCGGAGGTGGTTCTCCTCATGATGGCTTAAATCTTGTCAAGCAAATAAAAAGTAAGGTAGTAGTATTTGATGTTGAAGACTTACCAGAAAATGCCAACGCAGTAGTAGTGGCTGGGATAGGGTCTCCAAAGGCTATGATTGAAAAGGGCTTCGGACCTGAGGCTGTGTTTGCCTATGAAGCAATTAAGAATATGGCTGCAGTGGGAGGAATCGACCTGGCTTATTTAATGCCAGGTGAAATTGGTGGTCTTAATACCATGACACCCCTTTATGTGGCATCACTAAAAGGCATTCCGGTTGTTGACGCAGATGGTAACGGACGCGCTGTTCCCGAGCTTAGCACCGGGCTCTACCCCATATACAAGATTCCTACCAGCCCCTTAGTGGTTGCCAATAAGGCTGGAGATGTTATAGTTGCCTATTTGAAAGATCCACTCGATACTACAATGGCGGAGACAATAGCTAGAACGGCTGCCGTCTCATTTGGAATGCTGGCAGCATTTGCTACCTGGATAGTCAACAGGGGAACTATAAAAAAATACCTGGTGCCAAACTCTATTTCGAAGTCTGAAAAGATAGGCAGAGCAATAAGGAAATCAAAAACCAGCGGCATGGATACCGTGAAAGAGGTTATAAGCATTACTGGGGGAAGGGAGCTTTTCAGGGGCAATATCAAGAGAATTGAGACAAGAACAGTTGAGGGTTTTGACTTTGCCAGAACAACTATTGAAGGCATTGCAAATTACAGAGGCAAGACATTTAATATAGACTCCAAGAACGAGAATATGATTGGCTGGCAGGATGAGAAACCAATAATTATGGTTCCAGACTTGATATCCATGATGACAACCGAAGGTAAGCCTCTTACTAATGCTGATACAAAAGAAGGTATGGATATAGCAGTCTTAGGGATTCCTGCCCCAGAACCCTGGAAAAGAATCCCCGAAGGATTTAATTGTTGGCAGCCTATATTGGAAAATTTAGGATACGAGGGCCCTTATATTCCATTAAATTAGAAAGGAGGTATGGAGAAATTAGACAGGAGCTATAATTAAATTAGACAGGAGCTATGGTTAAATTTTAGAAAGGAGATATAGAGAAATTATGGAAAAGGTAGAAAAAGTTTGGCCCTGGGAAGATAAATATGGTGATTACGCGCTTGTGCCTGTACCCCAAAAAGAAACGAGAAGTCTTCTTACCCTCTTTTATACCTATACGGGTGTATTAGCTTGTATCGCCGTGATATGGGGAGGGGCAACACTTGGCACGCAGTTTTATCTCAAGGACGCAATATGGGTTGCGATAGTAGGTTCGGCAATACTGTCACTTATAGGGGGGCTTATTGCTCCAATTGGTGGGGTTTCTAAATGTTCTACCTATGTAAATTTGAGACCCTCATTTGGAAACCTAGGTTCGCAAGTATGGGGTACAATTGTTTCCGGTATACCTGCCCTGGGTTGGTTTGCTGTACAGACATGGCTGTTTGGCATCATACTCCACACCCTTTTCCCCACTGCATGGTGGGCCACTGTATTCGCTGCCTCAATATGGGGCGGGACGCTAATGCTAATTACAGCCTATTTCGGCTTTAGAGGTCTGGCATTCTTCAGTTATTTGGCGGTACCTTTCTTTATGCTGCTTGCAGGTTTCGGGGTCATGATAGGCGTGCAACAGGGTGGGGGGTTTGCCGGGCTTGCCAGTATAGCACCAGCAAGCCCAGTTCCTTTTTCTGTAGGTGTGACAGAAGTTGTCGGTATGTACGTTTGTGGAGCCATAATTACAGCCGATATTTGTCGGTTTGGGACAAAGATTTGGCATGGTTCTGCAGCGTGGATAATTCAACTTATGATATTGCAGGTATACATGCTTTCAGGAGCAGCTATGTTAACCTTAGTAACAGGTGAGGCAAATGTGGCAGGGGCGTTACTTGCTGCCGGAGCTGGTGCCGGTGCATTCTTGATGGCGATTTTGGGACAATGGTCAACGAATGACAGTAATATATATAGCACATCTCTAGCCCTTAATATGTGGTTGCCGTTTAAAAGGCAATACATTGTCCTTGGCGCCGGAGCAATAGGCGTAGCGATAGCGGCATTGATTGCTTCGGTTTGGGGGGCGGCCATGGAGCCCTTCCAGGCGTTTTTGATGCTGCTGGGAAAGGCTTTGCCTGCGATAGGTGGAGTTTTGATCGCTGACTTCTGGTTATACCGCTGGTACAAAGGGGAGCCTCTTAGAGAGAGATATCAGTTTAAGCCAGGCATGAAATTTGCTAAAGTAAACTGGGTTGGATGGCTCTCGGCTATCCTAGCAACGGTACTGGGTGGCTGGATCATAACATGGGGAATAGCATGCCTTAATGCCTTGATACTCGGAATAGTGTTTTACATTATAATTGCCATCGCGTGCGACAAAGCTGGTGTAAAGATAGGTCTGGGCGAACATATTATAGATAAGACAGGAGCGTGATATAAAATGAAATTCAAAAGATATGTCAAAATTTCGAGCGGCATAATCATGATTTTTCCCGTAGTGCTTTTAATATTGGCAGCCATAGCATGGTCTGAAAACATCTATACAGGGATTATTTACCTTGCGGTAGCTGTAATTCAGTTGGTAGGAATGGCGTTGATATATCCTAGAATTATGAAGTTGGAAGACATAAGGGAGATTGGCAATAAGTGTGTACAGCACAATTGGATTGTGCTCTCATTGGGGATTACTGGATGTGCGATGTTTTTAGCTCCCTTCTTCCAATTAGATTCTATGATGATCCCGTATATAGCGTTCGCAGTTTGCCTGATTTCAGCTCTGCTGGGTATTTTCAATCTCTATAAGGCAGTAAGAGAGGCAAAAGCACGGCTGGTGGTATAAATCACCCTTTTCTTGGGCACACGGGGGACTTGAGTGGAGACTTTTGACGCCATAAAGGGAAGAAGAAGCGTAAGAAGCTACAAAGATAGAAAAATACCCAAAGAGCAGCTTGAGAAGATACTGGAGGCTGCAATCTGGTCTCCATCTGGAAGCAATGCCCAGGCATGGGAATTCATTGTGGTAGAAAATGACGATGCCATCAAAAAGATAAAGACTTTCTCACCAGGGATATTTGGGGGCCCGGCAGCGATAATAATCGTCTGCCGGGATTTGAAAAGGGCGTATGAGATTTGCGGTGAACTTGGCAGAGACACATTGTCTCTAATGGATATCTCGATGGCCAGTCAGAATATCATGCTGGCTGGCCACGACCTTGGAATCGGCTCTTGCGCTGTACGGTCTTTTGGAATAAGTGCCATAAAGAGGTTATATGACTTGCCGGAGCATATAAATCCGGAACTACTGATTACGTTGGGCTACCCTGAAGAGATGCCAAAACCGCCGAGAAGAAGGGGAATTAATGAAGTCGTCCACTGGCGTAGTAGATAAAGACAAGTTAAAAAGTGATTTTTTTGTCTTGCTCGCCTTTCTGGTAACCTCAGCCAGAAACTGCGTTGAAGAGCCAAAGCTATACGGACCATTCAGGCTGGTTGATGGGGCAAGCAGATTGATTGGGATTCTTGAAGAGGCAGATATAGCAGATGAATTCCTTGTGGAGATGAAGAGGAAAATAGATGACAAGAAATATTCCGTGATGGATGATAAAGACAAATTCATCAAGTTTCTAGATGACTTAACTTTGGATTTTGCCGATAAATTAAAAGGCAAAGGGGGTTTATAACATGGTAAAGAAGGAGAAAGTTGAGCCAGGCGTGATAAATATGCTCCAAGTGAATATGGGCGTTAAAAGTGGCGAGAAGTTACTTGTAGTCACAGATGTGCCAACTACTGAGGAGTGGGTAAAAAAAGAAAGCAAGGAACTGGCTGAAATGATGGAAAGGTCTCTCCTTGCCAAGATGGTGAGTGAGATAGCGGGTGAGAAATTCCCGGCTTGCCAGGTGCAATTTTATGCCTATCCATCTGTGGGAAGGCATGGCGTAGAGCCGGGAAAAGAAGTGGAGGGAAAAATGAAGGAAGCCGATGTAGCAATTGCTATAACGAGCTATTCACTTTCTCATACAGAAGCACGGGAGAACGCCACTAAGTCAGGCACTCGCATTGCAAGCATGCCTATGTTTATCCCTGAAATGTTCTACCCCGGAGGGCCAATGGCAGCAGACTTCGCAAAGATACACGAGGAATGCCAGAAGATGGCAAAACTGGTGGATCAAGCAAGAGAGGTCACTGTAACATCCCCGGGTGGCACAGAGCTAAAATTCAGTTTGGAGGGGAGAAAGGGCCTGATCGATGATGGTATATTTACAGAAAAAGGCACCTTTGGAAATCTGCCTTCTGGCGAGGTTTATACTGTGCCTCTGGAGGGAACCACGAATGGAAATTTGGTTGTGGAAAAAGGGTGGTATGCAAATCTGGAAAAAGCTATGATTTTTGTTTTCCAAAATGGGCAGGTGACAGAAGTTACTGGCGGAGGAAAGGTAGGAGATGACTTCAGAGAGATGCTTGCCTGCGGGAAAAATGAGGAGCCTTATCTCCCTCGCAGAAATTGTGCTGAGCTGGGCATCGGCATGAATCCAAATGCTAAACGCCCCGACAACATACTTGAAGCAGAAAAAATAAGAGAAACAGTCCATATCGCCATAGGGGATAGCTCTCACATGGGTGGTAAGGTAACAGCAGATCTCCATCAAGACTTTGTGGTTCCAAAACCAACACTGAAATTTGATGGCAAGGCAGTCATAGAGAACGGGGAAATCCTAATTTAATTTGCCCATAAGTCTGCTAATGTATCGTGGGGAAAACTGTTAAATATTCTTTGAAAAACTAGGCTCTTGGTCAAATTTTGTGGAAATAACATGAGCAGGGTGTCACCCTTGTCCACGTGGGTTGGAGTATTCCTATCATTTAATGGCGTATCGAGCAAGATGCTCGTAACTCGTCATATTCGGGGTATATTGACCACAGCTGGAAACTTGGATTCTGTGGGTATTTTCTGGCTCAATAGGGCTAGAAGCAATTATCAAGAATCTATTAGCGACTTAGCTCAACTAAAATATCGTTTATTAACTTAGTTATGGCAGTCAATTGGGCCCAAGTCCTATTTAATTCAGTAGTTACGGGAAGCCTTTATCTTATTGGCGCGGTAGGTCTTACCCTAACTTATGGTTTGTCTAGTTTCCCCAACTTCGCCCATGCTGAATTTATGACTTTAGGCGCTTATATTGGCTATTTTGTGGCGGAGCAATTAGGATTAGGCTTGCCAGCAGCTCTGGTCGTTGCCTTCTTGGTCACTGGCATAATAGGTTTTTTATGTTATCGTGGCATCTTTCATCCTCTAGCCAAGAAGGGAGCCACTATAATCCATCTTATGGTGGCGTCCATAGCTTTGGGCCTTATTCTCAGGCATTCTATTGGTGGCGCTTGGACCTGGAAACCTTTGTATTTCACCACTACCTGGTCTGCCTTTGATATAGGTTCACTCAGGGTTACTGGTCTTTGGCTATGGCTTATTTCTCTGGCTTTGGCTCTGACAATCGTCATGCACCTTGTTTTGGTGAAAACCAAGATAGGCAAGGCTATCAGAGCTAGTGCCAGCAATCCAGAGCTTGCCTTGGCCTCGGGAATCAATGTTGACCGGGTGATTTGGATAACCTGGTTTATTGGCGCTGGGCTAGCTGCCATTGCTGGCATCTTTCGTGCCGCAGATACTCAGATTTGGCCCATGACTGGCTGGGATATTATATTACCTATCTTTGCCGTTGCCATACTCGGTGGCATTGGGAACTATTATGGTGCTATAGCCGCAGCCTTTATCATCGGTTTAGCTGAGAATATTGGGGTGGTGGGTCTGATAGCTTTGGGGCTTTCTACTACATATCGTATAGGCATAGCCTTCTTGATTCTGATAATAACCCTGATTGTGAGACCACAGGGACTAGCCATGTTGTTTAGGAGAGCCTGATTTGAACATATTACTTTATTTTCTTGACTTGCTGGTCTTCATTGGCATCTTTGGCATAGTGGCTCTGAGCCTGAACCTGGAGTTTGGTTTCGCCGGTTTAGCTAATTTTGGTAAAGTAGCCTTCTTCCTCATCGGTGCTTATACCTATGCTCTCCTCTCTCAAATAGGAGTTCCTTTTTATCTTTGCCTTATCACTGGCGCCTTAATCTCAGCTATTTTTGGCTTGCTTATTTCTTTGCCTGCTTTGAGGTTGAGGGCAGACTATCTGGCTATATCACTTTTGGCCTTTGGTGAAATCTTAAGGTTGATTGTTAAAGCTGAGCATTGGATTGCTGGGGGTGATTGGGGAATAAGTGTTTCTCCAGTTTTCTCTTGGATGGGCTCTGATCTTATCTACCGTCTAGAGAACATAGGCTTGGTCTCCCTTTGTTTGTTTATCTGTTTCCTTGTGCTTCAACTATTAGCCAATTCTCCTTATGGCAGGGTGATGCGGGCTATAAGGGAGGATGAGGTAGCTGCTGAGGCATTGGGCAAGGATAGAGCTAAATATAAGGCTCAAGCATTTATGTTGGGTTCGGCTATGGCAGGGGTAGCTGGTGGGCTTTATGCTCAATATCTTCAGTGTATCGTCCCTGGTATGTTTATGCCTATGATTACCTTTACCGTATGGATAATGGTCCTCTTGGGGGGACCAGCTAACAACCGGGGGGCGTTGTTGGGGGCTGGGCTGGTGGAACTTTTCGACCGAGGAACTAATATAGCGGTAGGTTACTTGGATTTGCCTATTGCGCCTGGCAACTTGCAATATATTTTATTTGGTGCTTTAATTATCCTTGTTTTGCTTTACCGACCGCAGGGTCTGTTAAAGGAAAGCCCGGTTAAGACAAAAGCATTAGAGCTAGCTCGATATGGAAGAAGCATTGTTAAGAGTAAGAAAAGTTAGCAAGCACTTCGGTGTTCGTCTCTTCGTCTTTATATGGCCCCTGCCATAGGGGCTATCCAAGAGTAATTATTAACGATATAATTCTCTCCATCTTGATGCATGATTTCCCATTAGACACAGTCAAGAGTAATTTGTTATGGAAGAAGCATTATTAAAAATAAGGGAACTTAGCAAGCATTTTGGTGGCGTTTACGCCGTCAATGGTGTAAGTCTAGAT
Source organism: Dehalococcoidia bacterium (assembly GCA_030605665.1). Next base: position 1,549 of record JAUWHW010000054.1, on the reverse strand, counting down.
GTCAAACAGGGAGGCATCTGGGGCTTAGTGGGACCTAATGGCAGTGGCAAGACCACCTTGTTTAATACTGTCCTCGGGCTTTATAGGCCAGATGAGGGAACTATTCGTTTTAATGGCAGGTGCATCAATAAATTAGCTCCTCACCAAATTTACGCCTTGGGACTGGTCAATGCCTTTCAATTGCCTCGGCTGTTTCATCAGCTCACAGTGTTAGATAATATGCTTGTGGCGGCGCGGGGGCACCAAGGTGACGGATTAGCGATCAGCCTTTTCTTAAGGAAGAGGTGGCAAGAGCAAGAAAAGGAGCTAATTGAGGAAGCTCTGGATATCCTTAAATTGGTGGAGTTAGATACCCAGGCTTTTTCCTTCGCTGGCGAGCTGTCCGGCGGGCAGAGAAAGCTTCTAGAGGTAGCCAGGGGGCTTATGGCTAAGCCGACCCTTCTGCTTCTGGATGAACCGGCAGCCGGGATAAATCCTGTATTAGGGAGGAGCATATTTCAGAAACTAAAGGATTTTTCTCGTAATGGCACAACCTTTTTCATTGTGGAGCACCGACTGGAGATATTGTTTGAGTTTGCCTCCTGGGTTTATGTCATGGATAGAGGATCAATGATAGCCCAAGGGGAACCTCAGGATATAATTGATAACCCAGCTTTTTACCAAGCATATCTGGGAGAGGAATAGATGGAGCCTATCTTTGTGGCTAAAAATATCAATGCTGGCTATGGAGATGTCATCATTGTTCAGGATATCTCCATCAGGGTGGATGAGGGTGAGATTGTGGCTATCGTGGGACCTAATGGCAGCGGCAAATCAACTCTGATTAAAAGCTTTCTCGGCTTTGCCAGGCTATTTCAGGGTAGTGTCTTTTACCGTGGTAAAGATATCACTGGTATAGCTTCTGATCGGGCGGTGAGCCTTGGTATAGGTTATGTTCCTCAAATAAACAATGTCTTTCCTAATTTGACCATAAGCGAGAATCTAGATATGGGAGCCTATCATAGGAAAGGTAAATCTTCTATTAAAGCTGGTATGGCAGAGATTTTTGAGCTGTTTCCTGAGCTTGAGGTAAGGAAAAATGCTTTGGCAGGGAATTTGAGTGGTGGCGAAAGGCAGATGTTAGCTATAGCTAGGGCTATGATGGCAGAACCAAAAGTTCTGCTGCTTGATGAGCCATTGGCTTCCGTATCTCCTAAGCCAGCTTCAGCCATTTTATCTAAGATGGAAAAGATAAAAGAAGCTGGTACAGCTATAATCATAGTGGAGCAAAACGTGAAAAAGGCTTTGGGTGCCTCCAGCCGGGGCTATGTCTTAGTTAATGGCACCTGTGCTATGGAAGGAGACGCTGCCTCTCTATTTGCTGAAGATTCTTCCAAGCAGCGTTTTTTGGGATTGGAGACTAAAGGTATGTTGCTGTCCAGTAAAAATGTCACCCTAATTGTTCACTGAATTTGTCACCCCCTATCGATATGCATTTTAAAAGGTCTGCGCCATGGGTGATCCGGGCCAGGCTTTGTGTGGTGAGGAGCCTTCGGCTCTAAAGTTTTCT
>JAUWHW010000038.1 GCA_030605665.1 Dehalococcoidia bacterium | reverse complement strand
CAAATCAAGGTTGGACAATTCAAGATAGAGTTTGAGCACAAAGGGCTGGAGCCCTCGCTCAGGAAAGGCGACCAAATCAGCAATCGTATTGCATTCGCGATTGTTTTAGCTTCTTTGGTTATCGGCTCTTCTCTTATCGTTCTGTCAGGAATCCCACCTAAGTGGAATGAGATACCTATCATTGGAATAATTGGTTTTCTTGGGGCTGGCATAATGGGCTTTTGGTTGCTTATTTCAATACTGAGGCATGGTAGAATGTAAATTATTTACAAGCCTCTGTTTACTATGATTTTAGCTTGAATTCATAAGAGATTGGGCATGTCACATGCTATCGTTCCCATGGATGAAGCTCTGTCTGAGGTGGTGGTGGATATAGGGGGCAGAGCCTACAGTGTTGTAGAAGTATCCTTTGGCCGGGTTAACATAGGTGAGTTATGTGCTGACTTAATCTGTCACTTTCTTGTTTCCTTTGCCGCTGAAGCTAAAATTAACCTACATGCCAAAGTGCTCGCTGGCATCAATGACCATCACAAAGCTGAAGCACTATTTAAAGCCCTAGGACGAACTCTGGATTCAGCCACTCGCATCGACGCAAGAATCGTTGGCAGAATCCCCAGCACCAAAGAGGTTATTGAGGGCTAAAGGAGAGTATATTAAAAGGAATGAAGTTTAATGAACCTACGTAGGCGTTGCTTGATTACAGTTTGCAAATAATATCGCTAACGATCTACACAACAATACGATGAATTGTTAAATGCTATGGCAAACGGATAGAGCGATTCTCAAGAGACGCCATAGTAACTGCACAGGCACGGATTCATGGGTACATGCTCCTTAGTTCCTCTACAATTCTCCTCCCCTCCGTAAGTTTCTCTCTTTGCTCTGGAGCTAGGTGAGCTTCGTATTCAACAAGCTTACGGTGTAACCTTTCCATCTCCTCAGCGACTTTTGCCTCCCCGTAACCAGACATTACAGTTGTAGGAGTTTCTTTAACTGCGTTAGCTGGACCGCCGATTTTAGTAACAATCCTCGGATACCACAATTGCCTAAAAAAACCTGCAGCTAACAAGTCTCCAAAGCGCACTATCAGAGAGTCAATGTGCCGCATAGGTGGAAAGAACCAAGGAACAAGACCGCCTTTCTGACCTGTCACAGCACGCAACAGGGTGCCTCCTCCAGTGTACAAGAAGCATAACGTGAACAGAAGACAGAGCAGCAATAAGATTACGAGGATCAGACTCCCCCAAAAGCTGGGACCAATCGCAGCAAAGATGAAGCCTAAGACAAGGCCAAACATAGACCAGCCAAAGGCCAATACCAGGTAAGCAGTGCTCCTGTATTCAGGTGGCTCCAGTTCGCTTAGTCTGGTGCCTTTTACTTGTGGCTCAGCGGCATCACGTTTGCCTGTAACAAATAATAGAGCAGCAACCATCAATGACAAGCCAGCAAGAATGGCGAAAAAAGAAGGGGAAAGCAGTCTACTCAGTCTTACTAAGATTTCCATGACCATCTCCTTTTTAACTAGTTCCGTCGAACACTTAAATATAGCATAATAAGTTAAATGTGATGAACTAGTTGCAATGCAGCATGAGATTATTGACCACCCTGAATACGGATCGCTGAACTGCCACAGGCTCCTTCACCACGCAAAACACATTGAAAAGGTAAAACTTTTAACTATAACTACTGCAACAACTCCCTATATAGATTAAGCTGCCGCCAGGAGAGGCTTTGTCTTTCAACTGTTATTAAACATTCTGGCGTATTGTTTTATAGAGTTACCCCCCTGTTATGTCGGCAAGTTTGAGGCTTAGAACGCAATCTCAACCCCTCTCTTACCTACAACATAATTTCTAGCCCTATAACGGCTTAGCAAACATGATAAAATGAGCTTAAGAGCGCGAATCTTCTGTGCTGAAACCGCTGGGCTTGCCGCCATAAGTGCTATACTTTATGAAAGGAGAAAATTTGGGTAAAAGGGACTTTGTGAAGAAGATAGGTGTTTTAACTAGTGGTGGTGATGCACCTGGAATGAATGCTTGTATTAGGGCAATCGTCCGCTGTGGAGTTAAGAACAAACTAGAAGTAGTAGGAATTCGACGAGGCTATACAGGTTTGTTAGAGGGGGAATTTGTAAAATTAGGCCCCAGATCAGTGGCTAATATTATCCAGCGCGGTGGCACTATCCTTGAGACTGCTCGCTGTGAAGAAATGAAGACGGCGGAGGGGGTTAAAAAAGCGGGGCAAATTTTGCATCGTGAAGGTATCGAGGGGTTGATAACCATAGGTGGGGGTGGCACCTTTCGAGGTGCAGTAGCCTTAGCCGAGGTGGGAGAAATAAAAGTAATCGGCATTCCAGGCACTATAGACAACGATGTCTATGGCACTGATTATGCTATCGGTTTCGATACCGCCATAAATACAGCTCTAGATGCTATAGATAAGATCAGGGATACTGCTGGGTCTCTACAGCGCCCCTTTTTCATTGAGGTCATGGGAAGAGATAGAGGCTTTATTGCTTTAGACGTAGGAATTGCCGGTGGAGCGGAGGATATCCTGATTCCAGAGACAGAAACAAAGATAGAAGAGCTTTGCCTTAATATAAGGCGTAGCTTTATGAGGGGTAAAAAATCTAGTATTGTGATAGTTGCTGAGGGAGATGAGGCGGGTGGAGTATTTCCTGTTGCTCAACAAGTATGGGAAAGACTGAGGCTGGATTATCGTGTTTGCGTCCTAGGACATATACAAAGAGGTGGTTCGCCAACGGCTAGGGATAGGATTTTGGCTAGCAAATTAGGAATAGCAGCCGTGGATGCTTTAGTCAATGGTAAGTCAAGCTACATGGTAGGAGAATTAAAGGGGGAGATAACTTTTACGCCATTGAAAGAAACATGGGAGAGGAGAAAGGAATTAGATAGTAACTTGCTACAGTTAATGAAGGTATTAGCTACTTAAGGACATGAAAAAACTATCCATAGGCAAAATAAGGGGATTACAGCAACTAGCTAATGAGAGGGACATCCTAGCTATGTGTGCTCTTGACCACAGGGGTTCGCTGATGAAGATGCTTGATGAAAGGCATCCCGAAAGCATTAGCTATCAAGCTATAGTGGATTTTAAGCTAGACTTATCTCAGTCTCTAGCCCCCTATGCTAGCGCTATTTTACTTGACCCTATCTACGGAGCGGGACAGGCAATTGCTGCCGGCATCTTGCCTAAAAACACAGGATTGCTTGTGAGTCTAGAAAAAAGCGGTTATTCGGGTGGGGCAGAGGCGAGAATCACTGATTTGCTGCCTGGTTGGAGCATAAGAAAAGTAAAGAAAATGGGAGCTACGGGGGCAAAGCTTTTGCTTTATTATCGCCCTGATGCCGATGTGGCTAAAAAGCAACTGGATACAGTGAAAAAGCTGGCTGATGATTGTCTAGCAGAAGATATGCCTTTCGTAGTTGAACCAGTGAGTTATAAAGTAGGAAAGGCAGAAGCTGCTCCTCAAAACTTTGCCAAGGTAAAGCCGCAATTAGTTATCGAAACAGCAAAGCAAATCACTGCCCTTCCTATTGATGTGCTCAAGGCTGAATTTCCTGCTGACCTTGAATATGAAAAGGATGAAGGCCGGTTGCTGGATTTTTGCCATCAACTCAATGAAGCAAGTCAAGTTCCCTGGGTTATTCTTAGCGCTGGCGTGAATTTTGAACTCTTCCACCGCGAGGTTAAGCTAGCTTGCCAGGCAGGAGCTTCAGGCTTTCTGGCCGGACGTGCCTTATGGCAAGAAGCTACCCAAATTAGTTCTCGGCAAGAGAGGTTGGCATTCTTAGAAACTACTGTGGCAAAGAGGCTTAAAAGTCTGACTGAGTTAGCCAATGCCTATGGGACTCCTTGGTATTCTAAGGTGCAGTTTACTGAAGTGGATGAAAACTGGCACAGAAGCTATTGAGTCTCCTCTTGTAGATACCCTAGCGATACTGCGCATAAATTTTAGCAGTTTTCACCATGACTTAACATATCTAGCTATGATGTCTATTGCTTCAAATGCCTCTGAAGAGGGGAGAATATAGGCAGTCCTTATTCGGGCATATTCGTGCTTGGGCTCGGGGAAGATCCGAATACTTCCCCTCAAATCTTTAAGAGCAGATCGCAACAGTTTATCTTCCAGGCCATAATCGAAATTAAGACCTTGCGATAGGGATTTATCCCCCACCCATTCAATAGCTACCACCTTACCCCAGAGGGGCGGGCTCTTCTTTCTAATTAACCTGGTCTTCCTCAGCATTCGTTTCTCCATTATGTTCGTGTTTTTCACCAGATAATCAATAAAATAATTTGTCCCATATTGACTAGATACACCAGTAATATTTATGAAATCCACATTTCTATCTCTCAACTCAATAATCCCCATGGACTTCTCTCCCCAAGAGCGTTTTTGTCCTATCTTCTCCCTGTTGTCTCCGGTTTGCATCATGTACGCCTTTACTCCCATTTTTTGGAGGTGCTGGCAAAGCTCCTCCTTCTTTTTGGGACCGGCCTTCTTTCTTGCGCGAAGGGCTAAAGGTAGCCCAATAGCCGCTAAAGCGGCAATTACAATGCCAGGCATGATATTCCAGTCCATATAATCTAAATCTCCTCTAATTCAAAGGCATAATTTTCAACAGTGAAGGTTAGTCAACAACTTTCTACACATTTTTGTCATCAGCGTGGGCTTTAGAGTGACACGAGCTTTAACTAGATACATTCCCCTGTAAGTAGTTGGTAGATTTTGTTATAGCGCTGTGTGGTGGCTTCGATTACCTCCGGTGGTAACATGGGCGCTGGCGGCTTTTTATTCCACCCTGAAGCTAAAAGCCAGTCCCGCACTGGTTGTTTGTCAAGGCTGGGTTGCGAGTGCCCCACTTCATACTGACTGACATCCCAAAATCGACTTGAGTCCGGCGTTAGTAGCTCATCTATAAGAGCTAGTTCACCATTGATAAATCCAAACTCAAACTTGGTGTCGGCAATTATAATGCCCTTGCTTTTAGCATAATCCTGTGCATAGCGGTAAATGAGCAAGCTTTCCTCCTCTAATTCCTTTATCAAATTGAGATTGCTTTGCTTCCGTTTCGCAGCAAACATTTCTTCAAGATTCCTTATATCCTGACTAGTTAAGGGGCGGTCATGCTCTGTCTCGCCCTTGGTAGTAGGAGTAAACATAGGTTGGGGCAATACTTGACTTTCTTTCATCCCCGGTGGTAAGCGAACATCACCCACGGTACCAGTTTCTTTGTATTCCGCCCAGGCCGAGCCAGCTAGGTAGCCTCGAACAATGCATTCTACAGGAATGCGCTCGGCTTTAACCACAATCATGGAACGCCCTATGAGGTAATCGGGGAACTCTGCAGAATAGCCTGACAGATTCTTCACTTCGTTCAGAATGGCACTGCTGTCAATTACCTTGATAAGGTGATTAGGCATAATATGGGCAGTCTTCTCAAACCAGAAAGCTGAGAGTTGGTTAAGAACCTTTCCTTTGTCGGGGATGCCGCAAGGTAGGACAAAGTCGAAGGCGGAGATACGGTCGGTAGCCACTATAAGGAGTTTATCTTTAAGGTCATAAATATCTCTTACCTTGCCACGTCGCAGTAAGCGAAGAGATAAATTGGTTTGTAACAAAACAAACATACTAAAGCCTTATACCGGGCAAGTGTAGTAAAATGGAGTTAACAATTAACCAATTATAATATAAAAAGGTAGCATTTTACAAAAGAAGAATGATAACAGGTGAGCTTGCTGCAATAGGAGCTGCGTTGGCTTGGGCTATCGGTGGCCTAATTATAAAACCAATAAGCACCAAATTTAGTTCCTTATCCATAAATAGTATTAAACTCAGTATAGGTTGGATAATCCTCACTACTATCATGGCTTTTTGGGGTAAGTTAGGCAGTTTAACTTTCGTTGGCTGGCACTCCACAGCTTACATTATTGGTTCTGGTATCCTTGGTTTAGCCATTGGCGCTACCTTTCAGATAAAATCTTTAAGCTTAATTGATATCTCCAAGGTTTATCCCATTGCCTTTAGTTCCTGGTTTTTCTTCACCGCCCTCATAGCAGCAATTTTTCTAGGCGAACCAATCACCTACTACACTATACTAGGAGCTATTCTTATCGCTTCCGGCATTACTCTTCTATCCAGCGCTTCAAAAGTTAGGGGAAAAGAGGAAGCATCAAATACTGATAGTGCTAAGGGAATAATTTTTGCTTTACTTGCTGGTTTGTGCTGGGCAGGAGGAACAAATTTGGTTAAACTGGGACTTTATGAGGTTGACCCTCTGATGGTTAATGTCATTCGACTGCCTTTTGCCATTTTATTACTTGCTACATTGACCTTAAGTCGAGGAGAGGTTTCCGAATACAGAAGATATAATCATAGAGTTCTAATCCAAGTGGGAATTTCAGGTTTTTTAGGTCAAGCAGTAGGTGAAGTATTATTTTTTATAAGCGTACAGCTTGCCGGAGCTACTAAGGCAGCTATACTTTCTTCTACCTCACCTCTTTTCATTGCCCCTCTTTCCATCATCTTTCTAAAAGAAAAGCTGACCAAGCGTGTTATCCTGGGGACTATAGCCTGTGCTCTGGGAATATTACTTACTATTATGTGATACTCGGAGACAAAAAGCTCTTTTCTTTTGTTTTGCCTAACCCCAACCTTTCAAAAATGCTATCCACGTATTTCAAGTAGTAATTATAGTCAAATAGAGATTCTAGCTCGGACTTAGATAGGTGAGCTAATACTTGTTTATCTGCCTCCAGCAAACTTAGAAAGCTCTTTTTCTCTTGCCAGGCTTTCATGGCATTGTCCTGCACCAACTTATAAGCTTCCTCTCGTTTTAAGCCTTTGTTTATCAAAGCCAGGAGCACTCTCTGGGAAAAGACTAAACCTTGAGTGAGTTCAAGGTTACGGCGCATATTATCAGGATAAACTTTAAGCTCCCTTATTATCGGGATGAGCAAAGACAATACATAGTCTATTGCCAAGCAAGAATCAGGCAGAATGATGCGTTCTGTAGAAGAATGGCTGATATCACGCTCATGCCATAAGGCGATGTTCTCCATAGAGGTTAACGCATATCCCCTTACCAGCCTGGCAAGCCCGCAGATGCGCTCGCAGAGTTCGGGATTCCTCTTGTGTGGCATTGCTGAGGAACCCGTCTGCCCTGCCTGGAAGGGTTCTTCCACTTCCAGGATTTCAGTTCGTTGCAGGCTTCTAATCTCGGTAGCGATTTTTTCTAAGGAGCCAGCTAGAATGGCTAAAGTGGCCATGAATTGGGCATGGCGATCACGCTGAATTATCTGGCTTGATATCGGGGCTGGAGTAAGTCCTAATTTGGCACAAGCTATTTCCTCGACTCGAGGTGGCACAGTAGCGTAAGTGCCTACAGCTCCAGATATTTTGCCTACGGAGATGGCTTTATTAGCCTCATTTAACCTTTGTGCATTACGCTTCATCTCTTCAACCCATAGAGCTATCTTCAACCCAAAGGTGATTGGTTCAGCATGAACACCATGGGTTCGCCCCATCATAATAGTATGTTTGTGCTCTATAGCTTTGTTTTCTAAGACAGAGACAAGCTCGGTGACGCCCTGCTCCAGAATGCTAACTGCCTCTTTTAACTGGAGACTCAGAGCAGTATCCATAATATCTGAAGAGGTAAGTCCAAGATGGATAAAGCGTGATTCTTCACCAAGGCTTTCAGCAACTGAATTAAGAAAGGCAGTCATATCATGATGAGTCACCTTTAGAAATTCAGCCATATGCTCCAGGTTGCAGTTAGCTTTCCTTATTTTGGGTATGGCTTCTTTAGGGATTTCGCCCAGTTCTGCCCAGGCCTCACAGACGGCAATCTCCACCTTAAGCCATTGGTCAAACTTATTCTCTTCGGACCAAATTTTCTTCATTTTGGGTCGTGAATACCTCTCAATCATATTATCCCTCCGCTAGCTTTGCCTTATATTTGCGATAGGCTTCCCTTATTTCTTCATACTTCATTCCTAGAATCTGCGCGGCGAGCAAGGCAGCGTTTTGAGCCCCGCTTGTGCCAATGCCGACGCAGGCCACAGGGACTCCAGCAGGCATCTGAATTATAGAGAGCAAAGAATCTATGCCATTAAGTTCACCAGCAGCTAGGGGAACACCAATCACAGGCAACGTTGTCCAGCTAGCCAGAATACCAGGAAGGTGAGCAGCCTTGCCAGCAGCGGCGATGATAACTTCAAAACCTTGCTCCTCCGCTTTCAAACCATATTCCCTTAGTTTCTCAGGGTTTCTGTGGCCTGAGATAACGGAAACCTCATAGTCAATGCCTAACTGTTCCAACATATTAGTAGTAGATTTGACTATGTCTCTATCTGTTTTGCTGCCTATGACAATGCCTACCTGTGCCATTTAAACTACCTCCCTAAGAGCAATATCTTTGCGATAATGACAGCCCTCAAAATAGATTCTGGGAATATTACTATAAACCTTTTCTCTGGCTTCAGCCATATCTTTGCCGGTACCTACCACTGTAAGCACTCGCCCGCCATTAGTATGGATTAGCCCATCATCACCCAACCTGGTTCCAGCATGAAAGATTAACAAATTTCTATTCACCTTATCCAAACCTCTTATGGGCAAATCTTTTCTATAGCTACCTGGGTAGCCAGCAGAAGCCATAACCACTCCAACGCAAGCCTCAGAACTCCACTCTATTTTAACCTGGTCGAGATTGCCTTGAATTACCGCCAGAAGTATATCCACAAGGTCAGTTTTGAGAAGGGGCAAAACAGCTTGGGTCTCCGGGTCACCAAAGCGGCAATTAAATTCCAGTACCAGTAATTCTTTATCAGTGACCATTAGCCCGGCGTAGAGCACTCCTTTATAAGTTATTCCCTCGTTAGCCATTGCGTTTACTGCTGGCAATAAAATAGTATCGGTAGCCTTTTCTACAAGTTCAGCAGGAAAAAATCCCGGCGGACTGTAGCTTCCCATACCACCAGTGTTAGGACCCTTATCATTATCCCAAATTTTTTTGTAGTCACAAGCAGGAACCATTGGTGACACTGTTTTGCCATCGGTGAAAGCTATGAGGCTTAACTCTCGACCGATAAGATATTCGTCGAGTAGCACTTTATCTCCGGCGGAGCCGAAGATTCTGGCCTTCATAATATCGCTAAGAGCCTTAGCAGCCTCCTGCATAGAGCTAGTTATAATCACTCCTTTGCCAGCAGCCAATCCATCTGCCTTAACGACAACAGGTGGCTGTTGTCGCTCAAGATATTCACGAGCCTCAGGATAAGAAGTGAAAACCGTTCCTTTAGGACAAGGAATGCCGTATTTTTCCATCAAGTTTCTAGCAAAGACTTTGCTTGACTCTATTTGGGCAGCCGCTTTGGTGGGGCCGAAAACAGGGATGCCCAAGCTATCAAAATAATCTACTATGCCTAACGCTAATGGTACTTCAGGGCCAACAACTACAAGGTCAATACCTTTGTCTTGGGCTACTTCGCCCAGGGTTTCTATATCTGTAGGCTGGAAGCTCAAGTTCTCAGCTATAAGTGCTGTGCCAGCATTCCCCGGAGCGACAAAAACTTTATTAACCTTAGGGCTTTGAGTGATTTTCCATACTAATGTATGTTCCCTACCCCCCCCACCGATGACCATTACCTTCAACGGTTATTATTTCCTTTTCTTATGTTTGCCCCTGTTCTTTTTTACTCCCTTCAGTTTAGGTCTATTTGCCATCGTACCCTATAAAATCTCCTTAAACCTCTCAGCCTGAACAGGGTCAAGGTGCTGAATCAATTTAACTAATTCAGCAACGTGTTCCTTTTCCTCTTCGATAATATGCTCCAGTATAGCTACAGCCTCTTCGCCTTCCAGGCTCTCTATGTGCTCTTGGTATTGATTTATGGCTTGCAGTTCGCCTATCAAATCCTCGCGGAGCATCTCCAAATCGTCCTCTATAGCCATTCGCTCTTCCTCTTCAGGGCTTAAACTCTCTTCATCAAAAGGACCGTTCATTTTTCTCCTCCTTTTTAATCTTATTTTTACTCCTGCTTATAAGTCTTCATGTGTCACCCTGAACGAAGCGAAGGGTCTCTAAGATTCTTCGGTCACTACACTCCCTCAGAATGACACCAAGGTGAACAGTTACTCCCACTCTATGGTCGCTGGTGGCTTACTGGTAATATCATAAACCACCCTGTTGACATTAGACACTTCATTGACTATGCGGTCCGATATTCTAGCCAGGAGGTCATAAGGCAACCTTGCCCAATCAGCAGTCATAGCATCGTCGCTATTTATGGCTCTGACCGCTATTAGATAGCCATAGGTTCTATAATCGCCCATAACGCCAACGCTCTTAACATCAGTAAGTATAGCAAAGCTTTGCCATAGTTGACGATAAAACTTAGCTTTTTTAATCTCGTTCATCACAACCCAGTCAGCAGCACGAAGTATCTCCAACTTTTCCTTGGTCACCTCACCAATGATGCGGATAGCTAATCCTGGTCCTGGAAATGGTTGTCGCCAGGTCATATCCTCAGGCAAACCCAGAGCCAATCCTACCTCACGGGCCTCGTCTTTGAACAAATAGCGCAGGGGCTCAATAAGGGTGAACTTCATTTTAGTGGGTAAGCCACCAACGTTGTGATGGCTCTTTATCTTAGCCGCAGTTTTAGTTTCAGCAGTAGTACTTTCAATGACATCGGGATAAAGAGTTCCCTGGGCCAAAAAATCAACCTGGCCTAATTTAGCTGCTTCCTCCTCAAAAACTTTAATGAATTCTCTTCCTATTAAACGCCGCTTCATTTCTGGGTCAACCACCCCGCGAAGTCGCTCCAGAAACCTTTCGCTAGCGTCTACATAAACTATGTCCATTTTGAGATTACGCTGGAAAGTATTAAGCACTCTTTCAGGTTCCTCACGACGCAGTAAGCCATTATTGATGAAAAGGCAAGTTAAATTATCGCCGATAGCATGATGAACAAGAGTAGCAGTTACCGCTGAATCAACACCCCCGGAAAGAGCACAGACAACCTTTCCTTTTCTCACTTGTTCCCTGATTTTATCGATGCTCTCAGTTATGAATCTAGATGAAGTCCAATTGCCCTGACAGCCGCATATTCGATAGACAAAATTCTCAAATATATTTTTCCCTTGTGGTGTGTGCGCCACTTCAGGATGAAATTGAAGTCCGAAAATGCCTTCGCTGTTGCCCATGACAGCGATGGGCGAATTTTCGGTGTAAGCTAAAGCCTTAAAACCGGGTGACATTTCTATTATTTGGTCACCATGGCTCATCCATACAGGAAGAGAGGAAGAAAGACCAGCAAAAAGAGGACAATTTTCATCACTTATATGCAAGATAGCATGACCATATTCATGTTTTTCCCCCGGGGATACTTGACCACCTAATTGAGAGGCAATTACCTGCGTACCATAGCAAATACCCATCACTGGTAGATGGCTCTCATAAATATATGTTGGGGCCAAAGGAGCCTCAGGAGCATAAACGCTAGCTGGACCTCCTGAAAGGATAAAACCTCGAGGGTTAAGGGAATCTATCCTCTCCCAGGGGGTATCATAGGGCACAAGCTCGCAGTAAACGTGGCACTCTCGTACTCGCCTTGCAATAAGCATACTATACTGGGAGCCAAAATCAATCACTACTATGGTTTCTCTTTCACCAGGCGGTAGCGGCTTAGGCTCAAATGTTGGTTGCTCGCCGCGTAGTTCTTTGGCGATCTCTAGGTAAGTAGAGACTTCGATGTCGTCACTAGCAGAGATTCGGTGACTTTGTAGCTCGTTTTCCATTTCAGAGGGGGTGGTAATACACAGTAGCTTATCATTGTGCTACACTAGCGTCAAGGCAATGAATGCTTTACAGGAACAGGTAGAGAGGGGAATTAAAATTCTCAAGGCTGGTGGGATAGTTGCTTTCCCTACTGACACAGTTTATGGCCTGGGTGCTGATGCTTTCAATTCCAAAGCTGTGGAAAGAATTTATGCAGTAAAAAAACGCCCCAGACACCTGCCCTTTCCTTTACTTATTGGTGATATGTCTCAATTAAGCACTGTAGTTGCACCAGTACCTGAAGTGGTCTTGTTTCTAGTCAAGCACTTTTGGCCTGGGGGCTTGACTTTAATTCTGCTTAAAACAGCTTCATTACCTACTCATCTTACTGACCAATCCACCATAGCGGTGCGTGTCCCTGACCACCTCGTCCCTCTAGCTCTTATTCAAGGCTTGGGGAAGCCGATAATCGGAACCAGCGCTAATATCAGTGGCAAGCCAAGCACTCTAACTGTTGACGAGGTTAAGCAACAGCTAGGAGACAAAGTCGACCTTATCATTGATGGTGGCAGGTGCCCTAGTGGTAACGAATCAACTATAGTAGATGTCACAGGTGAAGTGCCAGCGATTTTGCGTCAAGGGATTATACCTAAACGCGAAATTGACAAAGCCTTTAATGAATATTTGGAGGGTAACTGTTCACCCCCGGTGTCATTCTGAGGGAGCATAGCGACCGAAGAATCTTGGAGACCCTTCGCTTCGCTCAGGGTGACACGAGGGTAGTTGAATACTTACCTTGGAGGTAAATAGTAATGCACGTTGCTCTGGGCTGTGACCATCGTGGCTTTAGGATAAAACAAGCAATAATAAATTTCCTTCAAAAACTAGGTTATAGCTATCGCGATTTTGGCTGCTATAGTGATGATTCGGTAGACTACCCCGATATTGCTCAAGAAGTAAGCGAAGCAGTGGTCTCAGGTGAATCTGACCATGGCATTCTAATATGCAGCACTGGCATAGGCATGAGCATAGCAGCCAATAAGCTAAAAGGTGTAAGAGCAGCTTTATGCCACGATGTTTTTACTGCCCAGCGAGCTCGCCAGCATAATAATGCCAATATTTTGTGTCTTAGAGGGGAGAACGTTGAGGTTAACTCAGCCTTGGAAATTGTCAACGCTTACCTATGCACAAGTTTTGAAGGCGGTAGGCATATACAAAGATTGAATAAAATAAAAGCTCTGGAATTACATTGACAATCTATGTTAAATTTTACTTTTTAAATTAAGGGAGATGGTGATGAAAAGTGATATTATAAAGAAAGGTATTGAGCGAGCACCCCATAGGTCTCTCCTGCATGCCGTGGGCTGTTCCTCAGATGATTGGGATAAACCCTTTATTGGGGTGATTAACAGCTTTAGTGAAGTTGTTCCTGGTCATATCCATTTGCAGTCTGTTGCCCAGGCGGTGAAAGAGGGAATCCGAAGCCAAGGTGGAGTACCTTTTGAGGTTAACACTATAGCTGTATGCGATGGCATCGCTATGGACCACCCAGGAATGAAGTATAGCCTGCCCAGCCGAGAACTTACCGCTGACTCAGTTGAAATTTTAGCTGAGGCTCATGCTTTTGATGGCTTGGTTTTTATTCCTAATTGTGACAAGGTAGTACCCGGGATGCTAATAGCGGCGGTAAGGCTTAATTTGCCCTGCATTTTTATAAGCGGTGGCCCTATGATGGCAGGGAAACTTTATCGGGATGGTCAACTAAAATCAGTTGACATTAGTTCAGTTTTTCAAGCAGTGGGTGAGACTATTAGGGGGAATATGTCTGAGGCTGAGCTGGCAGAACTGGAAAGAGTTGCCTGTCCCGGCTGCGGTAGTTGTGCTGGCATGTTTACTGCTAATACCATGAATTGTCTGAGCGAAACCCTAGGTATAGCTTTGCCTGGCAATGGAACGATACCAGCAACTCAAGCGCGCCGACTTCAACTAGCTTATAAAGCCGGCCAACAAGTTATGGATGTATTAGCTAGAGATATTCGACCTAAAGATGTCATTACCAAAGATTCTATTTATAATGCGTTCGCTGTAGATATGGCTTTAGGTGGCAGTACCAATTCCGTATTGCACCTTATAGCCATAGCCCATGAGGCGGGAATCGAATTCCCCTTATCCTTGGTAAATGAGATTAGCGACCATATTCCTCATATATGCAAATTAAGCCCAGCGGGTGATTATCACATCGAAGATTTGGACTTAGCCGGCGGCATTCCAGCGATAATGCAAGAACTATCAGGATTGCTAAATCCTGAAGCAAAGACTGTATCAAATAAGCCACTAGGTGAGGTGATAAAGAGGGCTAAGATCAAAAACAAAGAGGTAATCCATCCTTTATCCAACCCCTATAGCACTACCGGTGGTATTGGTATATTATTTGGTAATTTGGCGCCTCAAGGCAGCGTGGTGAAAAGTGCTGCAGTAGCTCCTAAAATGCTGGTTCATCAGGGCCCAGCACGAGTTTTTAATAGTGAAGAGACGGCCACTGCAGCGATAATGAAAAGAGAGTTCAAACCTGGAGAGGTGATTGTTATCCGCTATGAGGGACCGAGAGGAGGGCCTGGGATGCGTGAAATGCTAACACCCACTTCCCTTCTCAGTGGTATGGGCATGGATGATAAGGTGGCTCTAATTACCGATGGTCGTTTCTCCGGGGCGACAAGAGGCGCTGCCATAGGTCATGTTTCCCCCGAGGCAGCAGAGAAGGGTCCTATAGCCGCCATAAAAGACGGCGATATTATCAAAATAGATATTCCCCACCGCAAATTAGAGGTAGAATTAACCCAAAAGGAGATACAGCAAAGATTAAATTTGTTATCACCTTTTGAACCAAGGATTAAAACTGGCTATCTTAAACGCTATGCTGATAATGTGACCTCAGCCAGCACTGGAGCTGTGTTTGTTAACTGAGAGGAGCCTTTATGAAGAAGACCGGCGCTCAGATTTTATGTGAAAGCTTAGTTAAAGAGGGAGTTGAGGTTATTTTTGGCATTCTGGGTGGTGCTGTACTACCGGTATATGATACCTTCCCTCAATATCCTCAACTGCGGCATATACTGGTTCGTCATGAGCAAGGAGCAGCTCATGCTGCCGATGGCTATGCTCGAGCTACTCATAAAGCAGGTGTATGTATAGCTACTTCAGGTCCTGGAGCTGCTAACCTGGTAACTGGAATTGCAAATGCTTACATGGATTCCTCCCCAATAATAGCCATAACTGGCCAGGTAGCTAGACCTTTTATCGGTAAGGATGCATTCCAAGAGACAGATATTACTGGCATTACTCTTCCCATCACAAAGCATAATTACCTTGTCACTGATACTGCGGAGCTGGCAAAGACAGTCAGGGAGGCTTTTCGCATCGCTCAGACAGGAAGGCCAGGTCCTGTGCTCATTGATATACCAAAGGATGTGCAGCAAGAACAGGCGGAATTTGTTTATCCTGAAAAAATTGATTTGCCAGGTTACAAGTTTGTCTCACGAGGCCACTCAGTTCAAATCAAAAAAGCGGCAAAGCTTATCAATAAAGCTGAAAGACCGGTTATCATCGCTGGCAGAGGAATAATTATCTCCCAGGCTTACGATGAGCTTAAGGAATTAGCTGAGAAGGCACAAATACCGGTGGTCAGCACACTCCTTGGCATCGGTGCCTTTCCTGGGAATCACATACTCAATTTGGGCATGTTAGGGATGCACGGTATGGTTTATGCTAATATGGCAGTGCAAAATGCTGACCTTATCATTGCTATTGGTATGAGATTTGATGATCGGGCTACAGCAGATACTAAAAATTTTGCCCCGCAAGCTGGCATCATTCATATTGATATCGACCCTGCAGAAATAGGAAAGAATATACCAGTAGACATACCCATAGTTGGCGATGTTAAAAATGTGTTAAAGGCTATGAACAAGGAAATTGACTTCAGAGAGCATTTGGATTGGGTCTCTCAGTTAGAGCAGTGGAGATATGAACATCCATCACTGGAGACTAGGCAAGGTAGCGAGCTCTTACCTCAATATGTTATTCGCCAGATTTATGAAGTCACTAAAGGTGATACCATAGTGGTTACCGGGATTGGGCAGCATCAAATGTGGGCAGCACAACACTTCGTTTATACTGAACCTAGTAGCCTTATTTCCTCAGGTGGCCTGGGTACTATGGGATTTGCACTTCCTGCTGCTATAGGAGTCAAAGTTGGTCGCCCTCAAGAAACGGTGTGGTGCATCGATGGTGATGGCAGCTTTCAAATGACCATTCAAGAATTAGCTACTATAACGCAGGAAAACATCGCTATAAAGATAGCTGTCATCAATAATGGCTATCTGGGCATGGTGAGGCAGTGGCAAGAACTATTTTATGAACATCGCTATGTGGATACAAAGCTTTGGAACCCCGATTTCGTCAAAATTGCCGAAGCTTATGATATCGCTGCACTCAGGGTGAAGCATAGAGAAGAGGTAAATCCGGCTATACAGAAAGCAATAGACCATCCCGGATCTTTCCTCATCGATTTTGTTGTTGAGCCAGAGGAAAATGTCTATCCTATGGTGCCTCCGGGAGAAAGTCTAGGTCGAACTTTAGAGATGCCAAAGCCAGAAATGGTAAGCATCTATTAAGATATTTCAAGGAAAGCGAATTGACTGATACAAAACATACTTTAGTAGCTTTAGTAGAAGATAAGCCTGGTGTATTGAATAGGGTAGCTAGCCTGTTTCGGCGCCGAGGCTTTAACATACAAAGCCTGGCGGTGGGGCACAGCGAGCAACCTGGCTTATCACGCATGACTGTGGTTGTTGGTGGTGATTCTGCAGAGGTAGAACAAGTTAGGAAACAATTAGACAAGCTAATCAACGTGGTCAGAGTATCCGACATAACTGAAGAAGATATAGTAGCCAGAGAATTAGCCTTAATCAAGGTCAAGGCTACTGCTTCAACAAGAAGCGAAATTATACAGATTGTTGACATTTTCCGAGCCAACATAGTTGATGTTGCTTCTGATTCATTAACGGTGGAAGTTACAGGCGACGAAGATAAAGTGAAGTCTCTACTTGAACTTCTTCGCAGCTTTGGTATTAAGGAGATCAGCAGGACTGGCAGGATTGCCTTAACTCGTGGTGGTGTCGCTTAAAATAATAGACTCTAAACCTTAAATTCTAAAGGTTTAGGATTTAGAGATTAGATATCAGAATTTTAAGGAGGAAAATATGGCTAAAATCTATTATGACAAGAATGCTAACCTGGACCTAATCAAGGGTAAAACGATTGGTATTATCGGCTATGGTAGCCAGGGGCATGCCCAAGCCCAAAATCTGAGGGATAGTGGCTGCCAGGTTATCATCGCTGAAGCGCCGGGCAGTGAAGGCTGGAAAGCAGCAAACGATGCTGGATTTAGAGTAGCCGGCGCTGCTGAAGTAGCAAAGGATGCAGCTATCATTGTTATGCTGGCCCCCGATAGCTTACATCCTCAAATCTACCATGAGTCAATTGAGAAGGAATTATCCCCAGGCAAAACTTTGATGTTCGCTCACGGCTTTAATATCCACTATTCCCAAATTGTGCCGCCTTCTAACATTGACGTTAGCATGATAGCCCCTAAAGCCCCGGGGCATATACTACGCCGACTTTACATCGAGGGCTCAGGGACTCCAGCTTTAGTTGCTATACACCAAGATGCCTCAGGCAAAGCCAAGGATATTGCTCTAGCCTATGGCAAAGGTATCGGCTGTACCAGGGCTGGAGTTTTAGAGACAACTTTTGCTGAGGAGACTGAGACTGACCTTTTTGGTGAACAAACAGTGCTCTGTGGAGGAGTCTCCTCTTTGGTCAAAGCTGGCTTTGAGACCTTGGTAGAAGCTGGTTATCAACCAGAGATTGCCTATTTTGAATGTTTCCATGAACTGAAGCTCATCGTTGACCTTATGTATCAAGGCGGTTTGGACTATATGAGATACTCGATAAGCGACACCGCTAAATATGGCGATTACACTCGAGGTCCACGAGTTATCAACGATTTAGTCAAGGAAGAAATGGAACAAATTCTGGCAGAGATACAGGATGGCAGTTTTGCTACAGAATGGATTCTGGAAAATAAGGCTGGCCGTCCCAGCTTTAATGCCATGAAACGGAGAGAAGCTGAGCACCCAATCGAGGTTGTAGGCAAAAGGTTAAGAGATATGATGCCCTGGCTAAAAGGATAAAAATTGGAAAACGAAATAAAATCTGCTGCAGAGGCCACGGAGATTGCCCATTCCTTTATTAAAAAATATCGCCCTATTGCATTGCCGCTTAAAGCTACAAGGGAAAACGATGTTTGGAATGTGGAAATTGATGTTGGACCTTTATTCGTTAGAATCGCTAAGGTTAAAATAGATGCCAAAACAGGAAGTATCATAAGTTACGAAATCCCCGAGTTGCCCCCAATTTAAGGAGAAGCTATGGAGGAGCAAAAGAGAAAATATAAAGCTCAGAGTATCCACTATATAGAGAATGCCTTCAACTCTATTGAAGCTGGCGACGCTGAAAAGGCTGGAGAGTTCCTTTGGGGGGCAATGGCTGAGGCCTTAAAGGCAGTAGCTGCAAGCGAAGGAAGAAAGATCGAACATCATAAAGAGATTGGGGATTATGCTAGAAAGTTGACCAAAAAGCTGGAAGACAAGAGCATATTCAATGCCTACGGGCATGCCAGTTACCTCCATAGCGGCTTTTATGAAGCCGGACTCAATATAGAAGAGGTTTATACCTATGCTATGGAGATGAGAGAAACGATTGAAAAGCTCTTCCAACTTACTACTTAAAAGGAAATAATCATGGACAAAGTAATAATTTTCGACACTACTTTACGGGATGGGGAGCAGGCAGCGGGGGCAAGCCTAAATGTTCAGGAAAAGCTAGAAATAGCTAAACAACTGGATAAGCTTGGCGTCGATGTTATTGAGGCTGGCTTTCCTGTTAGCTCTCCTGGCGATTTCGAAGCTGTTCGTCTTATTAGCAAAGAGGTTCAACGACCTGTAATTTGTGCTTTATCTCATGCCAATGCTGAGGCTATAGATAGAGCTTGGCAAGCAGTTAAGGAAGCAGCTCATCCACGAATCCATGTTTTTCTCTCTGCCTCAGACATCCACCTTCTCTACCAGCTTAACAAAAGCCGAGAGGAAATCCTGGAGAGGGCTGAGAAGATGATGGCTCTAGCCAAAAACTACGTTGACGATGTTGAGTTCTCACCTATGGACGCCAGCCGTGCTGAACCTAGTTACCTATATCATATCTTGGAAGCTGTGATTGATGCTGGAGCCACTACAGTGAACATACCCGATACTGTGGGCTATGCCACGCCGCAGGAATTTGGCAGCTTGATCCAAGGTATTCTAGTTAATGTACCCAATATCCATAAGGCTTTAATAAGTGTCCATTGCCATAATGATTTAGGATTAGCGGTAGCCAACAGCCTCGAGGCAGTTCGCAATGGTGCGCGGCAAGTTGAATGCACTATCAATGGCATCGGAGAAAGAGCTGGAAATGCCTCTCTGGAGGAAATTGTTATGGCGCTAAAGACTCGCCAGGATTTCTTTAATCTTACTACCAATATTGATACTACTCGGATTTATAAGACCAGCCATCTTGTAAGTGAACTTACTGGCTTCGCTGTCCAATCTAATAAGGCTATTGTAGGGGCGAATGCCTTTCGTCATCAATCAGGTATTCATCAAGATGGTTTAATAAAGAAAGCCATAACTTATGAAATTATAGACCCAAAATCAGTTGGTATACCAGCAAGCAGTCTGGTATTGAGTAAGTTAAGTGGCAAGCACGCCTTCAAAGAGAGGTTAGCGGAACTCGGTTATACTTTGGATGAGGAGGCTCTAAACCGTGCCTTTCATAGCCTCAAAGAGCTAGCCGATAAGAAAAGGGAAATCACCGACCGTGATATCGAATCCCTGGTGGCGGAAGAACTTCGCACTGCCACTGAAGTATACCATCTTGATCATGTTGAAGTTTCTTGTGGTGACCATAGCCTTCCTACGGCTACAGTGAGGCTCATTGGACCTGAGGGGCAAAGTCTAGCTGATGCTGCCTTAGGCACAGGCCCAGTGGATGCCGTGTGTAAGGCTATCAATCGCATAGTTGGCATACCCAATAAGCTTACAGAATTTACTATCAAATCAATTACTGAAGGGATTGATGCTATTGGGGAGGTATTAATAAGAATTGAGAGCGAGGGCATCACCTATACTGGACGTGGTGCCTCTACCGATATCATCGTTGCCAGTGCCAAGGCATATATGAACGCCCTAAATCGACTTTTAGCCAGGAAAGCGGCTGAAGAGGAAAAAGCTTAGTCGAGTCCATTCCTATCACCACAGTAAATAAAAGATTAAAATGCAAAATGCAAAAATACAGAGCAAAAATAAAACAGTTTTACATTTTGAGTTGTCATTTTGATTTTTGATATTTGACTTTTGATTTTATTTGATGTTTGCGAGGCAATTTGACCTTAGTTGAGGAAATCTTAACAGCCCATAGTGATAAGAAGGAAATCAGCCCCGGCGAATTTATAAATGTCAAAGTTGACCTGGTTTTGTCCAATGATATAACAGCACCTTTAGCCATAAAGGAGTTCCGTAAGCTCGGGATATCTAAAGTTTTCGACCCTAGAAAAGTAGTTATGGTTCCTGACCATTTTTGCCCCAACAAAGATATACAATCTGCCGAGCAAGCAAAGTTGATGCGGGAGTTTGCTAAGGGGCAGGGAATAATTTACTTTGAGGTAGGGCGGATGGGGATAGAGCATGTGCTTCTGCCTGAGCGAGGCTTTGTTTTGCCTGGCCAGGTTATCATTGGTGCTGACTCTCACACTTGCACCTACGGTGCTTTAGGTGCTTTTGCTACTGGTATGGGCTCAACCGATATCGCCGTGGCTATGGCGACAGGAGAAATATGGATGAAGGTACCAGAAACCATTAAGTTTATTTACCACGGAAAATTACCTAAATGGATTGGTGGTAAGGACCTCATCCTTTATACCATTGGCGATATTGGTGTGGATGGTGCTCTTTATTCAGTTATGGAATTTACTGGCGAGGCAATCGACGAGCTATCAATAGATGGACGCTTCACTATGGCAAATATGGCCATTGAAGCGGGAGCTAAGGCAGGTATCTTCAGTGTGGATGATAAAACTAAAGAATATGTAAAGGAGCACTCTCGTCATTGTCATTCTGAGCCCTTCGCTCCCTGTCATTCTGAGCCCTTCGCTCCCTGTCATTCTGAGCCCTTCGCTCCCTGTCATTCTGAGCGAAGCGAAGAATCTCAGCCAGCCGAAAATGCTGAATACGCTAGGGTTATCGAGTATGACGTATCAAAAATCGAGCCCCAGGTAGCTTTCCCTCATATTCCTTCTAATACTAAACCTGTAAGTCAGGTAGATGACATAAAACTAGATCAGGTGGTAATTGGCAGTTGCACCAATGGTCGTCTTGATGATTTGAGGGTAGCATCTAAATTGCTCAAAGGAAGGCAAATACATCCAGAAATTAGATGCATTATCATCCCGGGCACACAGAAGGTTTATCTTGATGCATTAAGAGAGGGATTGATAGAAATTTTCATAGAGGCTGGGGCTGTGGTAAGCACTCCTACTTGTGGACCTTGCCTTGGCGGACATATGGGAGTTTTAGCTGCTGGTGAGCGCTGCCTATCCACTACCAACCGCAATTTTGTCGGTAGGATGGGAAGCCCCAAGTCTGAAGTCTACTTGGCTGGACCAGCTGTAGCTGCCGCCAGCGCTATTCTAGGCAGGATCGCCGATCCTGAAGAAGTCCTTCAAAGGAGTCGATGATACTTAGATGAACATGAAATTTGACGAATTGGTAGCAAAGATGCCGGGATTGCTTCAGAGTCTGGAGTCTCAACCTTTTCGAACGCGGGAAAATCTTGTTGCCATTCCCAAGTCGGGCGTCTATGTATTTTACGAGAATGATAAAGCTCTCTATGTGGGGCGATCTAATCGACTGAGGACACGGCTTCAAGAGCATGGCAGGTTGAGTTCAACACACAATAGTGCCTCATTTGCTTTCAATCTAGCCAAGGAGAAGATGCGTGCTAAAGGGATCCCTGGCTATGTTACACGCAAAGAATTGGAGCAAGCCCCAGGTTTCGATAAGGCCTTTTTTGAAGCGAAGAACCGTGTTGTTCAAATGAAAATACGCGTCATACAAGTTGATGACCAAGTTACCCAAGCACTGTTTGAGATCTATGCAGCTTTGGCATTGAATGCCCCATACAATGATTTTAGTACCCATTAGCCCAGAGGGAGAGTATTTAGGTGAGATTAAAAGGTAAAGTCCATAAGTACAGCGCCGATGTCAATACAGATGTCATCATACCAGCACGCTACCTTAATGTCTCTGAGCCTGATGAATTAGCCAAGCATTGCATGGAGGATGTTGACCCTGAGTTTGCTACTAAAGTTGAGCCCGGAGATATAATCGTTGCTACTACTAATTTTGGCTGCGGTTCATCTCGGGAACACGCCCCTTTAGCTATTAAGGCTTGTGGTATATCTTGTGTTATTGCTCAAAGCTTTGCCCGTATCTTCTTCCGTAATGCTATCAATATTGGCTTGCCTCTTCTGGAATGTGCTGAAGTAGTAGATGAAACAGAGTCTGGCGATATACTAGAAGTAGATTTGACTAGCGGGGAAATTAAGAACATTTCCAAGCATAAGACATTTATGGCTAATCCTTATCCCGAATTTATGATGGGTATCATCAATGCTGGGGGGCTAATTGAATATACTAAACATAGATTACGAGGTGTTTAACTGTCACCCTGAGTGATAGCGAAGGGTTTCCGAGATTCTTCGGTCGCTTCGCTTCCTCAGAATGACAGAAAGCGAAGGGCTCAGAATGATAAACGATGACTCAGAATGACACAGCGAGGAATGAGGGAATAGGTATGGAATTTGATGTAGCGGTTTTACCTGGCGATGGTATTGGACCTGAGGTTATAGCTGAGGCAACGAAAGTTTTGCAGGCTGTAGGCGAAAAGTTCGGGCATAGGTTCCATTTACATCAAGGTTTAGTAGGTGGTGTTGCCATAGATACCTTGGGCACAGCTCTCAGCGAAGAAACACTAAATATGTGCAAACAATGTGATGCTGTATTGCTTGGTGCTGTTGGTGGATCAAACTGGGATGACCCCAAAGCAGAAGTCCATCCTGAAGATGGGCTCTTAGCTCTAAGGAAGGGATTAAGGCTATTTGCTAATTTGCGTCCAGTAAAAGTTTTACCTATGCTGATTAACTCCACCTCACTCAAACCAGAGATAATTGAAGAAGTTGATTTAGTCATAGTAAGGGAACTCACGGGAGGGCTTTATTTTGGACAGCCTAAAAAGCAATGGCGAAGCTCAGAGGGAAGGCAGGCTGTTGATACCATGGCTTATTCTGAAGCAGAGATTGAACGCATATTGCGGGTTGGTTTTGAGTTAGCCCGTAGCCGCCATAAAAAGTTAGTTTCAGTTGATAAAGCTAATGTACTCCAATCATCGCGACTATGGCGGCAAATTGCCATGGAAATTTCCGCTGATTATCCTGATGTCGAATTGGAGCATATGCTAGTTGATGCCTGCGCTATGCGACTTATCCAGCATCCTAGTGAATTTGATGTTTTAGTCACCGAAAATATGTTTGGTGATATTCTTACCGATGAGGCTTCAATGCTGGCTGGCTCTATGGGTATGTTACCCTCAGCTAGCCTAGCTGGAATTCCTAAGAGGAAGGCATTTGGTATGTACGAACCAATTCATGGCAGCGCTCCACGGCGAGCAGGGCAAAACATGGCTAACCCTATCGCCACTATATTAAGTGTGGCTATGATGCTCCACCATTCGTTTGAATTGGAAACTGAAGCCCAAGCCATAGAAAATGCCGTTATTGCTATCTTGGAGCAGGATTATAGAACTTACGATATAATGAGCGCAGGAAAAATCAAAGTAGGGACAAAGGAAACAGGAGACTTGATTGCCGAGTGGATAAAGCAACATTGATGGCAGGGTGCTGGTAGCAAATTGGAGTGAGCTAAGATAACTATGGAACACAAATATGTAGTTGTTGATAAGCAAAGAGAGATTGCCTTTCTCACATTGGATCGCCCTCCTGGCAATGTGCTTAACCAAGAACTCTTTACTGAAATTTCACAAACTCTTGAAGAACTAGATTCAGAGAAGCAAACAAGGTTAATCATAGTGAGAGGAGCCGGGGAAAATTTCTGTCTGGGAGCTGATGTTGGTGAAATCGTCACCCTTGACCAGACAGGATGTCGTAACTTCTTCCTTGGGCTGAACAGCATGTATAAGACTTTCCACAGCATAAGTAAACTGACAATAGCCATGGTCCATGGCTATGCTACCGCAGGTGGTACAGGAATTGTTTTATCCTGTGACCTGGCTGTAGCATCTGAGGATGCTCACTTTGGAACTACCGCGGTAAACGTGGGACTTGCGTGCATGGGCCCCACTGCAGCAATGCTTCCACGAGTCACAGGTAGAAAAAAAGCACTAGAGATGGGATTAACCGGGCAGATAATTAACGCCCAGAAGGCAGAAAAGTTAGGAATAGTGAATATAACTTGTCCCAAGAAGGAACTTGAGTCAGCGACAATTGAACTAGCTAAAAAGATACTAAGCAAAAATCCTATTTCTATTGTTATGGGGAAAAGGAACTTCTATACTTGTGCTGATATGGAATATGATAAGGCATTGGAGCATAGCGCAGAAATGCTTGCCATTTTGGCAGCAACTGAAGAAGCAAAAGAGGGAATGAGAGCATTTCTAGAAAAGAGAGAGCCTAAATGGTAAGAACTTATTTATCTTGCTTACTGAATGAGATAACTATACTTTAAATATAGGTGGAGTCACAGTGATTTGTATACAGCTTTATGACACAACTTTAAGGGATGGAACCCAACAGGAGGGGATTTCCTTTTCCGTTGAGGATAAATTGAAGATTGCTCAGAAATTAGATGAGCTAGGCATTGACTTCATTGAAGGTGGCTGGCCTGGCTCTAACCCCAAAGATACTGAATTCTTTATCCAGGCACGGAAATTGAATTTAAACCACGCCACGATAGTTGCTTTTAGCAGCACTAGACACTCAAATTGTAAGGTAGAAGAAGATGCTAACCTTAAAGCTCTGTTAGAGGCTAAAACTAAGGTGGTCACTATTGTAGGCAAAGGCTGGGATAAGCAAGTAACCCAAGTTCTGGAAACTACATTAGAAGAAAATCTCAATATGGTCACGGATTCTATTGGTTACCTGAGAGCAAATGGGCTCAGGGTTTTCTTCGATGCCGAGCACTTCTTTGACGGCTATAAGGGGAATCCTAAATATGCGCTCGAGGTTGTTACCCACGCTGCTAAAGCTGGCGCCGAATGTATCATCCTTTGTGATACTAATGGAGGCACTTTACCGCAACAAATAGCAGAATCTGTTGAAGCCGTTCGGGATTGCTTTGCTTCGCTCGCAATGACACCTGTCTCTTTGGGTATCCATGCTCATAACGACATTGAAGTTGCTGTAGCTAACTCTTTAGCCGCCGTTCAGGCAGGCGCTACTCAGATCCAAGGAACCATCAATGGCTATGGTGAACGCTGTGGCAACACCAATTTTTGTTCTATCATTCCAACTCTGAAACTTAAGATGGGCATTGATTGTGTTACTAACAAACAGCTAAATAAGCTTAGTGATGTTTCCCACTATGTATCTGAGATAGCTAATTTGCCTCCTTATGAGAGGCTTCCTTATGTGGGCGCCAGTGCTTTTACCCACAAAGGCGGAATGCATGTTTCTGGTTTAGCAAAATGGGAAGATAGTTACCAGCATATAAATCCTAGGCTAGTGGGTAATCGTCCTCATGTTATCATCTCTGAGCTAGCGGGTAAGGGGAGTATTATCTACAAAGCTAAGGAGCGTGGATTGCCTCTCCCTGGAAATAAAGGAATTGCCAGAGTGCTAGAACAGGTTAAATCGCTAGAAAATCAGGGCTTTCAATACGATAGCGCTGAAGCATCGTTCGACTTGTTACTCCATCGTGCTCAACCCCACTACCAGCCACCCTTTGAGCTAGTTGATTTTATGGTGGTGATGGAGAAACGCCGTCGCCCTCCTAGTAGTGGAAATCAAGAGGAGCCACTATCAGAAGCCACCATCAAGGTTAAGGTGGGTGATAAGATAGTACATACCGCTGCTGAAGGTAATGGACCAGTCAATGCACTTGACCAGGCTTTACGCAAAGCTTTAATTCAATTCTACCCCGACCTGACTGTTGTGGAGCTCACCGATTACAAGGTGCGTATACTTGAAGAAACCGCGGGCACTGCCTCACAGGTGCGAGTACTTATCGAATCCAGTGACGGCAAGGAACACTGGAGAACCGTAGGCAGCTCAGCCAATATCATTGAAGCTAGTTGGCTAGCTCTGGCAGACAGCATAGAATACTGGCTGACAAAGCAAGCGGGGAAAGCAAAGGACTGATCAAGGCGAACACGGGGATATACGGTGAAGAGACTCCAAATTTTTGGCAAGGAGACATACGCAATGCGTCTATACTCCCAGATTGGGGTAGTACACGCGGTGCGGATATGAACGAGTTAGAGACCATGTTCTCGTTAACATAAATGGAGGGTAAGAATACAATGTGGAACCTGGATGATGAAGCTAAATATGTGAAGGTGCACTCGTTTAGTTTACCTGAAGCCTTTACCTATGCAGATACAAGAGAAGGCCAGACTGACAAGGATAAAAGAGAACGTATCCGAGTCAAAGCTGCTGAAGGTTTTCCTGATAACATTCCTAGTGTTAAATAGTGGGCATTTCGTATCTTTGTCAAAAAATCGGGCAATAGACGCTTCGATATTGAAAACGTCCCCAAGCTTATTGTAGATGCGTTCTACAGACGCCAAATTCAGGAAGATGGATCGCAGTATACAAAACTAGGTCTCTTCAGAGATGATACTATTGATTTCGTGAGGGTAATTAAGGTTGGTGGGATACGGAGTCAAGAGGAGAATACCACCAAAGTGGAGATCTTCGGATGCAAGCAAGGAGAACACGGCGTATAAGGAATGTTAGCCGAAAAGCCATAAGAATAATATGAATGCTGCGGAACGTATTGTTGAGGCCTATTTTCGCTATGTTCGAGGTATTTTTACCAGAACTAGTGTCAGACATGTTGGCCAAGTAGAGTTAGACATAATTGGAGTGGATCCAAGTAAGTCACCTCCAGCCTTTTTTCACATTGAATCATCTGTTTCAATCTCGAGCGCTTATTCAAGAATTACAAATAAACCATTCAGTCCGTCAGAAGCAAAGCAGAGACAGAAAATGGCGAGCCAGAGGAGAACAGCAGGTTTTTTTATTGAGAGAAGTTTTTCTCGCCAGAGGGCTTAGCAACCTTAAAGCAAATTGGATGTAAAACACAAAATTTGAAGAGAATCCTTGTCTCTTGGGAATTTGATAACGAGGCTCAGAGGGTACTAGAAGACAAAGGCATAGAATGTTTAACTATGAAAAAAATATTTCAAGAACTTGTAAATTATCTTGCTCAAGAAACCTGCGATATTGATTCTGAAATACTTCGAACTATACAACTTTTTGTTAGGTCAGAACCCAAAGTGCCAGAAATTTATTCTGTTCAAACGACTAGGCAAAGAAAAAAGAGGCAAACCAAATCTTCATAGGGACTTTTTATTTGGCCCTTCGGCTAACACGGTGTTTGAGGTCTCACTTCATTCGCCAAAATGCTCCGCGCTTCGCAAAGCCTGGGGAGGTTAGGCGAAATGGTGGTGCTAATTTTCGAAATTTGAAGTAAAAGGAGGAGATACGACATGGCACATATGTTCAGATGGTATAATATTTACATGCGGAGAACTAAGTGAAATTTAGCGAACTGGTGAGGCTATTAGAGGAGAACGGATTTAGGGTTATCAAAGAAAAGGGGTCTATAAGGTACTATGGGAAGCCAGGCTGGGATAAATTAATTCGAGTAGATTATCACAGGCCAAAGGAAGTTCCCAAAGGTACCTGCCATGCTATACTAAAAGCGGCAGGTATAAAGAAATAAAAACGGGAGAAAGAGAAGTGATTGAATTAGAATATTCATTAATAATCGAGGCTACTAAAGAGCCAGACTACTTTGGATTTTATTCTCCAGATTTGGAAGGTTTCACAGGAATAGGACATTCCGTCGAGGATTGCCTTTATAAAGCAAAGTGGGGGATGATAGAGCATATTAATCTATTAAAAGAGAAGGGACTGCCTATTCCCCCGAAAAATGCAAACCCAAAAATTATTATTCAAAACGAGCAAGAATTGGTGGCTGTTTGAAAATTGATCATACATCCGCTACCTCTAGCCGATAGTATCGATACCAGCTGATAAAATGAGGCAAAGAAAAACTTGTAGCTTGGTTATTTTTTAGCCGCTAGCTTTCTGAAGGCAGCGCTGAATACGACGCAAAGACCGCCGACAAAGCACCAAATAGCAGCAGTGGCGAGACTGGCCGCACTATAAGGCAAAACTGAATGAAGAACAAGCGATTTTAATGTTTACAGTGGTTTGCCAATGGGCATGATATACAGAGGCTTAATCTGCTCCTCCACTCCCAGAACTTTCCTTACCTCTTCGTCATCGAAAGCACCTACTTCCGCTGTAGCTAATCCCAAAGCTACAGCTTGAAGGTGGATGTTTTCCCCTACATGCCCTACCTCCACGTGAACATATCTCTCACCCCGCCTGCCATATCTATAGGAGGTCCTTATATAAAGGGCACAGATAACAATATCTACCGGTGCATTGGCAATAAACCCTTGGTCCAGAGCTGCTCTAGCTAACTCTTCCCTTAAATCGCCCGGCAGGTGTAAAACCAGTGAATGACTGTTTACTTCATAGTGGTAAATGCCAGCTTGCAGTTCCTCTTTAGGTTGCTTCGCTTGCTCGTAGCTAACACCTTTTTTGCCAACGAAAGCGAAGATTTCCAGAGGATAAGTAGCTCCAGCACTAGGTGCTGCTCTATGTTTGCCAGCCCCAGTTATGCCTTGAGCAGACCAAAGTACTTGACTTAATTGAAATAGGGTTAGTGGCTCTGTGCGATATTTGCGAATTGACCTGCGCTTGGCTATAACCTCTTCTAGCGAAATCTTGCTTTTTAGTTTTGGAGAGGGAAGTTTTATTACAGTTTGCTTCATGCGAGATTCTTCGCTACGCTCAGAATGACAAATAACGTTTAGCCCTTGATAACACCTAATGGAACAGCCATGGCTACTTTCCTGGAAATGCCAGCTTGATGACAAACCTCTATCACCTCAGCAACATCCTTGTAAGCTTGAGATGCTTCTTCAGCTAAGGATGGTATGCTTCCTGTCTTAACAGTGATACCCCTCCTTTCTAAATCTTGAGCCACATCCTTACCTCTTAAGATTCGCTTAGCGGCATGGCGACTCATCACTCTACCAGCACCATGACAGGTAGACCCAAAGCTTTCTGCCATAGCCTGCTGAGTGCCTACAGCAATAAAAGAGCAACGACCCATATCACCCGGGATAAGGACAGGTTGCCCTATCTCCTTATACCTCTGCGGAATATCTTTATGCCCAGGCGGGAAAGCTCTGGTGGCTCCTTTGCGGTGCACACAAAGCTTAAGTTTCTGCCCCTCCACCACATGTTCCTCTATCTTGGCAATGTTGTGTGCCACATCGTAAATCTGCTTCATGCCAAGGTCTTCAGGAGTTTTAGCGAAGACTTTAGAAAAACCTTCCCTAACCCAATGAACAATACATTGCCGGTTACACCAGGCATAATTGGCAGCGCAGGCCATAGCAGCCAAATAATCCTTCCCCTCCTTCGATTCTATAGGGGCACAGGCAAGTTGGCGATCAGGAAGTCTTATTCCATACTTTGATGCTGCCTCTTCCATCACACGCAGATGGTCAGTGCACACCTGGTGCCCGAAACCTCGAGAACCAGTGTGGATCAGGACTAATATTTGTCCTATTGCGTTAATACCCATAACACTGGCTATCTCAGGTTCGAAGATCTCCTTTACTACTTGAACTTCAAGGAAATGATTTCCCGAACCTAATGTGCCTGTTTGAGGCATGCCTCTCTTTATCGCTCTATCGCTTATCTTACTGGGGTCAGCGCCCTTCATGCACCCATTCTCTTCAGTAGCATCCAAGTCCTCTTTAGAGCCAAAGCCATGCTTCACAGCCCAATGCGCTCCCTCAATCATTAATTCTTTCATCTCTTTCTGGCTTACCTTAATCTTTCCTTCAGAACCCAAACCGGATGGCACATTAGCAAATAACTCATTAACGAGCTGCTTAATCTTAAGCCTTACTTCGGCTTCATTGAGGTTGGTACGTAATAATCTTACACCGCAATTAATATCATAACCCACACCACCAGGGGAAATTACGCCATCCTTGACACTCATAGCCGCAACTCCACCTATAGGGAAGCCATAACCCCAGTGAATATCTGGCATAGCAAAAGAGAATTTAACTATTCCAGGAAGAAAAGCTACGTTAGCAACTTGCTCTGGTGTTTGTTCCTCACGTATGGACTTCAGCATCTCCTGGCTAGTGTAGATTAAACCGGGAACTCTCATGCCATCTTTGTAGCTCTGAGGAATTTCCCAATGATAATCGTCTATCTTAACAAGTTGCCCTTGCCACTTTGGCATATATTCACCCCCTAAACATCGAAGATTATTTGCACTTCGTAACCACTGCTATCTCTGTTTATTTTTAACATATGGTATGTAGCCGCTTTTACTCCCATCTTTAGCTTATGTTTTAGAGGATCAAAGTCTTCCCCATAACAGGTAGCTCTAAGCTGGTTGCTGTTCAAACTTTCAATATCAAATCTCTTAAACAAAATGTGCTCAGCATCAAAGAGATAAACAAGCTCATTAAGCCATTCTATTAGTAAACTATCTCTGTCTTCACTAATTATCTCTACGCAGCGTTGCATCTTCTCTTTAATGCTTTCAGGCTCTGTAATCAGACTAAATAAGCCTAAAGCAGCGTTAGAAAAAAGCTGTTTAATATCAAGTCCATAAGCAATGATACCAACATCGGCAGTGTGGTCAATGATTTCGAAAGCTCTTTTAACCATTTCAACCTATTATATAACGAAGATAACTTTATTACATCATATGCCTTGGAGCAACTTCAAAGCCATTGCGAGAATAAGGCGGGGATGAACCCCGCCACTACGGTTACATCTCGTAGGGTCGGGGCTTGTCCCCGACCAAGCTATGGTGGTGTGGCAACTCAGGGATTACAGAGCCTGTTCCAAGTTTGCTCGAATTACCCTCGTGATGACAAAACAAGGGGATAATGTGTCACTAATCACGTGAACGAGTACAACCACTGCGGAGGCTGAGATACATAGGTAACACATCTGGTATGGTAGAAAGTATAAAAGACTTGCCGGAGAAGGTTATCTATGGAAAAGGAAAACTTCTATTATTTTAAAAGAAAACCGATAAAATTAAAGAGTAAGTATGAGAGGTGGAGAGGAGTTGCAGAACTCTTGCAACTTTCAGCAAGAGAGAGGTTAAGAGTAGAATGGATGGTATTCTACTATACCCAGGCGAAGCAGAACGCAAGTTTCACTGCCAGACATTTTGGTATATCCAGAAAGACTTTTCATAAGTGGCTCAATCGGTTCAAGGATAGTCTGGAGAGAATAGAGAGCTTAAAGGACCAATCCAGGGCACCTTGCCACAAGAGGAACTGGGAGGTAACCCTAATTCAGGAAAGCAGGATAAAGAAGCTTCGAAAGGAGCATATCCACTACGGTAAGAAGAAACTCAAGGTCCTTTATGAGAAGGAGTATAAGGAAGATATCTCCTGTTGGAAGATAGAAAGAGTAATCCGAAAGCACAAGATTTATCCAGACAAGGTAAGGGCAGAAAGGATAGCCAGGAAACAAGCCAGAGCCAGACAGAAGCCTAAAAGGAGAATAACCCAACTCAGGAAAGAGACCCGGCTGTGGTTTCTGCTGCAGCTCGACACCATAGTAATATACTGGGGTAACCTTAAAAGATATATCCTCACCGCGGTGGATCATGCCAGTAAATTAGGTTATGCCAGGATGTACAAGAACAGAAGCTCAAAGGCTGCATCTGATTTTCTCTATCGACTACAGTATCTTATTAACCAACCGATTGAGAACATCCAGACTGATAACGGTTCTGAATTTGCTTACTACTTTGAAAGAGCAGCCTCTAATCTCAATATAGCCAGATACTTCTCCAGGGTAAAGACACCCAAGGACAATCCTGAGATTGAGAGATTCCACCAGACCTTAGAATATGAATGGCTTTATGATGGCAATTTAGTTCTGGATTGCGATAGGTTTAACCGACAGTTGACTGAATGGCTAGTAGAGTATAATTTCAACCGACCCCACGAAGCGCTTGATTACCTGACTCCAATTGACTATATTGAGAGGGAATTGATCAGAGTCCGTGGTTCACCTCAAGTGTTACCTATGTGGTCAGCCAGCACAAGGTATTGACATCAGCACATATAATAAGGTAAGGTAGACATGTGCTAGCTAGGAGAAAGGGGGTAATTTTTTATGCAAGCGTATTGCTTTAAGTGCCGTATGAAGAGGGATATCAAAAATCCAACTCCTATTACTCTTAAGAACGGGAGGCCAGCAATTCACGGAACCTGTTCTGTATGTGGGACCAAGGTATTTAGAATCGGTAAGGCTTAAATTTTCCTAGAGCGACAGAGAGAACCAAAGAAGACAACCTTTAGCCAACTTCTTCATAGTGCTAGAATAAACTAGATAGTGTGGTTCTATCTCTGCCTTTTGAGTAACTGAAGCTATATAGCTATTAGCAAGTAACGCTTTTATCTATTAGAAGGAGGGAAAGGAAGTTATAGGAATGATAAATGTAGCTATCATAGGTGTTGGTAATTGTGCCTCTTCACTTGTCCAGGGAGTTTACTATTATAAAAATGCTAAGGAAGATGAGTTTGTTCCTGGCCTAATGCATGTCACGCTAGGAGGTTATCATGTAAGTGATATTAACTTCGTGGCTGCATTCGATATTGATAAAAACAAAGTGGGTAAGGATTTAGCTGAAGCTATTTACACTTCGCCGAACAACACTTTCAAGTTTTGCGATGTACCTGAAACAGGCATAATGGTTGAGCGTGGCATGACCCACGACGGGCTGGGCAAATACCTCTCCAAAATTATTATCAGAGCGCCGGGTCAAACAGCTGACATAGTAAGCATTCTTAAGGAGACTAAAACTGATGTGGTGCTTAATTATTTACCTGTGGGAAGTGAAGAGGCCACTAAATGGTATATAGAGCAAGTGCTAGAAGCTAGCTGCGGCTTTATCAATTGCATACCAGTTTTCATTGCCCGTGAGCCTTATTGGCAAAACCGATTTGCCGAGAGGGGTTTACCTGTTATTGGCGATGATATCAAGTCTCAAGTTGGCGCTACAATCACTCACCGTGTATTAACCAGGCTTTTCCGTGATCGTGGTGTTAAATTAGAGCGAACTTATCAACTGAACTTTGGCGGCAATACTGACTTTTATAATATGTTAGAGCGGGAACGTCTAGAATCTAAGAAAATTTCCAAGACCAATGCTGTTACTTCTCAGTTAGACTATGATCTTGGCCCTGACAATATCTACGTTGGTCCCAGCGATTATGTCCCTTGGCTGGCGGATCGCAAATTTTGCTATATAAAGATGGAGGGACGCACCTTCGGCGATGTCCCCCTGAATTTGGAACTGAAAATGGAGGTATGGGATAGCCCTAATTCAGCCGGGGTGGTTATTGATGCTATAAGGTGCTGCAAACTGGCTTTGGACCGAGGCCTGAGCGGAGCTATAGTGGCACCCTCGGCATACTTTATGAAATCCCCACCGGTCCAGTATTCCGACGATGAAGCTCGCTTAAAGACTGAGGCATTTATCCTGGGACAGGAGCAAGAAGGCCCCGTTTCATTGCCCGAGCCACAGCTAGTGGGGGCTGAGGGATAGGCCGCCCTTGCGGCAAAGCAATAACAGCCTCAAGCAGCATACCTTAAAAGTAATCCATATATTATGTTGCCTTGCCTGATAAGACTTATAAATCTGACGAAGCTAGGTGATCTGAGATGGTAAGCTTGGTGGTGACGGTAGGTCCCGGAGCAATGGATATCTATTCTCAGAAGCTTGCTGAGAAACTGGATGTCCCTAAAGTCTATACAGATATTTACCAGAAGATTGCTAGGCGCCTTAATATCTCCTGGCTCTCACGAGATGCATTAGAAGCTATCAGAGAGGATTGGAGCTTTGTAAAGATAGTAAATAAATTGAATGGCATAGTCCACTTGCCCAATCAACACCTGGGGCGACACGGAAACTTTCTTAAAATACCCTACATTATAACTGTGCATGACCTCATCAGATATTTTGATCTTAAGGGGTACGGGACATATATCCATCGTCTCAACCACAGGGATAAATTCTACTTGAGCCTTGATTACAAAGGTATCAAAAAGGCAGCGAGAATAATAGCAGATTCCCAGACAACAAAAAACGACCTAATACATTACCTTAAGATACCAGGTGAGCGAATAAAGGTTATCTACGCGGGCATTGATCACACAATTTTCAAGCCATCGCCTCATCTTAGTAACTTTGAATATCCTTACATCCTCTTCGTTGGCTCGGAGCATCCTAGAAAGAACTTGCCGACGTTGCTCAGGGCATTTAAAAGACTTAAGGAACAACTGCAATTTAAGGATTTAAAACTGGTCAAAGTGGGTAAGGCTGGCGGGCCAGAGGCAGATTTCAGGAGACAGTCTACGGAGGTTATAAATTCTCTAAACTTAGATGGAGAGGTAATATTCACCGAAGTTATCTCTAAAGAGGACTTGAGAGCCTATTACTCTAATGCTAAGTGCTTTGTTCTTCCCTCCCTGTACGAAGGTTTTGGTTTCCCTCCTTTAGAAGCGATGGCTTGTGGCTGCCCGGTGATAACCTCCGATAGCTCCTCATTGCCGGAGATAGTAGGTGAATCTGCAATCAAGGTTTCCCCTCACAATATTGAGGGACTAGCAGAAACCTTAGAGGGAATCCTTACTAATCGGCAGCTTAGGGAAAGCCTTATTGCCAAAGGGATAGGGCAAGCTGCCAAATTCTCCTGGGAGCAAACGGCAGAAAAGACTCTCCAAGTTTATAAAGAAGTGGAGGAAAGCCTGAGCTGCTCATTTGAAGTGTGAGGTCAATTCTCTTCACCGAATGAGCTATGCTGGACCTTGTATCTTTTTTAGAAAGGAGATAAATTGCTTCAGTTTTCCATTTCCGCTACTATGTGGGCTAAAGGCAGGTCCGATAAATTGGCAGAAGGTGAAGATGCCAAGCTTAGCCGAAGTTCGAGAAAATTTAGCCCACCGTATTACTAATCCTGTAGTCGGGATCTTAAGTAAGAGCGGCATAAAACCTGATGCTCTCACCTTTGTAGGTTTAGCTATAGATATTGGTGCAGCTTATGTCATTGCTACCAGCCATTTTTTCCTTGGTGGAGTTTTGATTTTAATCTCTGGGCTATTTGACCTCCTCGATGGGGCATTGGCTCGCTTTATTAAGCAAACTACAAAGTTTGGCGCTATTCTAGACTCCACAGTTGACCGCATTTCCGAAGCAGTGATATTTTGTGGTCTTTTGATTTGGTATTTGCCGAAAGGGGCCACTTTAGAGATTGTGGCCATTTTTGCCGCTTTAATTGGTTCTTTTCTTGTTAGCTATATAAGAGCTAGGGCAGAGGGACTAGGTTTGGAATGTCGAGTTGGTTTGTTTACCAGAGCTGAAAGGGTTATAGTATTAGCAGTAGGTTTGCTGGTACTAAAACATCCAAGAATAAGAGATACATCTTAGAGAATAAGACCGTATATGCCGATATCTTAGACTCTGACGCCTTCGGAAAAAACATAAGCTATATAGCACAGGAAAAGTACAGTCTGGCCGATGCAGAAAACATACTTTTCATATCAGACGGAGACAGATGGTTAAAGAACATACAGGTAGGCTATCTTCCAGGTTCAGTGCATCAGCTGGATCATTATCATCTAAAGAAAAAGCTC
>JAUWHW010000035.1 GCA_030605665.1 Dehalococcoidia bacterium | reverse complement strand
AAAATCAGTTTAGTAAAGCCTTTTTACATTTTGAATTGTAATTTTAATTTTTTATCTTTGATTTTTGATATTTGTTAGGATTTGTTTAGGATTTGGAGCTTAGATATTAGAATTTTATTGAAGTTGGTTGGGGACGAGCCCCAACCCTACAAGATTGCTTTGGCACTGGCATGCCTCATAATGACGAAGGGGGGTCATTGCGAGCCAAAGGCGTGGCAATCTTGGTGGGGATTGCTTCGGGGTTGCAACCCTCGCAATGTCAGGAGGGCAAAGGGAAATCACTATCATTTTCGGTTTTAATTTGACCATTTTTGCTGGCCGGTGCTAAACTATTTTTACGGCAGCGTAGCTCAGCGGTAGAGCAGAGGACTCATAAGCCTTTGGTCGCTGGTTCAAATCCAGCCGTTGCCACTTCTTATTCTAAGGTTGTCATCCCCGCAACCGCAAATACGAAACCCCCTCCAAGATGTTGATATAACCTTGCGAAAGCGATTATTCCCCTAGAATTATCCCCCCGTATGGGTCCGAGTGAGCCATAACGTGAGTGAGAAATCTATAATAGAAACTACGCTCACCGATAGGATGGCGCATGCATGACAATATTTACTATCTTCTTCGCGAAACAACTACTAAGCCGTTTAAGGGAAAACCCTACGAGCACTGTCATCTGAACCCATATCAACTTCAACCACTATTCCAAAGGCGTTGCCGAATTCCGACTGTAACTTTCGCCAGTTCATAGAAAGATACCTAGCAGCGCCTGAGGTTCCCCATTCCCCCAAGCCAGCGCAAAGGAAGAAGAAATGACCACGAAATTTCAGACTAGGGATTTTCAAGACCATACCGTAATCCTTTGGTACAGGTGGCTGGAAACCTATAAACTGTCTGCCACCTTTTTTGTCTTCTATGAAGCAAGTATTTCCTTGCTGCCTAAAGTCTAGAAACTCATTGTTCGGCTCTCGAAGAATAAAGTCTGTTACTTCATTGCTTGAAGAACTGCCTAAAGCTACAAATGTTCGACACAAGTTTTCGTATGCCTTACTGTCCCCTTCAACTGCAATGGGTTCTTTTCTGTAGGGGCTCAGCGTGTTGATAATATACGATGCAGAACGAATCTCACAGTCACCGACTATGTCTCCCCATGGTCCAACAATCTGAACTTGCCTACCATTATGATAACGCTTAGTGTACCGATACCGAGGGATAGGTCGCTGCGCGAGTCGAGAATCCATCAAGGTTCCATAACATACTACAAGATCTTGTCCAAAGACTCCTTTTCCCCAGGCACGACGAAGGAGGACCTTACGATATGTTTTGGGAATAACAGGCCAAAAAAGTCCAAGCAAAAAGATAAGGCTTCCAGCGATCAAGCTGATTATCAAAGATGGAAGTAATCCTCCTTTTCCAAGCCATGCCCCTACTGGCTCATGGTATACAAGCAGTACCACTGCAACTATTGCCAGTGCCAGCACAGGTAATACTGTTCCAACAAGCGTATCCACGCTAGTTAGTTTGTTCTTGAGCGAGGGGCCTAACCATTGTGTTAGTGCACGCCAAATGCAAATGAATCCTCTTTGCAAGCTTTCTTTTTGGCAATATATTGTCGAATAGAACAGGAAACCCACGAACCATACGAATTCACCGTAGAAGACATGCTTCATCCAAGAGTAACCTGAACCATGCACCGCCGTACCTACTAGAACTGATACAACACCTGCGGACGTGATTATCACAAGTGGAGCCCATAGAGCTATCTTACCGAATTTCATCAATCTTAATGGTGGTTGTTTGGGAAAGGCTCCTCCCAAGAAGACAAACGCTAGTATCAGGAAGAAAAAGACTAGTGCTTTGACAGTCTGGTAGTAGACAGGGACTAGTATAGGAATGGTGCTCCTGACGAAGTCTTCAGGTATGGTAAGTGCATACAGAAAAAGAGTAAGGGACAAAATACAACTAACAGCTATCCCTATAACATAGCTTCTTGATAATTCTTCCTTTGAATCTAGATTCATTCCTCTTACCCCCTCATAACTCTATATTAAGTCTATAGGTTTAATTCCTCCTTCAATTATACACCTAGCCAATATAGACAGGGATGCCACTATGCCGAAATAACCGATGGCGGGCTTAGGGCAAGCATCTAGAATTATACCTCCCTGCTGGTGCAGTTGAGCCACAACCTCAGTGCGGAATTTGCTGTGGAAATATGAAGCGATTACCCTTGGATAATCTCATACTCTCTTTCAAAGTCATTGTGGTAGTATATGATATCAACACATCTAGTCGCTTAAGCTACGCAATGATTTGTGATGGATGATTTAGATACCAATTATCCATACTTAACACGCTTCTGCACTGAGGAGAGTGTCGACATATTGCCATACACCCATACTCATCGAAGTTTGATGTTGAAAGACATAGTTGTTCATTCTG
Source organism: Dehalococcoidia bacterium (assembly GCA_030605665.1). Next base: position 32,642 of record JAUWHW010000035.1, on the reverse strand, counting down.
TCCCAGAGGAAAGAAAACCACGTTACGATGCGCGCAAATCTATACTTAACCAATGTCTTAAATTGGTATACGACCATAATATATTAAACGAAGACCGTAAAAGCAGACTGAAAAGTAATGACAGACAACTGTTTTGGTCATTAATCAAGGAATTAGAGGTAGCATTATGGTTAAAAAACCAAGGATTGGTGCTATCATTCGACCCCCCAGCCAAAAAAGGTCGCAAGGGAGACTTTAAAGTATCTTCTAAACAAGGTGAAGCGTTCGTTGAGGTAAAAACCTTATTTGGAGATAAAGAGATGCTTGGTCAGAATGAATTACTCTCTAAACTAGCAGACTATCTCGAAAAGAGAGGGTTGCCAGTCTCTACCATAGACTTAGTTAGCTACCCATGTGATTTTAGTAATAATTATTTAGATATCCTTTTTGGGAAAATTGAGGCTCGTCTTTTGCGATCTGTGCCAAGAATTAGGCAGGACAGACCAAATAGGCCAATTCCCTACAAAGATAAGAGAGGGCTCAAAATTGAGTTTGAATTATCTCCGAAAATATCCAAAGTTGAAAAAATGGCATATGGCGGCTTCATTGACGTGGATGATAACTTAAGATGTAAGTTAGGTATGACGGTGAAAGGAAGGGAGTGCAAACTTCAACTTTCAACGAAAGATATCCCTTCCATTGTCATAATATGCGACCAAGGTAGCTGGAGTGACCCTATAATAATTGAGGGAATACTATATGGAAACAGGGTAGGTACTCTAGGCAGCACAGGAACTGTATGGTATGAAAGAAAGAGAGATGGAAGGTGGGATAATACGTATCCGAGCCGCCTGAGTGCAGTTGGTATATTCAAAAGTTCTTTGGATATATTTCCCTCTAGCGTGGATATGTACTTGTGTCCTAATCCACTCTATCCTTTGCCTCGATCGCTAATGAGCGACACCAATATTCGTTGGTGTCAATTAGGTAAAGACAAGGTATCAATTACTGAAGTTAGCGCTTGAATTTCTAGGATTGTCCCCACGGTGGCTTGGATCCTGTCGCAATGTCGGTGAGAAATTTCCCACGGAAATTAGCTTGGACTGCTAGACCCTAGTGGCCTTATTTCTAAGACCACTCCAGCCGTCACCCAGAACTCATTCACATTTAGGCTGTAGCGGCTGGTTTTCTCCAGCGAAGCCACAGCGCCCACGCCGTTACCAGCACCGCTACCACCGCAGCATAAATCTCCAAGTAAATGACGGTAAAGAGCCCCGCATGCAACAAAACAGCGCTATAGTTCAATAAGCCATGCAGGCAGGAGGCTATCAGGTAGAACTGCCATCCCCAACCCTTTGCCAGACCATAACCGGCCAGCGCGGAAAAAGCAGTATGAGCGGCTACAGCAAAAAACCGTTCCCAAAATCCAGCCAGCGCCATGAAGCCGCCAGTCTGTACTGCTTCCCAGGTCCATCCTGAGGCAAAGATGGTATTGTGTACCCACTGCGCTTCAAAAATGCCGAATCCAGCTCCAGCCACAGCGCCGATAGCCAATCCCAATTTAGGGTCAATATTCTTGTCGCTACGCCACCAGTAGACAACCACCGGCACCAGCTTTGCCCCTTCCTGAACCAGCCCACTGAGGAGTATTTGTGGTATCCCGGCAAGCAGAATCCAGCTCAATAGAACTTCCTCACTCCAGAAGTGACCCAGTGTTTGACCTGTCCAAATCTGCAGGGGAATTTGAATAAACGCAGCAGCAGCCAGAGCCAGAATGGCGCTACTTACGAGAACTGCCCAGAGCCAAGGTTTCTTAAAGAGCGGTGGCCGGTAACCAGCCAGCCAGATCGCACCGAAGGCTATAGCCAGACCAATCCCCCAGGCGCTCGGGTTTTGGAAGAAAGAGACGAAAAAGCCAACCATAAACTCGATCATAAATCCTCCTATATTTTAAATTGGTTTTTTATCCAACTCATCCTCATTATATCTGTATACGAAACAAAAAGGTATGCCCATTAAACTAAAAGGCTCAATCATACGCTAAGGCTAAGCTGCTAGAATTATCCCCCGTGTGGGTGTAGCTGAGCCGCAACGTGGGTGAGAAATTTCCAATAGAATCTGAGGGTAAACTACGCACGGTTTATGAACAATCCTGGATTTCATTAAGAATGATTCTCGCTCCTGTTGACTCATTCGGCAGTACCTTACGTTTTGAAACTATTAACTGAATAATCGAGCTATCCTTGCCAGGAACTTTCGAGAGGATTGTGTGATTCAAAGCGTCAAATAGCCTTTTCATAAGATTATCCAGATCAGGGCCATAAGGAAGGTCTGAAGGGTATTTGTTTTCAGGTAAGACAAACACCACAATCATAAAGCAAGGCCCCTCCACTTTGGGGAGATTTATAGTTGCCTGTTTCACGGTTTGAGTCCATCTGGCAGGTGCATTCACATCCCCTTTAACTTTCGACTGGCCATAGGGCACTCCCTCGATAAATAAGTCAACACTCATGCTACCACCTTGTGTTTGATAGTAATTCCATGTGTTAAATTTGCAACTCAGTATAGGTGTCTTCTTGAATGCGGTCAATATTCATCATAGAACGCAAATCAACATAAATCACAGGCCAAATGGTTGAAAGCTCTCACATCTTGAAGGTGGCTGGTTCAAACCCAGCCGCTGTTACTTTGTTTGAGGTTGACCGGGGACGAAATAGATTTAAGGGTCACATCTCAGTCAGCTTATCTTAGTTTTAAGCCAGGTAAGTTATCTTGGAAGGTGGTTTTTCATGCAGCTCAAACGCTATTCCGGCTTCTTTGAACAAGTCCTTGAAGGAGTCGTCAGCATAGCTGCCAAAGGTTACGTAGCGCTTTATCCTGGCATTCACCAGCATCTTGGCACAGAGTATGCATGGTGGGTGGGTAACATAGACTGTGGCGGCGGTAAGATCGACGCCGTGCAGTGCTGCTTGTATGATTACGTTTTGCTCCGCGTGAATTCCCCGGCATATTTCATGTCTGGTTCCAGGCTCTATATTCATCTCGTCCCTGAGGCAGCCAAGTTCAAGGCAATCTTTAAGCCCGGAGGCAGCGCCGTTGTAGCCGGTGGCTAATATGTGCTTGTCCCTCACTGCCACAGCGCCTACATGGTGCCGCCGGCAGGTTGAACGTTCTGCTATCACGGTAGCTATCTTAAGAAAATACTCATCTATTTCCGGCCTGGTTACTTTTTTCACCTTTTCACTTCAAGGCGGCTAGAACTCGTTCCGCCTCTTTCTCCAGTTCCTCCAAAGAAGCCTCGTTTACTATGGTAAAGTCAGCCATGGCAATCGGCCCGCCCTTGTTGCTATTCTCTATCTCCGCTTTATCACGACTGGCTGCCTCCTCGACCGTTAAGGGCCGGGCTGCCCTATTTTCCAGCCTTGCATGCCTGGTAGCAGGCGAGGCCCAGACAGCAACCGTGCTGAACCCTTCACCATAACATCCCTTCAACAAAGTATACTCCTCCCATGAGTAAAGTCCGTCCACCACCACGTCTGACGATTTCAGTGAGGCTTCAATCTTGGGCAGGTTTAATTTGGCATATGCTGCCATCCCGTGTTCTTTTCTCAATTGCTCCCTGACATAACGTTCGTTTTCCTCGTTCGGCTCGAGCCCCCTGTTCTTGATTTCTTCTTCCGTGATATCTCCAAAGCGCACTTTCCTGAAGCCGTTCCTCTCAAATACTCTGGCTACTTCCGATTTGCCCGCGCCTGCCATACCAACAATTGCTACCACTTTCATTGCTCGTCCGTATTCAATAGGCGGATTGCAGGGGTGCTTTTATTAACAGCATTTGCGTAACTATTATAGGGGAAAATCCCAGACCTTGGCAAAGAGTTTTTTCGACAAATTATGGATTAGATCACGTATACCCAGATATTGCCTCGCAACCTATCCTTTAAGGAATGGCACCAAGGCTGAGCTTATACCTAAGATATTAGAGTACAGGATGAAGATTAGCTATGATTTATGCACAGCGCAGGAAGCAAAACCTTAAAAAGCTTCGCTGTCGATGCAGAAATCCAAACCTTATTTGTCAGGCGCCATTTGCCTATTGACTGTTATCATGTGATAACATATAATATTTAAAGGAGAGGTTGTGCAGCACAAACAACAATGGCAGATAACGCTATTCCTGATGTTGTTCAAGAAACTCGCCCAAAATCTCTTTACCTTTGCTGATAGAGAGGAAAGTTTGGATACTTTAGCCAGGCTCGGTATCACAGTGAAGCAGGCAAAGGAAGAAATACTAGGGCTAACATATCAGGATTACTACAGGGGGCCAATACCAGATACAAGTTCCAAAGGAGGAGTATATTGGGAATTTGGCAAGACTGTATGTGGTGGGCAGATATTCATAAAGCTAAAAGCCGACACAGAACATGGTGTGGCAATTTGTTTTTCGTTTCATATACCAGATGAACCACTTGAATACCCATTTAGAAAGGGAGGTGAAAAGAGATGAAAGCCTATTTCTGTCCTAACTGCGAAGAATTTACGGACGTAAAGTTAGACACGAGAAAGCAAGTTTTAAACGTTCGGGGAGAGCCTATCGAGATAGAGGGCGAGGTTGTTATCTGCCAAGCATGTAGGGCAAAGATCTTTGATGAGGAATTAGATTCGCGGAACCTCGAAAAAGCTTATGCTGCCTACCGGGAAAAGCATAAACTCCTATCACCTGATGAAATCCGCACAACTAGGGAGAAATATGGTCTGGGCCAGAGGGCGCTATCGCGGCTGCTCGGTTGGGGAGAGATAACTATACATCGATATGAGAATGGGGCTATTCAGGACAAGGTGCATGATAGCACACTGCGCTTGATAGAGGATCCTCAAAATATGGAAAAAATATTTGAAGCCAATCGAAGCAAACTGACATCGTGTGCAGCGGCAAGACTTGAGGAAAGAATTGCTAGCTTCCTACAGGAGGACAAGGAGCAGGTTTTCCACATTTCTTTACAACGCTTGCTATCGTATCCGCATTCAGATTTAACCTCAGGTTTCAGGGAATATGACCTAGAAAAGTTTAAGAACATGATCCTCTATCTGACAAAGCATCTAGACGGCGTGTTGAAAACTAAACTTAATAAGTTGTTGTGGTATTGTGATTTTCTCCACTTTAAGGAAACCTCTGTATCGATCACTGGAGCTCAATATGTGCATTATCCATATGGGCCGGTTCCTAAACACTATGAGCTCGTTACTGGAATTATGGAAAGCGAGGGATTATTAGATAAGAACGAAGTTGGATTTAATACTGAAGAGGGTATAATAGGGGAGCAATTTACTGCTTTAGTTGAACCTAGCGAGGACATGTTTTCCGAAACCGAGCTCAAGGTAATGCAATTCATCATTGATACGTTCCGTACGTATACTGCTACAAGGGTTATGAATCAGTCGCACCAAGAGACTGCGTACAGAAAAAGTGGAGACCGCGATGTTATCTCATACGAACATGCTAAAGAGCTTTCCCTCTCACTACCTAAATAAGCTCATATGTGAGGCAGATAAAAAGGGGTGTCGCGAATTAAGCACCAAAAAGGCGGTGATGTATCGTGAAGGCACAATTGATATTTCTACCGATAGTCTGGCTCATAGCTGTGATATTGGCTACTGCCTCATTGCCAGTCTGGCATCTGGCGGTAACTTCGCTCAGTCGGATATCCCCTGATCTTACTCCTCTGCTTGGGGATCTCGTTGTAGATGTGCTCTGGCAATTCATTCTACCAAGCCTCGTGGTGACTATAGGTGCATACTATTCTCTCAAATCATAATCCCTGTGTGGAGTTCATAAGGCAGAGGTGAAAGGCAAGTTTACCTGTGCCATTGAACATTAGTTGCTAATAATCAGTTTGTTGCATTGATTCAGGGATCTTTTATCTCTCTGTATCATATCAGCTCCAACAAAAGTCATTTCGTTAAGTCCATAAATAAAAACCTAGGGATTACCATCCGATCCACGTTTTTCTCTGTCCAAGGCGGACGAGAAGCCTCTCAACTCCTGTGGCGGGTGTAAATCTACGTGTTGTGTTTCTGAAGGAAGTTATTAGCCTTTGGTCGCTGGTTCAAATCCAGCCGTTGCCACTTTGTATTTAGGAATCTGAAGGTTGACATAATAATTTAGATGATTTCCCTGTCACTTTTTCTGAGATTGCTTTGGCACTGGCGTGCCTCGCAATGACAGAATAGAATGTCATTCTGAGCACACAGGAGAATCCTTCGCTACCGCTCGAGACAGCGTCTTTTGAGGCCCTTACTCTTCATGGAGTTTATTCTGGGTGAGATTCTTCGGTTGCGGAGTTTACCCTGAGCTGTATCAGATTCTTCGCTACGCTCAGAATGACAGCAAGCGAAGGGCTCCCTCAGAATGACAGCAAGCGAAGGGCTCCCTCAGAATGACACAAAGCGAAGGGCTCCCTCAGAATGACACAAAGCGAAGGGCTCCCTCAGAATGACACAAAGCGAGGAGTTCATGGTCAGGGTGACAAGAGGGACATCTGGGTTGTCGGGGGTTGGCAGTTAGGACAAAAGTAGGTGCCTCTGTTTCGCACCAGAGTCCGCTGGATGGGAGTGTGGCAAACAGGACACGGCTCGCCACCCCGATGAGCAACCTGAAAATGGAAATGGGCAGTGCCTATTTGGCCGTCGGGAAGGACATAAGTGTCAACACTCGCTCCTTTGTTGCCTATAGCTGCGCAAAGAACCTCACGGATGGAGCGATGTAGGCTTTGTATTTCCTGGGTTGATAAGGTGTGTGCTTTTTTCAAAGGGTGGATTTTGGCAGCAAAAAGGGCTTCATCGGCATACATATTGCCAATCCCAGCGATCACACTTTGATCAAGAAGAGCTGCTTTTATAGGGATATGACGCTGGCTTAATCTTTGCGCCAGAATCTTGGGAGTGAAGCTTTCATCTAGCGGCTCGGGGCCCAATTTACCGACTACAGTAGCAACATTTTCCACCAGCCGCATTACCCCCAATCGGCGTCGGTCAATAAATACAAGCTGGCTACCATTGGAAAGACGGAAAACTGCCCTGGTATAGCGGTCAATTCCCTTGGGATTTAACAGCAAGACGCCAGTCATCCTGAAGTGCATGATGAGCGCCTGATTAGCCAAATTAAAGATGAGATATTTTCCGCGGCGCTCAAGGCTTTGTATTGCTTGCCTGATTAACTTATGGCGGAATTCCTCAGTGGAACTACCAGGCACTAACTCAGCATCAAAGATAGTAACCTGGGTGAAAGTTTGACCCATTATCCAGGGCAAAAGCTCGTTTTTAATCGTCTCTACTTCGGGTAATTCAGGCATTTCTTAAAGCTTATAACAAAACGGAATTCAATTGCTATAAGGGGAGGTGACTACTTGAATTGTGCGTTTATCGTTGCTAAACTATGCCCTTTAGCTTATCGCCAACGCAAAACTAATTTTTCAGAAGAGATGTCAAAACAACTATCGCAAATATTGAATGCCTACCAGGATGAAAAGGGAACCTTAATTCCCATTTTGCAAGAAGTTCAAGGAGAATTTGGTTATCTTTCCGAGGAAGCACTTTCTGAAATTGCTAAGTTTTTGGGAGTATCTCAGAACGAAATTTATGGAGTGGTTACTTTTTATACTCAGTTTCGTTTTACTCCGCCTCCTGAGCACACGATTAAGGTTTGCCTGGGCACTGCCTGCCATGTGCGGAATGGCGCAGATATTCTGGATGTGGTGGAGAGGGAGCTGGATATCCAGCCAGGTGGTATCACCAAGAATCACCAGTTTGGATTGGAAAGAGTTGCTTGCTTTGGCTGCTGTGCTCTGGCTCCAGTTATGGTTGTGGACAATAATGTCCATGCTAAGATGACAGTCCCTAAAGCGAAGCAAATTCTAGCGAAATATGGATGGGAAGGTAAAGGAACATGACCTTTGATGAAATTCAAAGGCGAGCAATATCAGAGTGGGAGGCTTTAGAAGCTAGTGAAAAGCCTCGCATCTTTATAGGCACTGCTACTTGTGGTAGGTCAGCAGGTGCACTGGCTGTGCGTGAGGCTATCGAGGCTGAGCTGAAACGGCGCAGAATTGATGCCATTATCACTGAGGTGGGTTGTATTGGCTTGTGTTATGCTGAGCCTCTGGTGGATATTACCAAGCCAGGTCACCCTCGTATTTGCTATGGTAATGTCACCCCCGAAATTGCCACGCAACTTATCGAAGATTATATTGTTAACGATAATCCTCGCTCTGACCTTGCCCTGGGGACTATTGGAGACGGAAGTATCGAGGGCATTCCCAAGTTTTTTGACTTAGCGGTGCTTAAACCCCAAGTGCGTATTTCCTTGCGCAACTGTGGCTTTATAGACCCTGAGAATATTAATCACTACATTGCCCGTGGTGGTTACAGTGGTTTGGCTAAAGCACTCGGAGTGTCACCAGAAGCCGTTATTAGTGAAGTTTTGAAATCGGGATTACGCGGTCGAGGGGGGGCTGGCTTTCCCACAGGGCGAAAATGGGGGTTCTGCCGTGGTGTGGCGGGTAAAGAGAAGTATATTATTTGCAACGCTGATGAGGGTGACCCTGGTGCCTTTATGGATAGGGATTTGGTGGAAGGCGATCCACATTCAATGCTGGAGGGTATGCTTATCGGTGCTTATGCCATTGGGGCTGCTGAGGGCTATATCTATTGTCGAGCAGAATATCCATTGGCTATTGCTCGATTAAACATTGCACTGCAGCAGATGAGGGAATACGGGCTTCTGGGAGATAATATTCTAGGCTCTGACCTTAGCTTTGATATAAGGATCAAGGAGGGTGCAGGAGCTTTTGTCTGTGGAGAAGAGACAGCGTTAATGATGTCTATTGAGGGTAAGCGTGGCATGCCTCGCTCTCGTCCTCCTTTTCCTGCTATCTCTGGTCTATGGGGCAAGCCAACTAATATTAACAATGTAGAGACCTGGGCCAATGTATCTGCCATCTTGCAGAGGGGCGGAGAGTGGTTTGCGAGTTATGGCACAGAGAAGAGCAAGGGCACCAAGAATTTTTCTTTGGCGGGCAAGGTGAGGTGCACGGGTCTTATTGAAGTGCCGATGGGTATTACTATTCGACAGATTGTTTACGGTATTGGTGGGGGGATACCAGCTGATAAAAAATTCAAAGGAGTCCAGACAGGAGGGCCATCGGGTGGCTGCTTGCCGGCAAGTGCTCTGGATCTCCCCGTTGATTATGAATCCCTCACTGCTGCCGGCTCTATTATGGGGTCCGGGGGCATGATTGTAATGGATGAGGATACCTGCATGGTTGACATGGCGAGATATTTCCTCTCCTTTACTCAAGCAGAGTCTTGCGGGAAATGCGTGCCTTGTCGCGTGGGAACAAGGCAAATGCTGGATATTTTAGAGCGGATAAGCAAAGGCGATGGCGAATCTGGCGATATAGAGAAGCTGGAGAAATTGGCTATTACTGTTAAGGATTGTTCCCTTTGTGCTCTGGGGGGAACAGCACCTAATCCAGTGCTTACCACCATTCGCTATTTCCGTGATGAATATGAAGCACACATTAATGAGAAACGCTGCCCAGCGCTAGTATGTAAAGCGCTCATTTCCTATTACATTCTCCCTGAAAAGTGTGAAGGATGCGGCATTTGTCTTCGGGATTGCCCTGTGGAAGCTATTTCGGGAGGAAAGAGGATGGTGCATATCATTGATCAAGACAGGTGTACTAAGTGCGGCACCTGCCTTGATGTGTGTCCTCCTCGTTTCAGCGCTGTGATGAAGGTTTCGGGACAGCATATCACAGTGCCTGAGAAGCCAATTCCAGTGAGTGTGTCTAAGGGGGGGAAGAGTTAAAGGAAATGGAAACGGTTAGCCTAACTATTGATGATCGAGGGGTTGAGGCGAGAAAAGGCGTAACAGTACTGGAAGCAGCTCATTCGGCAGGCATTTACATCCCTGCTCTGTGTGCTCACCCCGACCTATCACCTTTTGGAGCCTGTCGCTTATGCATCGTAGAGATTGAAGGAATGCAAGGCTTTCCCACCGCATGCACTATCCCTGCTGAGGAGGGCATGGTAGTTCGAACCGACACAGCAAAATTACAGGATCTGCGTCGCAATACTCTAGAACTCATTCTGTCGGAGCATCCCTATTCCTGTCTTACCTGTGCTGAAAATTTGCGTTGTGAGTTGCAGAGAGTGGCTTATTATATTGGGCTGGATAAGGTTAGCCTTCCGTATATCTATAGGGAACTTCCTGTCTATGAGGAGGACCCGCTTATTATTCGGGATTATAACCTGTGCATTCTCTGCGGTCGTTGCATCAGAGCCTGTCAGGAGGTGCGAGGGGTAAATGCAATTGCCTTCACCTTGCGTGGTAGCCGAACTATAGTGGGCACTGCTTTTGGCTGTTCCCTTAAAGATTCAGGATGTAAGTTTTGTGGTGCTTGTATTGAGGTTTGCTCCACAGGTGCTCTAAGGGATAAGGATGGGCAGTGGGGCTCAAAGGCTGAAAAAGAAGCTGTTTTAGTTCCTTGTAAGCCCGCTTGCCCTGCAGGAATTGATGTTCCTCGCTATATCGATCTTATCGCCGGTGGGAAGTTTGCCGAGGCGTTGGCAGTGATTAGAGAGAAGGTTCCGTTTCCTGCTGTGCTGGGGCGTGTTTGTGTTCATCCTTGTGAGGAAGCCTGTCGTCGTGGGCAGGTGAATGAGCCTATTGCCATAAAGGCGTTGAAACGCTTTGCCGCTGAGCATGACAATGGACTATGGAAACAGAATTCTAATTCAGCAACAGCTACAGGTAAACGAGTGGCCATAGTAGGTTCAGGACCAGCAGGGTTGACAGCAGCGTATTACCTGGCGAAACTAGGGCATAAGGTAACAGTATTCGAAGCACTGCCAGAACCCGGAGGCATGATGCGTGTGGGTATTCCTGAATATCGCCTTTCTAGAGAAGTATTGAGAGTTGAAATTGCAGAGATAGAAAATGCCGGCGTGGATATAAGGACTGATACCCACATCGAATCTTTAGACCAGCTCTTTGTGGATGGTTACCATGCTGTGTTTCTAGCTCTTGGTGCTCATAAGGGCATGAAAATGGGAGTTGAGGGTGAAGAAGGGCATGGAGTGATAGATTGCGTGTCTTTCTTGAGGGATGTGAATCTCGGTGAAGAGATAAAACTGAAAGGCAAAGTGGCAGTAATTGGCGGAGGCAATGCTGCTGTAGATGCAGCGCGCACCGCCCTCCGAGTCGGTGCTAAGGAAGTAACTATTATTTATCGTCGCACTCGGGCGGAGATGCCTGCCGCTCCCGAGGAGATTGATGGGGCAATTGAAGAGGGGGTGGGGATTCACTTCCTTGCTGCGCCGAGCAAAATAAGTAGAGAAAAAGGCATGATAAGAATGGAATGCATTCGCATGGAGCTGGGTGAACCTGACGCCAGCGGGAGAATGCGGCCAATGCCAATTAAGGGCAGCGAGTTTACTATGGGGTTTAATACTATAATAGTTGCTATTGGTCAGAGGCCGGATATACCGCCTGAATTTGGTCTACGGACTGGAAAGGGTAATATAATCGAGGTAGTTCCTGACACCCTCATGACTAATAGGGAGGGGATATTTGCTGGTGGAGATGTTGTAACCGGGCCATCCGTGGTCATAGAAGCTATCGCTGCAGGGAGAAGAGCGGCGGAATCCATAGACAAATATCTCGGTGGCAATGGGATTATCGATGAAGTATTAGTTGATACCCAAGAAATAAATCCCTATCTGGGGCGGGATGAGAACTTTGCTTATATATGCCGTGCTCAAATGCCCAATTTACCTGTGGGGCAGCGGCTTGAAGGTTTCTCTGAGATAGAGCTAGGTTTCGATAGAGAAGCAGCGATTGAAGAAGCGAAAAGATGCCTGAAGTGTCCTCTCAGACTCCAAATTTCATCGCCTTGGCTTCCTCCTATTGATGTCTCCGCTAGATGAGGCTGTTTAAAAATGTAGTGCGAGGCTTTAGCCTCGTGCTGCACGACCCTAAAGGGTCGCACTACGAAATTTGAAGGTGGAGGATTTCCCGGATAATCAAGCTGAAGCTAAAATCAAAGCTGGGGCAAAATTAAACGGTCTCCTAGATAAGAGTGAAGGGATAGGCTTTTATGCTAGCTCACCCCAATTTTTACCCAGCTTGATATCTATTTTCAAAGGCACACAAAGCTTTATAGCTTCAGGCATTATCTCAGCAACCAGGGACTTCATTTCCTCCATTTCCTCTTGAGGTACCTCGAAAAGCAGTTCATCATGAATTTGCAAAAGCATCTTGCTTTTTAGATTTTGTTTTTTCATTTCACGATGTACATTGACCATAGCCACTTTGATAATATCAGCAGAGCTTCCTTGCACTGGGGCATTTATGGCCATCCTCTCAGCTGCCTCTCTTATCTGTCGATTTGGGGAGTTAATTTCAGGTATGAACCTCCTCCTCCCCATCACTGTTTGCACATAGCCTAATTTTCTAGCCTGCTCTTTGGTTTTTTCAATATACTCCTTTACCCTGGGATATCTTTCAAAGTATAAGGCGATGAATTGTGTAGCTTCCTGCCGATTAAATTCGGTGGCTTGCTCTAATCCGTAATCGCTCATGCCATAAATGACACCAAAGTTAACCGTCTTAGCTACTCGGCGCATTTCAGAGCTTACCTCGTCCGGAGGAATGCCAAAAATTTTCCCCGCAGTCGTGGCATGGATATCCTCGTTGCTGGCAAAAGCAGCGATAAGACCAGGGTCTTGAGAAAGGTGTGCTAGTGCTCTGAGGTCAATCTGGGAGTAATCAGCACTCAGGAGGGATGACCCGAGTGGAGCAATGATAGCCTGTCTTATTTTATTTCCTAAATTCCCTCTTACAGGTATATTCTGCAAGTTTGGCTCGCTAGAGGAAAGTCGTCCCGTAGTTGTGCCTGTTTGGTTGAAATTGGTATGCACCCTGCCAGTTTTATACTTAATAAGCGCTGGCAGAGCATCAACATACGTTGATTTAAGTTTACCCAGTTGGCGATACTGCAGCACAAGGTTAACTATGGGGTGGAGACCTCTCAATTCCTCAAGCACCGAGGCTTGGGTGGAGTAACCGCTCTTTGTTTTGCGAGACCGAGGTAGTTTGAGCTGCTCAAACAGCACGTTAGCTAATTGTGGGGAGGAGTTGATGTTGAATTTATACCCAATGCTGTCATAGATTTGCGTTTCCAGTTTCAGCATTTCTCTGCCTAATTCGAGAGACAGCTCACTTAGCAACCTGGTGTCCAGAGTAATGCCATTTCTCTCCATGGCTACTAGAACTGGAATTAAAGGCATTTCTACTTCGCTGAAGAGCTGCCATAATCCTTGCTGACGTAGTTCACTCTCCAAGTTTTTCTTTAAACTCCAGGCGATGTCAACGTTCATGCAAGCATAATCGGCAACTTGTTTCACTCCTAGCGTGGCTAAGGAAAGTTGTTTTTTTCCTGTGCCAATCAAATCACTGAGCAGCGGTATTTCAACGCCCAATTTGTTGAAGGCAATTGCTTTAAGGCTCAGATTTTTTTCTCCCAGTAGGTAAGCAGCAATCATAACGTCAAAGTTCAAGTTTTCCAGCTTCACTCCATAATTACCCACCACAGCCATATCATGTTTACCGTTATGAGCGATTTTCCCTACACTCTTGCTTTCTAAGATTGGCTTTAACCCGGATATGACTTGACCTAGGGGTAATTGCTCAGCTTGATTTAAGCCGCAGTGTCCTAAAGGTATATAAAATGCTTTTCCTGAAGTTGGCGATACTGCTATTCCCACTAACTCTGGAGTAATGGCTTCCTTGCCTGCGCTTTCGAAGCTAATGACTATCTCGCTTGCCATCTTCAGTTGGCTTATAAGCTCACTTAGTGCAGGTTCAGTGTTTACTATTTGATAAGTGCCTCTCTGAAAGCTCTCAGCTGTCAGCTGGTAGCTGTCACGTGGCAACCTGGGGAGCAGGTTAATAAACTCAAGCTCCCGGAAGAGTTCTACCACCTCACTCCGCTCATAAGCGCTTACCTGACAGGTTTCCAGGTCCAGGTTGATAGGGACATCTTTAACTATAGTGACTAAGTCCTTAGCCTGGAAGGCCCGGGATTGATACTGGCGCAGCATTGCTTGCAGCTTGCTGGGGATTATTTCTTCAATATGGGCATAGATTCCTTCAAGGCTGCCATATTGCTGGATTAATTTAGTGGCTGTTTTTTCCCCAATGCCCGGGATGCCGGGAATATTATCTGAAGCATCACCAACCAGCGTCTTAAGGTCGGTAATCTGTGCTGGCTTTATGCCATATTTTTGCTTAATTGTTTGTTCGTCATAAAGAATAGTGTCGTTAAATGTTCGCTTTGGCATCAAGGCTTTTACCCCCGGCAACACAAGTTGTAGCATGTCATTGTCACCACTAACGATGATAGTTTCAATGCCCTGTTTACTAGACTGCTGGCTCAAAGTACCCAGAATGTCATCAGCTTCAAAGCCATCGATTTCAAAGATAGGAATGTGGAAGGAGTTTACTACTTGATGAACGCGTTTTATCTGGCTTTTCAGCTCCTCTGGCACTTTAGGGCGTTGTGCCTTATACTCCTCAAACTTCTCATGTCTGAAGGTTGGGGTGGGGCGATCGAAGGCCACAGCCCAATAAGTGGGTTCGAATTCAGCAAACACCTTGAGCAACGTGCTGGCAAAGCCATAAACAGCATTTACCATCTCCCCAGTTTTAGATACTGTCAATGGAGGTAAGGCATGAAAGGCGCGATGCACTAAAGCGTTGCCATCAAAGAGTAAGAGCAAATGTCTTTCCTTGTTTTGTGGATTTGTTTCTTTTGTCATTAAATCAGTGCACAACCTTTTTCTGTCATTGCGAGCGAAGCGAAGCAATCTATAGCCAGCCTATCTTGAGATTGCTTCGTCGCTATGCTCCTCGCAATGACATGGTGCAGTTATTTTTGCCCGATACTATGGTATTTAGTGTCTCTTTCATTTCTAACCCTTTAACTTTACTGCAAAAAGACGAGTATAAATGGCCCCTTCGGGCATTAGCTGACTTTTTATAAGGCTAATAGTTTCAACGTCAAGAGGATAACTGTTTTCGAAACTGGTAGACATCACTGAGCTGGCAAAACTTTTTCTCTCCGCAGGTGATGCTCCTTCTCTGAGGCGAGCTAGAGTTAGATGTGGTGTAAAAGGACGTTTCTCTGCAGCAAAGCCAAGAGGAGCGAGGGCAGAATCAATATTTTGTTGTAAGCTCAATAGATTATCTATTTCTCCTTTGATGCCAACCCAGAGAACACGTGGCTGCTTTGGATTGGGGAAAGCCCCCAGACCTGAAACTTCCAGATGAAATGGAGGAATCCCTTGAGCAGCCTCCTGTATAGCTTTGCTTATCTCGTCCACCTGCTTGAAAGGAATATTGCCCAAAAACTTTAAAGTTAAATGAACGCCTTCGGGATTCACCCATTTGACATATGGATGCTTGGTTCCTTCTAGTTCGCTTATTAGCCTTGCCAATCCGTGTTTAACATTCTGGGGCAATTCAATAGCAATAAAGGAACGGATTTGCTCAGTGTCGTGTGGCAACTTCACTCCTCTCAACCTTGGATAGCAATTTTTGAGCATTGCTCCCTAAGATTTTAGCTTTATCCTCTGCGGCAAGTTTGAGAGATTGAATTTGGGCAATGGTTCGATTTTGGGAAATGAGGGGATAATCAGTGCCAAAAAGGATTTTATCACTGCCAATAATATCGCTTACTTGCTTGAAAATTCTAGCTTGGTAAACAAAAATGGTGGCTGCAGTGTCAAAGAAGACATTGGGCAAAGCTCTGGCCACCCCGGGCATCAGGGCATAGAAGGGCAAACCACCACCCCAATGGGCACAAACCAATTTCAAATCAGGGAAGTTCACTATAAAAGAATAGAGGATGGCAGGAGTGATCTCGCCCTTGCCGATATATTGATGTCCTACAGGCTCAGATGAGTGAGTTAGAAAGATTAAATCGCGTTCTACAGCCACATCAACTAGAGGCTTCATAAACGTTTTATCTGTAAGGTCAAAGCCTTGTACGTCAGGCCTCATTTCTCCCACCCCTCTAGCTCCAGCCTGGGCACAGCGCTCTAGCTCGATTATAGCCACATCTCCAGCCTTGGGTTGAACGCTACAGAAGCCGATAAGTCTATCAGAATAGCGTGATATGGAATCTAAGATGTAGTTGTTAGTTTCCATACAAAGTTCCTGGCTCACCCAGCCTATGTTGAGAACAATAGATAAATCAACTTCGGCCTCGTCCATGCTGGCAATCAGCTCTTCAGCGGTTGCCAACTTGGCTTTCGGTTGAGAGTAAAGCAGTGAAAAGCAGGGGTCACGCTTGATATATTCGTTACGTCTTTCCCTCACCCAGGGAGGAAATATGTGGGTATGAAAATCTATTATCATTTAAGGCATTATACCCAAAATTGGGAAATATTTACATAAATACCATAGACATGTAACCTCCCTCTGGTTTACAATTTAGTCCACAACAAATGCCGAACCAATCCAAGGTATTTCCCCAAACTGCCCCACAAGCTAACATATTTAACTTGTCTGTGACAGAGCTCAAAGAAATGGCTAAGAAACTGCGGCGTCATATAATTACCATGACAGCCACGGCAGGTAGTGGGCATCCTGGCGGCTCCTTATCAGCAGCCGATATTGTTACTGCGCTTTATTTTAAAGTTATGCGCCATAATCCACAGAATCCGCAATGGTCAGATCGTGACCGATTTATATTGAGCAAGGGGCATGCTGCCCCAATCCTGTATGCCGCTCTGGCTGAGAGTGGCTACTTTCCAGTGGAAGAATTAGCCACCCTGAGAAAGTTAGGCAGTCGGCTTCAAGGGCATACAGATAGAAATCTTACTCCCGGAGTGGAGATGTCAGCTGGCTCTTTAGGCATGGGCTTATCCTTTGGTATTGGCGTGGCTTTAGCTGCCAGACTTGACCATCGTGACTACTGGACTTACGTTCTCCTCAGTGATGGCGAATGTGAGGAGGGGCAAACCTGGGAGGCAGCTTTGTCAGCAGCACACTTCAAATTGGATAACCTGGTAGCCATCCTTGACTGTAATAGGATGCAGCTCAGCGGCTGGACTCGAGATATTATGACCCTCGAACCTTTGAACCGAAAATGGCAAGCCTTTGGCTGGTATACCATTGATATAGATGGCCATGACTTCAGCCAAATTCTGGCAGTCCTCCAGGAGGCTCAAAAGATAAAAACTAAGCCTACTGTTATTATTGCTCATACCATTAAAGGTAAAGGTGTTAGCTTTATGGAAAATAACGTGAAATTTCATGGCAAGGCACCTACCCCGGAAGAAGCAGAAAGAGCGCTAAAGGAATTAGAATAGCATGAGAGGCGTTTAGCATCCACCAGTCAGTTGATAGCTGGTGGCTAATTTAGGAATGTCATTGCAACTAGCCGAAGCCCTGAGTCCTTCGTTTCCTGTCATTCTGAGGGAGGGAAGCGACCGAAGAATCTCCCCTTCACTTCATTCAGTGCTTCGGCTCACCAGGATGAACTCCGCGAAGGAGCAGCGAAGCAATCTCGTATTCTCTTCCCCCTTGAAGGGAGATGAGGCTAGTCCTGAGCGAAGCGAAGGAACTAAGTGAGGGTGAAATAATGGCTGAAGCATCCACCCGAGAAACTTATGGCAAGACCCTGGTAGGGTTGGGCAAAGAAAATAAGGATATTGTTGTCCTGGACGCTGATTTATCGTCTTCAACTATGACCCACTTTTTTGCTCAGGAGTTTCCGGAGCGCTTTTTTGATTGTGGTTTAGAAGAGCAGAATATGATATGCATAGCTGCCGGCCTGGCTGCCTCGGGGAAAACAGTCTTCGCCAGCACCTTCGCCATTTTCGCCTCCTGTCGCTGCTTTGACCAACTAAGGATGTGCCTTTCTCAGACGAAATTAAATGTCAAAATTGTAGCCACACACGGGGGCATTAGCGTGGGTGAAGATGGCACCTCTCACCATGCCATTGAGGACTTAGCCTTGTATTGTTCCCTTCCTGGCTTTACTGTGATTGTTCCTGCTGATGCTATAGAGGCTGCTGAGGCAGTAAAGGTGGCGGCAAATACCTACGGGCCTTTCTATATCAGATTAAGCCGCCCTAAAACGCCGCTTGTCTATTCTGAGGGTTATCACTTTACATTGGGCAAAGCGGTAACTATGAGAGGAGGTAAGGATATTGCCATTATAGCTATGGGTATCATGGTAGCCAAAGCTTTAGAGGCATCAGATACCCTGGCAAAGCAAGGTATAGATTGCCGTGTAATTAACATGCACACTCTCAAACCTTTAGATGAGGAAGCCATAGTCAGAGCAGCTTCAGGAACGGGTGCCATCGTTGTTGCTGAAGAGCATTTAGCCCACGGTGGCTTAGGTAGCCGAGTTGCTCAGGTAGTAGCTAGAGAAAAGCCAGTGCCAATGGAGTTCGTCAACCTTAAAGACACTTATGCCCTATCAGGCAAAGCTGAAGAGCTGCTGCAAAGATATGGCCTGACTGCTAAAGATATCGAAAAGGCAGTGAAGTCAGTGGTCGGAAGGAAATGAATTTACACGCTTACCACCTGTAAAACAGGATTCACCTAGGCCACTTGAGGAAGATGGATATATCAAGAAGATGATTTAGATTTTTGACCGCTTGAGAGGCATAGGAGGCAACTCTCTCCTTTAGTGCATAATACATATTTTCTGTAACTGGGTGCAGACCGTGTGCAAGAATAGAGTTATTCCTCGCTGATAATAAGTCCCTCAACTTGTCATCTTGCCTGAAACCTTTGCCTAGCTCGTCGCCCTTGGCAGCGAGAAGTTGGTAGGCCCTCTCTAAGGCTATCCTAACCCTATCTTCGTGTTTTACTTGCCATTCCTGTTTCAACTCTTGGGGTATGTGTTCAAGCCTGACACCACTGGTGTCTTTTATTCCATATTTCTTAAGCCGGTATTGCCCGATTAACTCCATAACCCTGTAGAGGCGAGCTACAGCATCGTCATACTTACCTTCAATTTCGCCCCTCCTTTGAGCGTTGTTCGTTATGTCAGCTATATAGTAAGGTTCTTTCTCTTCATCATGCAGTAAATTGCCCAAGAATGATTTGTTTTGATTAAAGTCATCCAATTTGACTTGCTTCAGACGGTCGAAGGCCTCCCGGTGGTTGAATTTATCCCAGGCTGAATAAGCCAGAGAGGCTTGTTTGAGAGGATTTGAACAGGAGGAGAGCCAATCAGTGTCAGGAATAGCAGCCTCGATTTCCTCAATGATGCTTACACACGCATCAAAGCGACAGTGGTTAAAGAAGCTAATGGCTTTGAGCAAGTTCCTCTCTCTGGTGATGAAGTAAGGGCGCACTGAGCTGACCTTCTCCAATCCCTTCGTGACGATGCCCTTGTGTCTTACACCAGCCACATAGGTTAAATTGTCAGCCTCATAAAGGCTACCCAGAATGACCAGTGCGGCGGTCATAGCCTTTGTTCCTGAGGTATAATCGACTGTGACGAAGTCAAACTTTCCCTTTAGCTCCTTGAATTCAGGGGAGAGTTGTTGATAGCAGCTCTGGATATCATCGGGGTCTTCTACCTCAATAGTCTCGTACCGCTTATCCTTGTCAATTTGGCAAATGACTAAGGGCAAAGTAGTTTCGCGGCTTTCTTGACTAACTACGAAGAATATTTTATCTGCATTGCAGATTTTAACGCTGTAGGCTATAGCAGAGGCCAAGCTATCCAATGCCTCCTGTGTGCCCCCAATGCCAGTACCGACAGAAATTACCAGTGCTTTCCCCATTGATACAACCCTACCTTAGTTTACCCTGTCTGGGCAAATAATATCCCCTTCCGAGGATTAGCGTCTTTCTCTCCCCATTGCGGCGAGAAGGATCCAGATCCTCGATAGACAGAGTTTCAATCCCCTTCCGAGGATTAGTGCCTTTCTCTCATTACTGAGGAGCTTGGTGAGGTAGCTCATGCTATGTTTCAATCCCCTCACGAGGATTAGCGCCTTTCTCTCTTTAAGGTTTTAGATGCGACAAAATCTGATGGATAAAAAATTTCAATCCCCTTCCGAGGATTAGTTCCTTTCTCTCTCGAGAAGCACCACGAGCATACACCAGGGCGTGTATTGTTTCAATCCCCTGACGAGGATTAGCGCCTTTTATACGATTAAAAAGGCAGGGATAAGGGAAGTGGTGGACTGGTTGTTTCAATCCCCTTACGAGGATTAGTTCTCTTTTCACCTGTTACAGCTCCCACAGTTACCACTCAAGCAGTCTCGTTTCAATCCCCTCACGAGGATTAGCGTCTTTCTGTCCTGAAAAGCCCTATTTTGAGCAAAGCACCCTCAACTCGTTTCAATCCCCTTCCGAGGATTAGTACCTTTCCTACTGTAGTTATACTCACTAATTCCCCTTCAGCTCAGTTCAGGCTACTCCTTTCGAAGATTGACATTCTTCGAACCTCTGCTTTTGAGACATTATACCACTCAGTTTTCAACATGTGTAAGGGGTTAGAGAAAACTCCCCAGTTCGTTCAGTTTGAGCACTGGATAATATGTTGCCTCTGATTTCTCCCAGTTATACACCCTAATAGGCACAAAATTACCGAGGGCCATTCCCAGTCCAAAAGCCATTGCCACAGGCATGCTATGGAAAACATGGAGTCTTGCAATCTCCTCTCTACTCTGAAGCCGGCGGAAGACCGAGTAAAGTTCCTGTACCACCTTCACCCAATCATTCCCGGTAAGATTACCCCTGTAGGTATTCGACACTTCCACAATTTCCATCTGATGTCCCACTCGTGTTAGATGTGCCTTCACGTAACCTACAGCAGGATGACTGGCCATGTCAAGTACCACGGCTATGTCTGGGGTAAAACTGGGAGGATAAGATACCTGAATATACTGATACTCAGTCTCGGTGATAGCCTCCTTTATGCGGCGCAGGTTCTGCCTGAGGTCAATAACCGGTTGATATTTATTGTCCTGGAACTGGTAGACAACCAGCTGGCGCTTACTGCCAAAGACCACTCCCAGCCCCAGAGCTAGAGAAGCGGGACCATCTATGAAAATGTGATAAATCTTCCCCCCTGATACGGTGTCCGAGAAACGGTGAATGTTCAGCTCGGCATCCTCGATAAAGTCTTTCCACTGGCTAGCATCAGGCTGGAGCCATTTCCTTTGATGGTGTACCAGGTATTCTTCATAGCGTACTTTGAAAATCTCCTCTACTTGATGGAAAGCCTTGAAGCCTGTGAGTTCGGTAATAGCCTCCTGGGCAGAGGTGAGAGCCTCCTGGACCTCACCCTGTGGTTTTCCAACCACGAAAACAACGGGGAGGTGCTTGATGGAGGTAATTTGATTTGTAAGTCGATAGTGCTTGCGGAGATAGAGAACGGCTCCACTGATGAAGAGGGCAGGTATGGCAGCTCGGGTCATAATCCATGGCCAGGAGTTGCTGCTGAATCCACTAAGCCTGGCGATAAAATCAAGTAGCCAGATAAAGAAGCCAATGATGAAGAAGATAAGATCACGATCCTCCGATACACGGTCCCAAAATATCTTGGTCCAGCCCTTTTCTTTCATTTTATAGCACCTTACTAACGCCCTGGGGCTTTACTTGAAAAGTGCAATTATTCTTGTGGCATAGATTCTGCTCAACCAGGCTCTATGCTATTTCAATCCCCTTGCGAGGATTAAGGGGTTCCGGACTTTATCTGGAAATCATGAACATCCATTAACCAAGGAGTTTCAATCCCCTTGCGAGGATTAAGGGGTTCCGGACCAGTCCCAAGGAAGAATCCAAGTAACTATCCTATCCCGTTTCAATCCCCTTGCGAGGATTAAGGGGTTCCGGACGAGTGTCAAGAGAAAATAGGACTTCGTGTTTCTTAATCTGTTTCAATCCCCTTCCGAGGATTAGCGTCTTTCTGTCCAGCTTAACGGCAGAACTCTTAACTTCTTCACCGATATCACGTTTCAATCCCCTTCCGAGGATTAGCGCCTTTCTCTCGTTTTAAATGATAAGGATTTCAAGAGACGATTTGGAGCAGGTTTCAATCCCCTTCCGAGGATTAGCGCCTTTCTCTCGCTCCGCTTTGATTCTGAACCTACTTCCCGAGCACCCTCCCAAAACCTGCCATTTAATTCAGTTTTTAAGGTGCTATTGTGCTATTTCGTATTCCGAGCATCTCAGACAACGAAATAAAGCTGAGTTTGAGTCACAGGAGGACCATTAACCACCTCTACCCTGGAAACACACTCGGCACATAAAGTGTAATAGCGCAATCCGTCATCATCCTTCAGTACCTTGTTCAGCCTTTGCTTTAGCTTTTGAAACTGCTTCGGCCTAAGGGCACATTCAAAAACACTCCTTTGTGCCCGGCTACCAAAACCTTTCAGAATGTTGCTCACCCTTGTTCGCCGCCGGTCATCAGATATATCATAGCATACCACTATAAACATCTCTATTTCACTAAAAAGGGTTGGTATTGATGACGTGGAGTACCATCGAGTCCACGAGTACTGGCATTGCTTATCCTCCGAGTTTGACCCATACCCATAGTGGTCTTAGCACCAACCCCGCTATAAAGAGCAAAATCAGCTAAAGCGTTGATTTGCCTTAGCCACTGAGAATCCCGAGTGAGGCACAGATACTGGCATTTACCAGTAAAGCCTACCTGCTTGGCATTAGCAAGGTTTATTATACTGGTATGAAGGTTGTATCTGGCTATGGCAATGTGCTCATCCGCATAATCCTTGAGTTCTGAGCTAATAGTGATAGGGGCGAAGGCATTCCATTTTTCCAAAAGGCTACCCCAGATAAGGCTAGAGCCAGGGAAGGGCAAGTTCATTCCCTTATGACGGAAAGTGGTGGGCGAATGGAACAGCAAAGTTATCTCAGATTCTGTAGCGGCATGCTTATGAATTTCCTCAAAAGAGGTGATGCCTCCCCATGCATTATCGCTTGTAGGTTCAAGGGCAACGTTGGTGATGGAAAAGTCATTGCCATTTAGATTGATTTTGGCCTTGCTGGTGAATTTAGTTAGCAGTACTTTATTTAGCGCGGTGAAAGTCTCCTCGGTGAGAGCGGTAAATCTGAGCCAATACATGTTATCGGCTAGAGCAACAAGATGACCGCCGGTTCGGGCAAATTTGCCTTCCAGAGGAGAAACAGTGAAGGGCTTTAGAGGTTGATCGCTGTGAAGCTGTTGAGCTAACTCAGGCTGGCTGTCAGCGATGAGATGCAGGAAAAGAGCGTGTAGCAAACTCCCCAAGTTCAATGGCAAGAAGGAGTTTTTCTCGGGTTTCATCTGTATGGCAAAGCTGGCTAACATGACCTCACTGTTATTTCAACCCAGCCTAATGGTATTCCACCCTCAGCCAGTCTACGGGAACGCTTTTCGCTTCTCCTTGCCATAGCGTAATTCACGGTAATGGCATCGAAGCCTGAGCCCCAGCCGAGGCGGAGCAGAAACGAATTTGAATTTAGATTATTTCTTAAATTGAATAACTTGCGATAGATTTCTCTGGCCTGTGGTAGATTAGCTAAGTAGCGCGCTTCACTCTCCAGATGGAGGTTGTAGAATTGGCGGCAAGCGTGGATTACCTCTTCCAGCCTAAAGCCAGCCTTGTCTTTCAGTTCCACAATCTGGGTGAAGCTGCTAGGTGAATCAGAAGTCAGCCTTGATTTTGTTACCTCTCTTAACATGGGAACACTTGCTTGCCAGTTATTAGCTCTTTTGGTGAAGACCGTCACTAGTACTAGTTGAGTAGCGTCGGGACAAGGCTGGGAATCGCTGAGCTTAAAGTTCTTAAATGGGTCATCAGTAATCTTGTCATAGCCGAAAGCTTTCTCCTCTAATCTGCGGCAGTTGTAGTCTGTGATGGGACGTCTTGCCTTAGCATAAAGCATTGCAGTGCGAATAGCTCCCTTGAGTGAGCTTCCGGGAATAAAGGGTTTGCAGCCTGTTTTTATGAATGGGGAAATGGTCAAATCACTCCTGGGATTACGGAGCCTTTCAGCATAGAGTCTCTGAGCTGCCTCAGTCATAGAGATTGTATAGTCGGCCTGGCCCAGCACCAAATCCTTTCGTTCCCGGAGGAAGCCATGCAATCGGCCCAGGTCGCTTGCCAACAGATTAAGAACCTTTTCTTGCTCTGCCTGGCCCAGCTTGGCTAATAATCGTTCCGGCTTGAAGCAATAGAGCTTACTGTCAATAACAACATATTCATAAGCCTCCAAGGTCTCGCCAGCGCCGATGTGCAGAGGAGTAAGAGGAGTCAAAGTAAGAATCTCGTGGCTCATACTATTTCCTCCCCCAACCTTATGCCCAAAGGAAAGGCAAAAGCATATTGAACTACCTCAGGCCTGTCCTGGTGAATCTCAGATACGAGGCCCCCGTAATAGGGCTGTAATTCACCGTCACTGTAGAAAACGGAGCCAGGAGTTAACATCAATAAGGGCTTTTTCCATACCTTGCCACTAAGAGCCCATGGCCCTCCCAGCTTCCCTCTTTTCATAATGTGCTTATAATAGCCACGCGCTGGGTCGCCCTGCCTGGGTACATAGGAGGAGAGGGTGACAAAGGCGTTGGGACTGGCTATCTTCGGGAGGGATGCTTCCGTCATGCCAACAATCTTAAACTGTCCCAAGCCTATTGATTTCCTTTTGCCAAAACCGGTGCCTTCTACTATCTTGAACCATCGCTCCAATTCCGGCTTCCAGGAGACATCCTTAAGGTTAAGCCAGATGCTGAGGTTGGTGCGATAAGCAACTTCATCGTAAGGGAAGAGAGCTCCCTCTTGAGCGCTGCCGGTTAGGCGATTGACGGCAGTGTGCATAACCGTCTCCTTTTTGGTAGTATCCTTATGAGTTAGAGCCATGTCGAGCAGCTTCCGAGTAAGGCTAAAACTGGTGAGGTTCCGGGCTATTTCTGAAAAGCCGTCAATGTCTATGTAGTGAATCTTCTTGAGGGGTTTTAGCCTTTCTATAGTCTTACGCTGAGCTGATACCTCTCCCTCACCCGGATAAAGCTGGCCAGCCAGTTCATATATATCGTTATGGTTGAGAGAAGGCAGGACAGGCAAGGGTAGCATGCCCTGGGGAAAAGCGGCAGAGACGAGAAACAGAGGGCTATCCGCCCCGAATTCAGCTAGAACTTGCTTTAGCCTGGTTTCCCCCTGGTCATAAACTATAGCCCATGCCAGATGCCCGAAGACGGTATCCGACTGAGGTGGCGTAAGAAAAGGTGATTCAGGTTGGATATCAATCCGGTAAGTACTCACGAGGCGATCTCCTATAAGGGAACTTTATCAATATCCTTGCTTTCGGATGTGCCATCTGAATAAGTGACCATGATATTTTCAAACTTTACCTTTCCGTAGCCCCTGCTTCCCGAGCCTCCTAAGGTATCCATCTGGACCAGCTTCATTCCTTGGAGCACATGGTCGAATAACTTCTTATCCACTTCGCCGTTGTCGTGCTCCACATCGAATACTCGGTAATCCATCTGGAAGGAGAACACGGCGCCGCTAGGTACTCTTTCCATCGGCCGAGGGTTAGCCCTGCTACTTATGCGGTTTATAGTATTTTCCCACTTTACCTCTGTTTGTGTGAGATCCTGTTCCAACTGTCCGTTGATTCGCTCCAGTTGAGCATCGTGGACGATAAGCCTTCCAGGGCCATAAGTTGAGCCCTCGCCTGCACTGGAACCAAAAATACGGCATATAGGGCAATCCGGGGCACTACATTGGTGGGGTTTCCCTTCCCGGTCTACTTTGTCCAGCTTGAGCTCCAACAGCGACCGCATTTTGCCCTTCAGAGAGCTTCCAGGTATATAAGGTTCCTTGGTAAGGGGATGCTTGATAACAGGATTATCCATGCCACCAATCTCAATGGTTTCGCTGCTGCCACCGATATGAAGTCCAGTGAGGCATCTAATACTACCTTCTATTCTGCAATAGCCCAGCAGACTTAGTTTCATTTGCCACCTCCTGCTCCATAGTAATAGCCCACAACAGATTCAAAGAATAGAACGAAGGTCTGGAAGTCTCTCGGGTTCTCAATAAGTCCAATGCAATCATCCATCGTGTTTTTGAACCCCCTAGATACCCTTTCGGCTGTTCCAGGACGTGTGCCGTAGGCAACCTTTGCCTTCAGCATTCTGACTGATGGCAGGTATTCCTTTAGGGCTTGGCGGTCCTTTGAGTTCCTTTTATCCCCTAGGGCTTTCTCAATTTCGCGCTGAAGTTGCTTGACATCATTATAGTAGCGGCGTAACTGAGTGCTGGAAACATAATGTGGGCCCTTCTTGACAGCAAAAGCCTCTCCCAGGGCTCTGGCTTCAGAATCCAGAAGCTCAGGCTTTATGCTTTTGCCATCGTCGGTATAGAAGCTTCCAACTTTAGGCAACGGCGGCTGAATCCTAGCAGGCTGACTATATTGTCTATCTCTCATTTCTCCCTCCTCCTGCACTTTAATAATGCCCAGGTTATGGGCAACTGCAATTGTGACATTAGCTGGCTATTATGTAAATCGGTTAACGGTTCCAATTTTCCTTTCACCTCCTTATCTTCTATGTTTCGGGCAATGTCATAGGCGAGATGCGACAGATAAAGCAGATTCCTTGTTTCCTTTGTTTCCAGCCACCCACGGCACTGCTGTGAATAGCGAAGAATACGGTAAACCAAGGCAGTACTGATATCCCCCGATCTTAAATTCTGATAAAGGATTTGCTGCCATCCTTCCATATCATCGAACTTCCCCCAAGGGATAGTGGTGGCGAAGAGATGCAAACGGTCACGTCCATTGCCTTTAGCTTTTTCTAGATAGTCGTTAGCCAGCTTCGATGATGAAGCGATAGGGAATGCTGGCTTAGTGACTGCTATGCCTGCCGACAGAGTGATATTGTCATTGCGGCCCACGAAATGTGAGAAGCTGAGGTCTATGTGTCGTGCCAGTTTGATTATTTCTTCCCAGGGACCGACGAGGAGGAAATCATCTCCACCTGAATAAACTGTGTAACAGTCACCAAACTCGCTCGCCAGGGCATAATTCATCCAGCCAGAGAAAAACAAATCAAGCATGCGACTCAGAGTGGCAATGCGGGAAAAGCTTGCTTCCTTTTGAAGCCCAAGACTGAAGATCATACCCAGTCGGTCAACATCCCCTTTCAGAATGCCGAGGAACTCACCTCCTACAGCCGCTGATGCTAGTTCAGAGAAACTTTTGACAGTGCGGGGTGTTGGAACTTCTGCAAGAGGCACATGGTTAGCCAAGGGACGAACTAGGCAGGGGTAACCATAAATCGGATCTGCTCCCGGCAGGGCTTCAATCAGATAGCAGGACGTGGGTATCTCCTTTTCCGAACTACCAAGGGTGATGGAGTAAGGCTGGTCATCAAAGAAGGAGAATACATTCTCTCCTTGGAGTTCTTGCCTGGAGTAACCGATATAGCGTAGAGAGATCAGCTTTTCTCCCACTTTTCTCTCATGGTCGCAGTGGGGGCAAAATCGCTCATCCTGTGGCGCTGAGGAATCCGCTTGAGCCGGCAACTTGTGGCAACTGGGGCAATCCCCGAAGGGATAGTCCTTTTCAGTCCACAGGAATCTTTGCGTGCGCCACGTGTTATGGCCAATTAGCTGGCCATGAAACTTACGGGCTTTTTGACAGTTAAGCTCGTGTTCCAGTTGAGTTAGTTTCGAGTCAATCCGCTTCTCCATGAAATCATGTGGGGACAGAGGCAGCAAGGCGAAGAGCATGGTCAAATCCCCCTGGAATTCCTTGAGCAGCCAGGAGTTAATGCTTCTATCAAGCTCTGCCAGATTCTGCCTCACCTGTAGTAGGTTCGGAGCCAGAATGACGAACTTCCCGCCGCTGCTTATGATGTCGCAAACAACAGGAAGCCCTGTATCAGTTAAGCTATGAAGTAAGCGATGACAAATCACAGTCACCAGGGAGGAAAGGTAGAAGGAGCGGGCCCGCAATCGCTTGGCTACGCCGCCAACTCCCACATTAGCCACGTCGTACAGGTAAGATTGGATTCCGGAGATGTCGCCTGCAATAAGGCAGAATTTCTCCACATCATCCTCACCCCTAATGTGCTCCTCGTCGAGGGTGTTATTAGCCATGTGATACTGGTAAAGGGAGGCAGCGATGGCAGTCGTAGTCCTAAGATGGTCATAAAGGGAGATGTCGGGAACCTCTTCTTGAGTGTTTGAAGGGACGCACCAGCTATACTTATGGACAATTCTCAGCAGGTGGGTGAAGAAGGATTCAAAGTCCTCCTTGTTCACTGAAGAGGAAAATTCCTTGAATTCCTCGCCAAATGAGGTCAGCAATTTGTTCATCTCGCCGGGGACGTATTCCTCCAAATCGTCAGGGAAGATGTCGTGAGAGAAAGTCTCATCGTTCAACTTCAATGGTTGAGCGTGGTATCTTAAGGGCTTTGGTTTTCTTGCTGTTCCAATATCTACTCTGCTGAATACGGATACCAGTGGCGTGGTCTTAAAGTCGCGGTATTCCTTTAGTCCTCCCTCGCGTTCTGAAGAGGAGAGGTTGTCAGCCTCGCTAATGAGATATGCCAGTGCTCTAGCTCTACCCGGTGGCAAATCTTGGACACTTAAGTTAGGACGGAAGGAGGGATGTTCATGGTGATGTTCAACAAGAGTTTTAAGGAGGGACACATCAGAGACTTGGGCGAAGAGGGACTGATAGGCAGATATGAACGTACCCGACACCTTCGGATGCTTACCCTCGGTGTCCAGAGAACCGAAGGAACCCCTCTGGAGTAGCTTGCCAATGTCGTGGAGAAGGGCAGCCAGGATTACGGTTTGGTATTCCCTAAGCATCTCTATTTATGCTATATCATATCATAGTGAAGTAGTAGGTTATAATTTTTCGTATTGAGGGGTTTTCGCTCCTGTGTGTTATGAGGCTCCAGAGTTTCTTAGGTGGTAAACTTTCGATGAAAGGAGTTCGATGTTGAAAGGGAAAAGTGCCCGTGTCCTTTATCAACCTCAAGGATAGATATGCCCTATCAGGCAAAGCCGATGAGTTGCTTCAAAGATATGGACTAACTGCCGGAGATATTGAGGTAGCGGTGAAGTCGGTGGTCAAGATGAAGTGAGGACTCCGGCAGGGAGCACTCAAGCAAAGCTACGAAAGTTGCTGACTCCTTAAACTTAAAATGCCAAGCAATTCGGAAAGGCTCTTTATTACAAAGTCAGGCTCCTCCTCTTCACTGGCTACTGTTTTCTCATGGCGGTTGTTCCACTTGAACCACACACTCCTCATGCCCATTCTATTTGCTCCAACAATATCTGTATCAATCCTGTTGCCAACCATAATTGTGTTTTCGGCTTTGACCTTGAGTTTGTCTAATGCAACCTCAAATATCTCCCTCGCTGGCTTCTCGATACCGATTTCCTCAGAGATTACTATAGCGTCAAAATAATCCTCCAAACCACAAGCAGCTATGACATTCCTGGCACCAATGCTGCCAGCATTGGCTATCATAGCAATCTTGTATCCATCTTTTCTGAGGCTCTCCAAGACCTCAAACGCCCCCTCGATGACCTTGGCAGTGATAGCCTGCCCGCAACTATTATGAATGACGCTTTCTTCAGCGATCAAAGTGTCTCCTAAGTCAAAACATATAGCTTTAATCATGGATCTATACCTCCTATCCTAAATACTGGGCTGTTTAATTTTGATTCCACGTTCAATTTTAGCCATCTTAGAGGTGTTTCACCCCCAAATTTTTGTAGTTGCCTGATTTATCAGGCACAGTCGCCCAATAAATTGGGCAACTACATTTTTAAACGGCTCCTAAATACTTGCGATGAGCACCAATACCTCCTGTTACGGCTTCAGCACAATAATGTTTTCTATCTTCTCCAAAGGGGGAGCTATTCTCATCCCTTGTTACGATACAGATCCACATTGTTGCCTTCGCTCCTAAAGATACCCGGAGGTGGGTAACCAGAATTGAGTTAGCTACGGCATAATTTTATTAAGGTCGCTTTCTATTGCTTCTTTATTGGGGAAAGCACCAATTCGCACAACTTGAATGATGCCATCTTTATCAATGAAGAAGGTGGTAGGAATGGCTCGGATGCTATACTTCTGAGATATAACCTGCTTGGTATCAAGTAGCACTGGAAGGGAAAGGTTATGGTTTTGTAAAAACTCTTTTACTTTGGAAGGGGGTTCACCTTTATTGATAGCTAATAGTACTAACCCCTTGTCTGACCATTCTTCGTACACCTGTTGTAGATAGGGCATTTCAGAGACGCAGGGACCGCACCAAGTGGCCCAGAAGTTGAGCATTACAGGTTTACCTCTGAGGTCACTGAGAGAAACAGGTTCTTCCTCAGGATTATAAAACTGAAAGTCTGGCGCTAGGTTACCTACTGTAGGAGAAGTAGAGTTTGGGGAGCAACCAGCCATTGCGAACCCTGAGGTCAGGACTGAGGCAAATGTTATTATCAGCAGGACTTTTAGCATTTTATTCATAATTAACCTCAGAACATAATTTTACCTCTAAATTATGGTTAGAACCAGACCAGTTTATCGGTCAGGATAAGTATACCAACAGCTATAAGCAATACTCCACTAAAGATATAGATTGCGGTGGAATAGAGGCGGATGCGTTTTAGTAAAGGAGTAACAGAATCAAAGGCAGCTCCTATTACCAGGAAAGGGATTCCTAATCCCAGAGAATAAATAGCTAGAAGGCGAGCGCTATGCCATGCTGTTTCAGAACTCCAAGCAAGAGTCAGAATGCCTCCCAGTATAGGGCCAACACATGGCGTCCATGCTAAAGAAAATATGGCTCCTGTCAAGAAAGAGCGCAGGTAACTAATAGTAGTACCCCGGGATAGAGACAAACGTTTTTCATAATTCAACCACGGGATTTTTAGGCTAGCCAGTATAAACACACCGAAGAATATCAACAAAGAGCCAGCTATTTGGCGAATTACTGCTAAATGAGAGCTGAGGGCAAATCCAGCCAATCCAGCCCCGACTCCCATGATAACAAAAACTACGGTAAAGCCTACTACGAAGCTAAGGGAATGAAGGAATACAGAGATACGTCTTTTATAAGCTCCAGACACAAATATATCAGGGCCAGCCAAGCTGGCGAGATATACCGGCACTAAAGGCAGCACACAGGGTGACAGGAAAGACAATAGCCCAGCACCGAAAGCCACTATAAGCGATATATTTTCCATAATCTACTTTTGCTAATAGTCCTAAAGATTTTTACCTTACCTCCTGAAGGTACTTGAAAGCGGACATGGCAGCAGTAGCGCCATCCCCAACCGCAGCAGCGATCTGGCGCGCCGAGTTTCTGCGGATGTCGCCGGCAGCGAAGATGCCAGGGACTGAGGTAGCCATCGTTTCGTCAGTGACGATATAGCCGGCATCGTCGAGTTCCAGAATGTTGGAGAAGCGCTGGCTATTGGGCATAAGCCCTATGGCAACAAAGACACCAGCCACTTCCAAGATGGAATGCTGTCCTGTTTTCACATTACGTAACCTGAGCCCTTTCAGCATTTTCTCTCCCATGATTTCGTCTACCATTGTACTCCAGATGAACTCTAGCTTAGGCTGGGCAAATGCTCGTTGCTGGAGGGTTTGCCCTGCCCGAAGCTGGTCTCGCCGATGTATTACGTAGACCTTCTTGGCATGCTGGCTTAATTCTAGAGCATCGGTGATGGCGGTATCACCTCCTCCCACAACTGCTACCTTCCTGTCACGGAAGAGGAAGCCATCACAGGTGGCACAATAGGAAACGCCGTGGCCTGAGAACTTTTCCTCACCAACAACCTCCAATTTACGATACTCCGAGCCAGCTGCGATGACTATAACCGCAGCTTCGAAGTTGCCCTCAGTGGTAGAGATGCCATAAGGTTGCCCCGGGGTAAGGCCTATAACCTCGGCAGTTATAACCTCCAGACCATGTCTGACTGCCTGTTGATGCATGAGCGAACCCAGCTCGGAACCCGAAATACCCCCGGGGAAACCGGGATAATTCTCCACCAGGGTGGCATTTACTATCTGGCCTCCAAGTACACTGCGTTCGACCAGCAAGCTTTTGAGGCCCGCTCGCGAGGTATAGAGTCCGGCGGCAAGCCCGGCAGGACCACCCCCAATGATGATTACTTCATATCTAGCCATTGTCTGCCTCCGTCTTCCAATCGCTCAAGCCATAAACCCTCGCTCCTCTTGATTCATCTACACTATCTTCACTTGCGGTTTTATTATTTACCAACACTACCGTCTCGACCTTATTGTTGCCTCTCATTTCCTTAACCTTGGTATTATACCAAATCTTGATGCCTTCCTTTTGTAACCTCTTGGTCATGGCAGGATAGGTCCTCAGTGACTCTCTGGTGAGCCAGGATAACTTCACTAGCTTTGCCCTTGGCTATCAGTGTGCTCTTTGCCGTGCTATTCTCACTAGTCTACAGTCCTTACCTTTGTCCTGTTTATTTTACCTCCCTTAACTTTTTAAGCCGTTTAATTTTGCTTCAGTTTTGATTTTAGCTTCAGCTTGATTATCCGGGAAATCCTC
>JAUWHW010000037.1 GCA_030605665.1 Dehalococcoidia bacterium | reverse complement strand
CGACGCAGCGATGACATTGATAGAATAGATTTCTTTATCTCCTCGGGCAGGTTTTCAGTCATCTGGGTTTTAATGAAACCTGGTGCTATGGCGTTTGCAGTTATATTCCGAGAGCCTACCTCACGAGCTACGCTCTTGGTAAAGGCAATCAACCCACCCTTAGAGGCAGCGTAATTAGTTTGCCCCACGTTGCCTATCAGTCCAGCAATGGAGGCGATATTAACAATGCGTCCCCATCTTTGCCTTATCATAGAGCGCAGTGCAAACTTGGTGCATAAATAGGCTCCACGTAAATTTGTATTGATTACATCATCCCAGGCTTCTTCAGACATTCTCAGCAGGAGAGTATCTCTGGTAATGCCAGCATTATTTACCAGAATGTCTATCTTGCCCCACTTGGTAGTTATCACATCTACCATAGCTTTCACCGCGTCGCCATCCCGAACATCAGCTTCAACTGGCATAGCTTCGCCACCCTGGCGGATTATAGTTTCCACCACAGCATCGGCGTCAGTCTTATTATCAGCCGCAATGGCCACGTAATTGACTGCTACTTTAGAACCAAGGCTGGATAGTTTTAAAGCGATAGTTCTACCTATGCCACGAGAGGCACCGGTTACCAGGGATACTTTACCTTCTAATTCCATTTCACCTCCTAAAATCCTCGTAACATTTTGAGATACCGTTTTGCGTCATTGCAGCCCTTCGCCCCTGTCATTCTGAGGGAGAGAAGCGACCGAAGAATCTCATAGCGCCCAAGACAAACCCCGCGAAACAATCCATATTTTGAGATTGCTTCGGCACTTTGTGCCTCGCAATGACATTATAGCTTCACTCGCTGAACTTTTTAAGCACCAAGCAGCAATTTTCCCCGCCCAGTCCAAAGCTATTTGTCAAACAGACATTTACCTGTGCCGGTCTGGTCACATTGGGGACATAGTCTAAATCGCACTCTGGGTCAGGGGTTTCATAATTTATGGTGGGATGGATAATACCTTTATTCATAATCAGTATAGAAGCAATAGTTTCTATAGCGCCGGATGCAGTTATTATATGACCAATCATAGACTTAGTGGAACTTATGGGGATTTTATAAGCCTTTTCTCCAAACACCATTTTAATAGCCTTAGTTTCGTTGGCGTCGTTCAACTTGGTGCTGGTGCCATGAGCATTGATATAATCAACCTCTTCAAGCTTTACTGCGGCATTTTGCAGAGCAAACCTCATAGCATAAGCCTCTGCCTCAGGAGAAGGAGCAGTTTGGTCATAGGCATCAAAAGACCAGGCGGCACCAGCTAGTTCAGCCAGGATTGGTGCCCCTCTCTTTTTGGCGTGTTCATAGCTTTCCAAAACAACTAAACCTGCGCCCTCACCATAGACAAAGCCATTGCGATTAAGGTCAAAGGGTCGGCTAGCCTTAGCAGGGCCTGACTCTCGAGAAACAGCACCTACAATATCAATTCCAGCCATAGAGACGATGTCTAGGCTGGAATCAGCTCCCCCGGCTATCATTACATCAGCGTAGCCCAAGCGGATAAAATTCATGGCTGTGCCTATGGTATCAGCTCCTGTGGCGCAAAGGCTGTTTGCGCTAGAGTTGGGCCCTTTAGCTCCCAGGAACATCCCTATCTGCATGGATGCTGCGCTGGGGCCCGATTTAGCGATGAAGAGAGGGTCAGCTCTTCTTGGTCCCCGCCTATCAATCAACTCACTTTGTTTGACAATATAGCTGCTTTCTACCATACAGCCAACACTAACCCCTACCCGCTCAGGATGTTCCTGAGTCATGTCTAATTTGGCTGATTCTACCACTTCCCTGGCGGCTGCGATACCCAATTGAACAGCCCTTGAAGAGCGATCAACTGCCTTTAAATCCATATATTTTGTGGGGTCAAAGTCCTTTACTTCAGCATCTACTTTCACATGGAATTTGCTGGTGTCGAAACGAGTGATGAGACCAATCCCAGATTTTCCAGCCACTAGCCCTTGCCAAAACTCCTCCACATTCAAGCCTATAGGGTTAACAGTACCCATACCAGTAACCACAACTCGTGGCATTTTCATTTTTCCTCCTTCTCCACAGGCATGAAAGGCGCTATGGAAGTGCCTCCATCGACAATGATTGTCTGTCCTCTTATCATGAAAGCCTCTTCACTACATAGAAAAGCCACCACTTTGGCCACATCCTCAGGGATGACCATCCTTCCCGCTGGGGTTGCTTGACGAGTATCTTTCAGCAGCCCCTCTTTAATGTAGAACTTCAGTGCCTCTGTCTCCACAGCAGAGGCAGCCACGGCATTAACACAAATGCCTTTGGGAACTAGCTCTATTGCCAAGTAACGAGTTAGAGCCTCCAGAGCTGCCTTAGATACCCCTACAACAGCATAAGTAGGCAGCACAAAGGAGGAGCCCAAGCTGGTGATGCTAATTATTTTACCCCCTCTCCCTTCCATCAGTTTAGTTGCCCTTTGAGCACAGAGCAAAAAGGCTCTGGCATTGATATTCATGGTCCAATCCCAGGCCTTGACATCCACATCCATTACTGAGCGACCTACACCTGAGGCGGCATTATTAATCAAGATATCCAGATAGCCAAACTTAGTAACAATCATGTCAAACATTTCATCAAGCTTTGCCGGGTCTCCCACATTGGCTCTGATAACCTCAGCTTTCACTCCCAGAGCCTCAATATCTTTAGCTGTCTGCTCGGCAGCCTCGCGGCGACGAAAGAAATTGACGATAATATCAGTACCTTGAGAGGCAAGCTTCAGAGCGATGGCTCTGCCGATGCCTCGCCCACTGCCAGTGACCAAAGCTAGTTTACCTTTGAGGGACATGGCTAAGCCTTCTCCTTTTCTGCCACCCGGCTCTCTACATAGTCAACAAAAGCTCCAAAGTTCTGGAATTTCTGAGCTTCTTCATCGGGGATCTCAATATCAAACTTGTCCTCCACCGCTACCATCGCCTGCACTATATCCAAGGAATCTGCCTTTATATCCTTGAAAGTGCCTTCACGAGTGAGGACGCTCTTATCAACATGAACAATCTTGGCCACTATTTCTTTTATTTCTTCTTCAACAGACATTTGGTACCTCCTTTTATATCTTGCCTTCCTTTTGAAATTTTGCTAATTCTGACTTTAGGCAGCCAACAATATCAGCCTGTACAGCGTTCCTGGCGCCTGCTATAGCATGAGTTATGTGGGGAGCTCGACTAGCTCCATGCGCTATCCTGACAATGCCATCAATGCCCCATAAGATGCCGCTACCTTCCCCCTCGCCTTCGTAGGATATTTTAGTTATTGGGAACAGCTTATTAAACAATAATTTAGCTATGCCACTCAATGGCGGGTATTTTTTCAGCTTTCGCTTTACGTAATTTAATGCCTGGTCTCCCATACTCTCGTAGAATTTGAAAACTACATTGCCTACAAATCCATCACAAACAACAATATTGGCTCGCCCACCAAGGATATCGCCACCTTCTATATTGCCAATAAAATTCAAACCACTTTTCTTAAGCAGAGAGTAACTTTCACGCACCACTTCGTTTCCTTTGCCTTCCTCAACACCAGTACTTAATAAGCCCACTGTAGGATTGGCAATATGAAGCAACTTTTTAGCGAAGACAGAGCCAGCAATAGCAAATGATAAGAGTTGATACGGCTTACAATCAACATTAGCTCCCAGGTCTATAAATACTATGTTAGGGGCAAAGCCACC
Organism: Dehalococcoidia bacterium; assembly: GCA_030605665.1. Next base: position 11,486 of record JAUWHW010000037.1, on the reverse strand, counting down.
AAGAGTGCCACCAATTGCCGGGCGCTCCATTCCCTCCACCATACCCAGATACTGAATAGCGCTAACAGCCACTGCTCCTGAAGACCCAGCACCTACTACTGCATCCGCCTCGCCTGCCTTTACCAGCTTTGTGGCTACAGCTATAGAGCAATTGGGTTTGCGACGAATTGCTAAAGCCGATGGCTCGCCTTCTTTTATGACATCGGTGGCTTCAACACAGCGAATAGGCAAATTATTGGAAGAGCTATATTTGTTTAATTCTCTTTCCAACACATCCATGGGGCCCACCAGGATAATTTCCACATCGTCTTTTTGTGCACCCAGAATTGCCCCCTTGACGATCTCCTCGGGAGCATAATCACCACCCATAGCATCAACTGCTATTCTTACTTTTTTACTAACTTCAGACATCGGCCGTCCTTTCTAGGAACGGAATTTTAACTATCGCCCCACCTGTGATTATGGTCTCATCCTTTTGATTACAACACTCAATACTACAATTCACAGATGATACACTCTCTTTGTCCTCAATAGAATCAATTTTCCCCCTAACAGTCACAGTATCTCCGGGGCGTGCTGGAGCTTTAAAGCGGATGGAAAGCTTGCCATTAGAAACCCAGTTTTTGCCAAAAGCTTGCGTCATCATCTCTGACACATAAGCCAGAATAAGCATGCCGTGGGCTATGGTGCCGCCCAAAGGTGTTTGAGCAGCAAAAGCTTCATCCACATGAATGGGGTTAAAATCCCCTGAGGCCTCAGCATAAAGGTTAATCTTCTCCTGGGTGATATGCTTTACCACCGGGGGAAGAATTTTACCCCCGCAGATTTCACTGAGCATTTGTTCTCTGAATCGGCAACACTATGGTTGCTTTCCCTGATTGCACTCTTTCTTTATTTTCATCCAAAACGTTGAGCTCTAATACTAACATACGCATCATAGTCCGAGCTAGCTTCCGAACTACCTTAGCCTGACAATTTATTACGGTGCCAATAGACACTAATTTGAAAAACTCAAACTCCTGGGAAGCGTGTATGGTGCCGGGTGGAAGTGAAAGAGACTCCGCCATAGCACTCATGGCACATGCCCCTATAGCTAGAGGGGGAACAAATTCAACACCTGAGCTATCCACTGCTTTTACATACTTGGAGATAAGAGCTGGAGTCAACTCATAGCTAGCTGGAGGGAACTCATACCCGGGAGTCAATTCTTCATAACTTATGGCTGGCATATTCCTCCCTTTATCTCAAGCGTTCAGTAAAACCATTCATTTCAAACTAGCCGTTATAGATACACCGGCTTACTCTACCCAAATCGGAAAACATAATTACACCAATGCTAATGATTGTCAATAGCTATTAGCATGGTTAAGACTAAAATCTTAATATAAACAGACTGTGACTGTCCAGATATTGTACTCATTCATATGATTAGTGGCATTTGACTTCCTTCCCTGTCGTTGCCCCTTTTTGTCATTAGGGTGGCCCGAAGCCTTGAGTAGAGTGTGGCAATCTCGTCTCCTACGTGTCATTGCGAACGTAGTGAAGCAATCCCTTAGTGTGAGCCTTTAACCTCATGCCAGATGGAAGAAAAAATTGTAGGGTCGGGGCTCGTCCCCGACCGACAACATAGATGCATAATACATCGTAAGGCGGAGATGAACTCCGCCACTACAATTACACTTTGAAGTGTCCACCATCTATCTGAACTATATTGGATAATCCGACCACATGAGGGGCAGTTAGCATGCTACTGGTGAGCATAGGTTATGTGCTAAATGAATAACCCTGCATAAAACACATTGAATTGTTGGATAGCATTAATCTATAATTTGGCTAATGAGAAGCTATAGGGCCTTCAACCTAAATGCCATTTGGTTCTTAATAGTGGCAAATGTTTTAATCTTCGTAGTCGAACTGATAACGGGAGGAGGAATCGCACAAAGGAGCCCGATTATTGTTTTTTTAGGCTTGACTCGAGCAAATTTCTTGGATCAGCCCTGGACCATAATAACCAACCTCTTTGTCCACGGAGGCTTCGGCCATATTATATTCAATATGATAAGCTTATATTTTCTGGGAAGCTTTTTAATCAGACTAATTGGGGAAAGAAAATTTCTTGTAGTGTATTTCCTCGGCGGTATGGTAGGAAATATCTTTTACATCTTAATAAGACCTCCTGTTTTACCGGGGGTAGGAGCTTCTGGAGCTATCTTCGCCCTGGGTGGAGCGCTAGCCATAATGGCACCAAAATTACCAGTACTTGTCTTCCCTATCCCCGTCCCCATGCCACTTTGGGCCGCCATGACATTCTTCCTTATAATTTCCTTCTTCCTCAGGGGAATAGCCTGGCAGGCGCACCTTGGTGGCTTTCTCTTGGGTCTGATAGCAGGACGCTTCCTTAAGAGAAGAAGCCGCAGTTATTATTTTTGAACCTATGGAAGTTGAAAATATTTGCTTGAAAAGCGATGGACTTGAGCTTGCTGGCGAGGTTTACATCCCTTCAGAAAATCAAGCTTGCCCCGCTTTGTGCATTTGCCATGGCATTCCTGCTGCTGCCTATAATCCTCAGGATAGAGGTTATGCTACACTGGCGCAGAGATTTTGTGCTGCTGGCTTCATTACCTTGATTTTTAACTTTCGTGGCGCAGGCAGAAGCCAGGGCAATTTAGATATTCTGGGTTGGACCCGCGATTTAGGAGTTGCTATTAATTTCCTCTACCACTTGAGTCAGGTGAATAAAGCACGCCTTTGCCTTCTGGGCTTTAGTGGTGGAGCAGCAGTTAGCCTTTATGTAGCTGCTCACGACTCCAGAATATCTTTAGCTAGTAGCTGTGCTTGCCCTGCTGACTTCGGCCTTCTTGCTGGTGGGGACAAAGCTCTATCCTCTATCCAGCACTTCCGTGAAATTGGAGCCATCAGGGATAAGGATTTTCCACCCTCAATTGAGGAGTGGCTGAGGGGCTTTGAAATCATCTCTTCCCTTCATTGGATAGATAAAATTTCTCCTCGCCCCTTGCTTTTGGTGTATGGAGACGCCGATGAAATAGTGCCTGTGGAACAGGCATACAAACTTTACCAAAAGGCCCAAGAGCCTAAGGAGCTAGCTATAATCCCAGGCGCCAGGCATAGGCTGCGCCTGGAAGAAAAAGCAATGACCACTGTGCTGGATTGGCTCAGGACTAGGACCATAGAGGAAAATGACTAAGGCATGGCAGAATGAAAGGACGGCAAGGTTGCTGGAGGCAATGCTCCGGGGAAGCATTCCGGAGATAAAGCCGCAGCTTGACCCACAATCTGAACTGGGCTTTTCCTTCCCCGCCGTGAACCAACTTCTGGATACTACAGATAAAGAATCAATGGCCATCCTGGAATCCTTGACTAAAGAGGACATACTGGTGAGGAAATTCTTCGATAAGTTTCTCCACTGCCCTCAATGCAGGTCAATGAATTTAAGACCTGTTTACTGCTGCCCTAAATGTGGCTCGGGAAACATCATCCGAGGCAGGGTGCTGGAGCATAGGGTGTGCAAATATGTTGGCACTGAGGATGAGTTCTTTCTTAAGGGCAGACTGGTATGCCCCAAATGCAAGCAAGAATTGCACACCCTGGGCACTGATTACTATAGCCTGGGCATGCTATATAAATGTCGTGACTGCGAGGAGATATTCAATCAGCCCACAATAAAGTGGAGGTGTCTCAAGTGTTCCTCTATAACTGCCGGAGACAAAATCACTGAGGTAGATGCCTACTCCTATTCCCTGAACGAGGAGAAGAGGAACTGGCTGGAATTTGAGCTCAAGCCCAAAGCAAAGCTTATAGAATTTCTCCAAAGTCGGGGCTATGAGGTAAGGGAAAATGCTAGAGTAAAGGGCAGGACAGGTGCTGAGCATACCTTTGACTTTCTGGCTACTAGAGACGATGGCATTGTGGTGCATAACATCGCTATTGGCATTGAGATAGCTGACAGACACATAGGGCTAAGCAAGGTATTTGGCTTTGATGACAAAGCCTACGATATTGGCCTCCATGATAAGGTGTTAATTGCCATTCCTGGGGTTACTGAAGAGGCCAGGCAGTTTGCTGCCAGGCAGAGGATAAGGATTTTCGAATCAACAGATTTGGAAGTATTTTTATCCCGTACGCTCTTCCCTGGCCCGCCTCAAGAAAGGGAAGCGGAGATGAAAAGGGAGCCTTTCCAGTTCAAATCCAGGTCGGGACTTATAGAATACCTCCAGAGTCGTGGCTATAAGATAGAGGGAAATGCCGTAGTGAAAGGCAAATCAGGTGCTGAGCATACTATAGATATCCTGGCTACCAGGGATGATGGTATTATGGTGCATAATATCGCCATTGGCATTGAATCTAGCCACAAAGCTATAGGTATAGATAAAGTGTTTGATTTTGATGATAAAGCCTATGACACTGGCATTTACGATAAGATTTTAATTGCCGTCCCCGGCTTAAGCAAAGAAGCTATGAGGTTTGCTCGTAGGCAGGGGATAAAGGTGTTTGAAGCCCAGGCGATTCAGCCAGGCAATGTGGAGAGGCGTGATGCGTAAGGAAAGCGTTAGATTATGGGAGCAAGCAGAAGAGGATTTGGACACCGCAGATAAGCTGTTAGGAGTGAGGAAATATTATGCCTCGGTGTTTTTCTCCGAGCAAGCAGCAGAAAAGGCGCTCAAAGTAATGTATCTGGAGAGAAAACGGCAAGCGGCATTTACCCATGACCTGGTAGAACTAGCTGAGGAGCTGGAAGCGCCAGAGAATGTATCTCACGCTGCCGCTGAACTGAGTCCAGACTACATCACAACTCGTTATCCTAACGCTGCCAACGCGGTGCCAGCGAAATTGTATGATGAGGCTTCGGCTGAAATGCATCCTCAAGCTATCCCGGGAGGTATTACAGTGGGTGAAAGGGGAATTAAGATTAGAGATGTAGAGCATCTCAAGGAGCTGCTGCACAATTCGCCCCTTAAGATAAAGGGTGCCTTTCTCTTTGGCTCCAGAGCCAGAGGGGATTGGCTTCAGGAAAGCGATTGGGACCTTATGGTAATTTCTCCACACTTCGCTGGCATTCCCTTCCCTGAAAGGGCTACCATGCTGCTTGAGAAAATTCCTCTGCGCAGGGTGGAGCTGCTGTGCTACACCGAGGAGGAATTCCAGGAAAGAATAGGGGAAATCGGCATAGTGGCTGAAGCAGCGAAGGGGACAAGGCTGGTTTAGGGAGCCTATGACCTTTTTCCCATATTAAGCTATTACTAAAATCCTATTGACCAAAGCTATTGGCAGATTTACAATGATAGTAATAGTACATTGTCATTCTGAGCTGAAGCTCTGAGTGAAACGAGGAGTCAGTGCAAAATTCATCGTTTAACCTCTCCCTTGAAGGGAGAGGAATAAGGTGAGGGTGACAAAATAAAAAGGAAAGGAGGTTAAGAAATGCCAAAAACAAAATACCCCATATTCAAGTGTTTGCACCGTGGGGAGAAGGGTTTTACCTTGGTTGAGCTGCTCATCGTCATCGCCATTCTGGGCATCATCGCTGCTGTGGTTATCCCTAATCTGGGCAGGTTCGCTGGCAGAGGGTATGTAGAAGCGGCTAATGCTGAGGCTGATGCTGTCCACAATGCGGTAATGATCGCAATGGTTGAAGCGGGGACGTCGAATATTACAGCAGGGTCAGTTGGACCATCAGATGATATCACTGAGGGAGCTAAACAATACCTCAGCGGAACGCTTCATGCAACATATACCATTGCTACAGATGGCAGCCTAACCGGTGGAACTGTTACTTCAGGTGATCAGTGGTACGACAAGATTGAATGGGACGACGACACAGATCGCTGGATAAAGGCGTAATGACCGTAGTTTGACCTTCATCCAATGTCCCAGAAGCCAGTTTGTCAGAGCAGGCAATTACTAGTGGCTAGCGTGTAGCGAGCAGGGATAGTGCTGTAGTCCTACGAATCTCGTGGGGCAAACAAATCATAGGGCCAGGCTTTAGCCTGGCCCTTTTCGTTGTCACTGGAGGCATTCCTTTCCTTTGTCATTGTGAGGCACTTGAGTGTCGAAGCAATCTCGTGATATGATTATATTTTGCTAGCGATGACATGTTAAGTGCAGTCCCGCACGAAGCGGAGTTTAGCTCTGTCTCGGTCGGGGACAAGCCCCTGCGTGTCTTTGGTAACTGCCCGTTTGACGGTGCTCGCTGGCAATATTACAATTGGAGTTGAGGGCAGCTATGCTTACCGAGTACATAGATAAAGCTATAAGCAAAGCGGTGTATGACAAGCTTGAAGATGGGACTTACTGCGGTAAGATTCCTGAATGCTCAGGGACAATCGCCTTTGGCAAAACCCTTTATGACTGTCAGAATGAATTGAGGTCGGTTCTCGAAGGCTGGCTATTGGTCAAGATAAGGCATGGTGACCAACTGCCTATCATAGACGAAATAGACTTGAACAAGGGAATACCAGTTCCGAAGGAAACTGCTGCCCATGGCTAGATGGGCACCGTGCAAAAGAAGAATTTTCATAAGGAAATTAAGCAGATTAGGCTTTAGCCCACCTGAACCAGGTGGGCGCCATTTTTATATGCGGTACGGGGCACATATAGTTAACCGCATAAATCTTTAAAATCCTAAGCACTAAATCCTAAACAAATTCAAATGACCAAAATCCAAAACAGTTTTGAACATTTGAGATTTGAATTTTGAGCTTGTTTAGAGTTTAGAATTTCGGATTTAGAATTTTCACCTCTTGTGAATATACAAATTTATGCAAATGACTATACATTGGCTATTCCAGGTAATGCTGAGTATTCTGTACCCCAGCTCAAAATGCTTCTTAAAGAAGTGGAACATATCGTAGGAAGAAAGATTTCCTGGGAAGAGTGGCAGAATTTATAGCACTTTATCTTTTCCACGGGACCTGCTTGTTTAAGCCCCGAAGCCAATTTACTAGGCGAGGCAGTGATTAGTCATGAGTCGCTAGTTTCTAGTCTTTTAACTAATGGTAGTGGCGGAGTTTATCTCCACCTCTGCTGAGAGTCAGGTAAACGGTGAGCGCCATAGAATAGTTCAGCAATGGTCGGTATCTAGCAGGTACATTAAGGAGCAGGTTCTCCCTTAACTGTTCGATTCTTGTAGATCTCAGCTACGAGCTTATCCAAGTCCTTTAGATTACGCCAGATACCAGCATGTTTCAGTAAGCAAAGATTTGGGGGTAAGTTTATCATCACCTCTGCCTCCTCAGGGAATGCAGAAGGCTCTTCGGGGATTATAACACTTCCTTTAACCACACCCTTAACAAGTTTTGACATTTTCCCTCCTTGGCTTATCGAGGCTGTTTAATTTTGCCTTAGCTTCAAAACTGAGTTCACCTCATCCACTTTTAATAATCTCCACTCCCAAGATTTTCGTAGTGTGACCCTTTAGGGTCATGCACGAGGCTAAAGCCTCGCACTACGTCTTTAAACACCCTAATTATCTCATCATTCTCATTACCTTGTAGTATACCTTGTAGTGGGCAAGCTGTAAAATAACCTGATAGCTACTTACTCCAACCCAAAAAGCCAATTTGTCAGGGCCAGGCGATAATTAGTCGTTAGTGGCTAGCGTGTAGCGGCCAAAGGTGCGCTGTATTCGCATGAACCTTGATGGGCAAACAAATCATAAGAGCCAGGCTTTAACCTGGCTCTCTTTGTTGTCGTTGTGAGTAGCGAGATTCCTCGCTTGGGCTCGGAACAAACTCGGCAATCTTGTAGGGTTGGGGCTGGTCCCCAACCGCTATGGCGGGGATAAACCCCGCCGCTACGAAGGGGGGATTGCCGCGCTTCACTGGCAATGACGGAGCGAGGGTGTCGTTGCGAGGCACTTCAGTGCTGAAGCAATCTCATTAGAAATAGCCATGTCGATTTGACAAGCAGTGGCTGGCTGGTTCATACTGTCGGTATGAATATTGGTATAAATAGACATGAGGGATGGTGCTATGGCAAAGATTGCTAAGGTAGCTATAAGTCTGCCTAAGAATGTACTTGATGCTGTAGAGCAGCAGCGTATAGCCAATGGGGAAAGCCGTAGCCAGTTTTTTCATCGAGCGGTAGAGGTATTACTAAAGAGGGAGCATCAGCGCATGGCAATAGAGCAATACCTCCGTGGCTATCAGCAAATACCTGAGACAGAGGATGAGATTGAGGCGGCGCGACATTCTGCTAACCATATTCTGGCTGTGGAACCCTGGGAGTGAGAAGAGGCGAGATATGGTGGGCGGAATTAGAACCACCCGCGGGGCGCCGTCCTGTGCTACTTCTCTCCCGTGATGAGGCTTATGCTATTCGTTCCTTGATTACCGTGGCGCCAGTTACCACCCGTATCCGTCACATTCCCTCTGAGGTGCCTCTAGGGACTGAGGACGGTATGCCGCGGAATTGTGTTGCCAATATGGATGCTATCACCACCATTCCCAAAGACTGCCTGCGCAGTCGCTTAACTGGCTTAAGTCCTGAGAAACTGAGGAGTGTTGAAGCAGCTATTCGCTTTGCTCTAGGGATGGAATAGTCCCCAAAAAGTAGGCCCACCGCTCACCCTTTATCTGGCAGGGAGGGGCACTTTGCCCACTATGTCCTCTACCGCGTCCTTGTTTTGGCAGAATTTGACCAGGTTCTCCCCGTTGATGATTCCTCTGAGGTAAAGGCTGACCAGCGATTGGTCCAATGTTTCCATACCTTCTTGACTGCTGGTGCGGATGACATTGTGGAGTTGATAGATTTTGCCCTCCCGGATGAGGTTTCTCACTGCAGAACTACCCAGCATGATTTCTACAGCAGCTATTCTTCCTGAGCCATCAGCTCGTGGCACTAACGCCTGACACAGGACACCGATAATAAGGGAAGATAATCTGGCCTGGGCCAGGTACCTCTCGTGGGGTGGAAACAAGTCTATTACTCTTTCCATAGCCTGTGCTGCGCTGGGGGCATGACCTGTGGTGAGCACCAGATGTCCCGTTTCTGCCACAGTAAGCACAGCGGCAGCGGTCTCCAGGTCTCTTATCTCACCCACAAGTATGACATCGGGATCCTGCCTGAGAACGTGTTTCAAAGCCCCAGCGAAGGACAGAGTATCGCTACCTAGCTCTCGCTGCGTAATGACTGACTTGAGGTTAGGGTGGGTATATTCAATGGGGTCTTCGATAGTGACTATATGGCAGGCGCGATTAGCATTAATGTGATTTATCATGGCTGCCAGAGTAGTGGTTTTGCCGCTTCCCGTGGGTCCGGAAACTATCACCAGCCCTCTGGGTCTCAAGGCTAGTTCCTTACATACTTGAGGCAGCTCCAGTTTGTCTATAGTAGGAATTACAGGTGGCAGGAGACGCAAGGCGAAGCTGATTGCTCCGCGCTGCTGAGCCACATTGCACCTCAGTCTACCAACGCCGGGGAGGCTATAGCCGAAATCCAGCTCCAGGGTTTGGTGAAATTCCTCCCTTTGCTCCGGTGTAGTTAGCTGGATGAAGGCTTCGTTTATTTCCTCAGGGTGCAGTGGTGCCCTTCCATTCAGGGATCCCAGGGAGCCATTTATACGCAACATAGGTGCTGAGCCAACCACCAGATGCAAATCTGAGGCATTCCTTTCATTAGCCAGGCGAAGCAAATCTATAATATTTGCCATACAACTTATGTTAAATCCCTATGAGCTGGAATGCAATAGCCTTTTAGTCCTAGTTATTAGGTGTATTTTGGTACTGGGGCTTCTCTAACTTCTTTTCTGGCGTGTCATTTATAAAGCACCTTCGTCTTGTCTATTGCGAGGAGGCTGGCGACGAAGCAATCTGCTGAGATTGCCACGCTTCGCTCGCAATGACGTGGCAAAATGGGCTCGCAGTGACGTGTGGTGTAGGGGTTCAGTCCCTTATTTGGTAAGCGTTAAGGTGAACCCTATTTGCTGTTCTTCCTGGTGCATATCAGTGATGACCACCAGGACAAATCTGCCAGTGGCTTTCAGGTCTTCGGCATAGCGGAAGGCAGCGTCTTCATCATCAGCTAAGCCTTGCACCGTTAAGGTCTCAGCATCATGGTTGACACGTAGCAGGTCCACTGCTCCAGGCAACTTATTTACCTCCCCCAGGTCGCCATTGACTTCGCCCCTGCCAGAGCTGAAGTCGTGAAGTGTGGTGGCGAAGGCAGCGGCGGTGGCTTCCAGAGAAGAGGCCTCTTCAGTCAAAGCGACTATGTCCTCGGTTTGAGCCTGTGCGGAGATGGTCATCTGGTTTATGGCAGCTAGCTCAGAGTGTAGGGCAGAGGTAAGGGCTGAGGCGGTGATGTTGGCATAAGCGCCCAGAGTCAGCAAAGCAATGCCAGCTATGATAACAGGCACAAAGAGGATTTCAGATATGGGGTGAGGCTTGGGCAGATAAGCTTCAGGAAGGGTATTAAAATTGACCAAAGAATAGGCCAGGGCTCCCTTCTCTGAGGCTAGCACCTCCTTGAGAGCCAAACCAATGTTGGTTGTATATTGGTTTGCAGGAAAGCCTTCAGGGGTCTCCATAGGCGAGGGTAATGCTTGAATGGGGTGGGGCTGCCTCCGAAGTAGTAGCTTCCAGACATCTTGCTGCTGAGCCAGTTCCCCACTTACCAGTATAGGCACGGTAGCCTCAATAGGCTTTTCCATATGGCTGGAGTTATAAAAGGTGATAGCCCTTTCTAACTCCTCCCTGATGAGAGGTATTTTCTCCTCTAGCAAAGCCTCCTGGGTTAAAGGCAGACTACGCACCACCTCTGGGATGCCTTCCATCAAAACCACGATATCAAAATTGCTGGGCTGAACATCAATAATGATAGCTTTAGATTCGGTGGTAGTTCTGGCTAGAGCCAAAGGCTTTAAATCCATAAGGTAAGGATTTAGCCCTGCTTTGTGCAGTGTTGAGATTAGGGCGTCTACGGAATTTCTTGGCGAAGCTACCAGGTAGACCAGTGTCTCTCCTTTCAATGTAGGAAGAGTTTGCCAGGAAAGATAAACTTGCCCCATAGGGATGGCTAGAATCCTGGCAGCCTCCCTTTTCACTGCCTCAGGTAATATATTTTTGGGTAGTTCAGGAAGGGTAATTAGGCGATAGAGGCAATTGATGCCACTGATGCCTGCGATTACCTTTCTGGTTCCTATTCCCTGAGTTTGCCATAGCTCCCTGACTTTACCAGCCATGGCATCTTGGTCAAGGATAACCCCACCCTTAACCAAACCAGGTTCCAGAGGCATGCTGGCCCACTTTCTTGGTTGCCTTCTTCTGGTTTTTAGTATCCAGATAGCAGAATCATCTATATATATGGTGGTGGCTTCTTTAGCCATTATTTGACCTCATAAGTATAAATTTTCAGGCTCAAACTCAGTGAGCCTTCTTCATCTGAAACGGTAATCCCTATGGAGTTTATGTCGCTGCTGGGGAATTTATCGCTCAGCTTCTGTATAAACCGGAGCAGGTCTACTACCTTAC
>JAUWHW010000022.1 GCA_030605665.1 Dehalococcoidia bacterium | reverse complement strand
GGCCAGAATCTTCCGCAGAAGATGGTGGAATGTAAGAAGGCTCCACCTCAATCAATTTACCACAAAGACTCTTAGGGATATCCTTATGAACGCCGGGTTTAAACATGTGTCTCCTGTTTGTTATAGAGAATCCATAAGCTTACTTATGCTATTTATACCGCTACTAAGACACCTGAAGGTATATAAGCCTTTAAAAGCTTTATTCTATCCCAGCTCTATTATAGGCAAAATTATGAATAAGATGGTGTTAATATACCCCTCAAGACTCGATAACTGTACGGTGATCGGTTTCAAATAGGGTGCTAAGTAACTGTTGGAGTCTCGCCAGGATATAGCTTGCGCCATTTTTCCAGAAGTTGCTCATGTGTTTCTTTGTGATCGGGGTCAAGAATACAACAATCCACAGGGCAAACCTCGACGCATTTAGATGATTCAAACCAGCCTACACATTCAGTGCATTTGTCGGGGTCAATAACATAAATCTCTTCACCCTCACTGATTGCCTCATTTTTGCACTCCGGCTCACAAGCACCACAACTAATACACTCATCGGTAATTTTATACGCCATCTTTACATCACCTCCTTAAATTTTTATATGCTTTATTTTATTTAGCCCTGGCCTTGCCTTTCGAAACTCAGGGGACCTTTACTGAGAATTTCCCCTTCAGAGCAATAGCAACGTGGTCAGGGACCATGCCTTCAAGGCAACCTCCTAACTTTGTCACCTCTTTAATCAGGCTAGAGCTGAGGAATTGATATTTAGAGCTTGTCATCAAACAAATTAGCTCGATATCCGGCGCCAGTATTTTATTCATCAGCGCCAATTCGAATTCCCGCTCGAAATCAGAACTTGCCCTCAGCCCCCGAATCATGACTGTTCCCTTTATCTCACGAATAAAGTCAACAGTGAGCCCAGCATAAGATTTAACATGTACATTAGGCAAATCAGCCACCACTTTCTTTACCATGTCCATCCTTTCTGTGAGGGAGAAAAGTAGCTGTTTATCAGGCCTATCATAGACGCCGATAATCAACCTATCAAAAATGGTTGACGCTCGTTTGATAACATCAATATGACCGTTGGTAATGGGGTCAAAGGTGCCAGGATAAACTGCTATTGGCATAGCTTAGCCCCTTTTTGGTAAATGGAAATAAATGTATCACCATGGTGGCGTTGGTCAGCTAGGCGTAATCCATCATAAGCAGAATTTAAGGGAAAACGATTTGCATGGCAAACTACAATTGTAGAGTTTTCTCCTATTAATTCTGAGTTAGCCAGAGTGGCCAACAAATTACTTGTAGAAGGGTCTGGGTAGGGAGGATCCATAAAGACGATATCATAATTATTGTTAAGGAAGGCAATTGCCTTGCTTGCGCTGCAGCAATAAACATGGGCTTTGCCTAACAGTCCTGCCCTGTCCAGGTTGTATTTAATGATGTCACAACATTTTCTACTGCGATCTACAAAATCGGCCCATTCTGCCCTGCGGCTTAAAGCTTCTATACCTAGAGCGCCACTGCCGGCGTATAAATCAAGAACGCGATCCCAACAACTAGTAGTATTCTCCAAAATAGAGAAGATAGCCTCCTTTACTAGACTGGTTGTAGGTCGAGTCAAGCATCTTGGAGGAGCTTTTAGTTGGGCTCCCTTGACTTTACCACTAATTACTCGCATTTTAACCTCTAATAATTCTTCAATATTGTATTATGATTTGCTGCCTATTTCAAGCCACCTGTATAGGTTGACTCCAAACAGTGCATAATCTATAATTGGCTTAACAAGCGGGTATTGGATGTGGAGTTCTGAATATGGCTACTGGATTTGAAAGGTTCTCCGAAGGAGCTCGTAAAGCACTAGCACAGGCTCAAGAAGAGGCTAAGCGCTTAGGTCATAATTACATTGATACTGAGCATATATTGTTGGGATTAATAGCGGACGAATCAGGGTTGGCAGCCAAAGTCCTAACTAATCTCAGTATGCCGTTGAATAAAGTGCAAGCAGCAGTGGAGTTCGTAGTTGGGAAGGGGGGGAGACAAACCAGTGGAGTGATTAACCTTGCTCCTAGAGCCAAAAGAGCCATTGAACTTGCTGTTGATGAAGCACGCCGTTTTAATTCTAGCTACATAGGAACCGAGCACATTCTCCTCGGATTATTGCACGGAAGCGAGGGGGTAGCCAGCAATGTCTTAGAGAGTTTCGGCATTACTTTGGAACGGGCACGTGATGAAGTCAACAAGATTACGAGACGTGAAGCAATGCATGCTCGTACTGCTCGTAGTTCTACACGCACCCCAACCTTGGATCACCTTGGAACGGATCTAACTGCTCTAGCCAAGGCAGATAAGCTTGACCCTGTTATCGGACGCAGCAAGGAGATTGAGAGAGTAGTTCAAATACTAAGCCGCCGTACTAAGAATAACCCAGCACTTATAGGTGAACCAGGTGTGGGCAAAACAGCTATTGTTGAGGGATTGGCTCAGCGTATAGTAGCTGGAGAGGTCCCCGAGGTATTACAAGGCGAGCGAATAATCGCCTTGGATATAGGTGCCTTGGTGGCCGGAACAAAGTATCGTGGTGAATTTGAGGAGAGGCTGAAGAGAGTTATTGAGGAGGAGAAGGCTGCCGGGAATTGCATCCTATTTATTGACGAGATGCAGACTATTGTAGGTGCCGGGGCAGCTGAGGGTGCTGTTGATGCCTCCAATATATTGAAGCCTTCGCTGGCGCGTGGTGAACTAAAGTGCATCGGTGCCACTACTTTGAATGATTACCGCAAATATGTGGAGAAAGACCCAGCTCTGGAGCGGAGATTCCAGACTGTCTTGGTAGCTGAACCTACGGTGGAAGAAACCTTAGATATATTGCGAGGTATCAAACATAGGTATGAAGAATTCCATCGTTTGATTATAAGTGATGAAGCTTTACAAGCAGCAGCTTCTTTGGCTGGCAGATATATAGCTGACCGTTTTTTGCCCGATAAAGCCATTGATTTGGTGGATGAGGCTAGTTCTAGAATGCGTATTAAGCATAGTAGTGCTCCTATTGGTTTAACTGAGGTGAGACGAGCTCTAGAAAGTGTGCGTAAGGAGAAGGAGGCAGCTATTGCTTCTCAGCAATATGAATATTCTGCTGAGCTGCGTGACCGCGAGCTTCAACTGGTAGAAAAAGTTAGTAAGATGGAGAAAGAGTGGCAAGTTAAGCAGGAGGTAGGTAAACCCACAGTTTCCGCGGATGATATTGCTGAGGTAGTTAACATGTGGACTGGGATTCCGGTGGTGACGTTGACTACTAATGAAACTAGCCGCCTTCTTCAAATGGAGGAGGCTTTGCATCGTCGCATCATTGGCCAGGACGAAGCTATAAACACCGTGGCTAAAGCAGTGAGAAGAGCTCGAGCTGGCTTGAAGGAACCACGACGTCCAATTGGGGTCTTCATATTTTTAGGACCTACTGGAGTAGGTAAAACCGAGTTAGTTAGAGCCTTAGCTGAGTTCATGTTTGGCAGTGAAGATGCTTTAGTCAGACTTGACATGTCAGAGTTCATGGAGCGTCATACCGTAGCTCGCCTAGTGGGAGCACCACCTGGCTACATTGGCTATGAAGAAGGTGGACAATTAACTGAGGCGGTGAGGCGAAAACCCTATTGTTGTATTCTCCTCGATGAAATTGAAAAAGCGCATTATGATGTATTCAATATGCTGCTTCAAATTTTCGATGATGGCCATTTAACCGATGCTAAGGGGCGTCGTGTCGATTTTCGTAATAGCATTATAGCGATGACTAGCAACATCGGTGCTGAGCTTATCAAGCGTGATATGAGCATCGGTTTCGCTACTCATATTGAGGGCAAAGGGGACCAGGGAGTGGAATATAAAAAAATGAAGGAAAAGGTGCTTGGGGAAATGAAGAAGAAATTCCGTCCTGAGTTCCTCAACCGTATTGATGCTACCGTTGTCTTTCATGCCTTAACTAGAGAACACATCCGCCAGATTGTTGAGTTAATGCTTAATCAAGTTGCTACCTCACTTAAAGAGAAAAGTATAACTTTAGAAGTCACTGAGGCTGCTAAAGACTTTCTAGGCAGTAAGGGCTATGACCCTGTTTTTGGAGCCCGGCCTCTGCGCCGTGTAATCCAGAATTTGGTTGAAGACCCGCTTTCCGAGGCATTGCTGCGTGATGAGTTCCAATCCGGGGATACTGTAGAAGTGGACTGCGACGGGGAAAAGATTGTGATGCGGCCATTAGTTAAGGAGGCTTTGTAAAAATGGCACAAGAAATAGTTGAGGCGCCTTTACCGGGTAAAATATTGCAAGTCGATGTTACTGTGGGTAATACTGTGGAGGAAGGCGGAGTGGTTTGCACTATAGAGGCCATGAAGATGGAAAATCCTATACTGTCTCCAGTAAGGGGCTCAGTTACAGAGGTAGCAGTTTCAGTAGGTCAACTTGTTAAAACTGGTGATAAGATAGCTGTTATTGAGTGGTAACTATCTTAGCTAAATAATTTGAAACCTAGTCAGGCTAAATCCAAAAGTATTTTTGTTTGTCAGCAATGTGGGAAGGAAAGTGCCAAGTGGCTAGGGCGATGTCCCAATTGCCAAGCATGGAATAGCTTTGTAGAGACTACAGTTAGCCTGTCTCACATCTCCCCTGATTGGTCACGTTCTAGGGAAAATAAACCTCAAGAGCTTTCTCAAGTAGAAATGGGCTCCTTCTCTCGCCTCCACCTCGGCTTTGCTGAAATGGATCGGGTTCTTGGAGGCGGTTCAGTACCCGGCTCTTTAGTACTCATCGGGGGGGAGCCAGGAATAGGTAAGTCCACACTTTTACTCCAGGCTTCAGCTATAGTAGCTGAGAATAACAGACCTGTAGCCTACGTTTCTGGGGAGGAATCTATTAATCAGGTTAAGCTTAGAAGTGAGCGCTTAAGCATGAGTGGCAAAGGGCTTTTTATCCTCTCCGAAACCAATCTATCCGCCCTCTTAGGGCATTTGGAAGAGCTTTTACCTCACCTGGTGGTTATAGACTCCATTCAAAGTGTGTATCTGGAAGATGTGTCTGGTGCGCCTGGAAACATCGCTCAAATACGTGAGTGTACACTGAGATTAATGTATTGGGCAAAACAAAATAATGTGCCTGTATTCATTACCGGGCATGTGACTAAAGACGGATCCATTGCTGGACCTGGGGCGTTGGAGCACATCGTTGATGTAGTGCTTTACCTCGAGGGCGAACCATTTAGTAACTATCGAATGCTGCGGAGTGTTAAAAACCGCTTCGGCTCCACTAACGAAGTGGGTGTTTTCGAGATGAGCCATAGCGGGATGATAGAGGTAGAGAATCCGTCTCGAGTTTTCTTATCTAAGTATAATGATGCTGCTATTGGCTCTGTCGTTGTGCCAACGCTTGAGGGGAGTCGTCCCTTGCTGGTGGAGATTCAAGCTTTAACTACTCCCGCCAGTTTTGGTCCACCAAGACGCATCGCTAATGGTATTGATTTTAACCGCCTTCTCTTGATCAGTGCTGTGCTTACCAAACGTGCTGGGATAAGGCTTTCTAACCAGGATATTATAGTTAACGTTACTGGCGGGCTGAAGGTCAATGAGCCAGCGGTTGATTTAGGAATCGCCTCAGCTATCGCCTCCAGCTTTCACGACAGCAAACCACTCCCAAAGTTAGTCGTTCTGGGAGAAGTAGGTTTAAATGGAGAACTCAGGGCTGTACCACAGATAGAGAGGCGAGTTACCGAAGCTATCAGATTAGGTTTTAAATCTTGTCTCATGCCCAAACTTCCATCCCAGCTTTCTCTCGACTATGCCGATATCCAATTAATCCAGGCTAGCTCTGTAGCAGAAGCTCTACGTTTAGGCCTCCGCAAAGAAATGTAAAAAGCAAAAGGTAAAAGGCAAAAATACAGAGCAAAACTAAATAAAAGATTAAAATGCAAAATGGAAAAATACGAAGCAAAGGTAAAAAAAATTTGAGTTTTGCTTTGCAATTTTAAGTTTTGACTTTTGAATTTTGGTTTTAGTTGATTTGTCATTTTGATTTTTTATCTTTGACCTTTAATTTTCAGGATTGGAGTTTAGAATTTGACTAAAGTAGGGGCTATTATAGTTGCTGGTGGCAGTAGTAAGCGGATGGGTACTTGGGACAAAATCTTTATTCCTCTGGGGGACAAACCTTTATTAGCTTGGTCAGTAGATACATGCCAGCGATGTGGTTTAGTGAAGCAGATAGTCATCACACTGAGTAATAACAATCTAAAGCTGGGCCAGAAGTTAAGGGAAGAAAGAGCTTGGTCTAAGGCTACTATATGTCTTGGTGGTGTGCGGAGACAAGACTCAGTAAAGGAAGGGCTACGCAAGCTGAAGGACTGTGATTGGGTTATAATTCACGATGGAGCACGTCCTTTTCTGACTTTGGATTTAATTCAAAATGGCTTGGAGGCAGCTAGAGAAACTGGTGCTGCTATAGCTGCAGTGCCGGTTAAGGATACCATTAAACTTGCTGATGACATTGGGTTAATTACAGAAACGCTTAGGCGTAATAAGTTGTGGATAGCGCAAACTCCACAAATATTCAGCTTTGATGTAATAAACAAGGCTTACCAGGAACTCACAACTGAGGTTACTGATGATGCTGCTGCTGTGGAACGCTTGGGGTACAGGGTGAAGCTTTATCTGGGTGATTATAATAATATAAAAGTAACTACACCCGAAGATTTAGCGCTAGCAAAAATCATCGC
Organism: Dehalococcoidia bacterium; assembly: GCA_030605665.1. Next base: position 5,441 of record JAUWHW010000022.1, on the reverse strand, counting down.
CCAAAATATCTAAATCTCGCCAGTATTAAAAGGGCAGTTAACAAAATAGCGGAGTGCATAGACGCATCAATTACTGTATAAGCTGGTTGCCATTTCTCTGATAGTGAGGAACAGCGAGAGACAAGTAAGATAGACCATCAGGCAATGAGGGCTATTGTTGGCACAAAACCCGAAAGCAAAATTCAACATTGGGGCAGTTTATCTAAGCCGCTACTTCTTCCCTCACCAATCCCTTATTCTCTGGCTCTATGCTGATTTGTGGGGGAAAATGATAAGGTGGTAAGAACCCGGGGGGCAAGGAAAATAAAGGAAGGAGGTCTTACCACCAATGGTCAAGAGCCAGGAAAATGGTACCACAATTCTGCTGGGGCTTGACAAACGACTATATTAGTAATATAGTAATTTCATACAGAGTGAGGTAATTGCTCCGGTGAAGATCGCTCGAACTGCCCGATTCAAGAAAGCATGGAAACAACTTAATGAGGAGGAAAAAGCACTAGCTCAGAAGGCAATCAAAAATTTGGCAGTGGACATTCGATATCCTGCCCTCAGGGTGAAGAAAGTGAAAGGAACGGAATATATTTGGGAAGCCAGAGCGAGCCGTTCACTGAGGATGACTTTCCAAATCGAAGGAGATACAATTCTCTTGCGTAACATTGGACGTCATGATGAAGCACTGGAGCGACCTTAGGAGGTGAAGAAGATGCCAGCATATAGCAAAGTCACGAGGCATGGGCAAATTACCCTTCCAGCATCTGTGCGTAGGGAACTTGGCGTTGAGGTGGGTGACCTGGTAGAGATTGAAATAGTAGATGATAGAGCAGTGCTAATGCCGAAGAGGTTGGTGGATAAGGGACAGGCCTACTTCTGGACTAAGAGATGGCAGGAGGGTGAAAGAGAGGCTGATGAGGATATCAAGGCTGGACAGGTCAGGACTTTTGAATCAGTTGAAGAGCTTATCAATGACCTGGAGCAGGAATAATTCTCCCTTAGAGATAAAGGCGGAGAACAACAAAAAGCCAAAAACTCGATGTTAATGCCTTGGAATCCTTATTGCTACGGGAGACGATGATTCTTATTACCCAATGAAAAGTGATGCCTCGCATCGTGTTATGAATAATCTCAGAGGCAGACTGGAGCTACAACATAATACGGATAGCAAAAGAGAGGCATTGCCACAGGACAAAACCCTGCGGATTGGCCTCTCATCGTGATTCTAGTATAGTGATAGCAAATCTATTTTTGCTTGTCAACATGGCATTTGAACAAGATTATTAATGGATAAGCAAGCCACCACCGCCTCTTAAAGCAGTGCCGGGGAACTGCGAGCTATACTCGATAACCTTGTCGCCCCTTGTATATCTTTGGAGGGTAACCAGCCTTGATACTCACTTTGGTAGGTAGTAGAATTCTAGCAATTAAGTTTGCATATTTAACATAATGTTTTTACACGATAAACTCAAAGCTAGCGTTGCCAATGGCGTAATTCTAAGTATAAGGTGGATTACCCTGCTATCAGCGAGATTCTGGATTACAACTACGATTTCGAAACTCAATGTCTCCGCTATTTGCGCCAAGCTCAGTTCGAAGCCCTCGAGACCTATTGGTAGTTAAGACTCAGAGAGGGAACACCTCACATCTTCGATTTGTACCGCAAGCTTTTTAATCCCACGGAGTTGTTGGACTCCCTTGGTATACACTTTACGGCAGAAGACCTCACAAAGTTGCTTGTTAATGGAGGTGGCATAAATTCAATATTTGAAAAGATAAGAAGTGTTGATGCTTTCATAAGGAAGTATAGGCTTGGAGGCAGCTATGGAAACTGGTGCTGCTGTAGCTGCAGTGCCGGTTAAAGATACTATTAAGCTTGCCGATGACGTCGGGTTAATTACAGAAACTCTTCAGCGTGACGAATTATGGGCGATACAAACTCCACAGATATTCCGCCTTGGCATGATAACCGAAGCCTACAAGAAGGTTACAAATGAGGTTACCGATGATGCCACTGCGGTAGAGCGCTTGGGGTACAAGGTGAAACTTTATCCAGGCGATTATAATAATATAAAGGTAACTACGCCTGAGGATTTGGCGCTAGCAAAAATCATCGCCCAAAACATCTGAATCTTGCCCATGGTTAAAAAAGCAGAATTCAACAAAATAGCGTAATGTGTAATCTCAGGTCACTTCAGTCTCTTCTTCCTTGCGAACCTAGAACCGCCAGCGTAAAATGAAGACCGAGTCAAACAGTTCGAATCCGGCTCGGGGAACTCAGGAAGGTGCCTTCCCCCTACAGACAACTGTCTAGTTACTTTCAAAGCATCTGCGAGGGCATACTTCTGAATCATCTGCAATGACCATACCACATTCAACGCATCTGTACTTTAAAGCCGACGTCTCCTCGTCATAGGTAGGTGCCATCTCAAAGTAAAGCGCCTTTGCAACTTTCATCAGGATATCGCTTACTAAAGCCCCCACTTCCTGTGGATATATACGAAATGCGAATTCGTTTATTTCACTCCATCCTATTTTGCGCATGAATGTAGAGAACACTTCCTGTGCCCTGTGAAAGGTACTCTCCGGCATCCTTTCCGTCAGATCCTCATGTTCATAGGCCTTAGCCAGAATTGCCCGTAGAAGGTCATCCATGAACCTAACGATATCGTTCTCGGGTATGAATATCATTTCTTTGCCCCTTTCTTTAGCCCCCCAGCTGCCCTAACAAACACGTTTCGAAAACATCTCCTTGATGTTCCTGTAAGTTTCTTCGGGTATCCCCAATGCCATTAGGGCACCAATGATTTCTTCTTCCCTTGCTCTCCTTTTCTCCCGTACGATTTGACGGAATAATGCACCTATAAAGAATCCAAAAGGCATTTGCTCTTGCCCTCCTTGCTTATTCTACTTTCATGTGCAAACTGAGTCGCATTTGCCGCCTTCTTGACGGTCGGACTGCAACGAGTTGTTGAGATGCATCGTTACGCCTTAGCATATTGCTGCGATGCCTTCGTGTCATGTCATAGCAACTTCTCTACCGAGACCTGAGAAGTAATTGAATCAGCGCAAACAACCTATGAAACAGGTAATCTATGTGCTCACTGCTTTCTAACGGAATCTGCGATGTTTCACTATGGCGAATTTGAAATGTATTGCCGATCCGTGTAAGCTCAAGTGCTTCGTTCCCGAGTGCCTCGCGAAACTTCGCCTCAGAAGTTGATTTATCAAGTAGGCGCTCAACTGAGGCTTTCTTGTCTGGAGCAGGCTCGATTGTCTTAACCCGCTCCCATGCGTCCCACAGCTTCTCAAGGGACTCCCTGCGAATGTCTGGGTAAGGACTTAGATATTTGGATCGTGACGATTCGAGCATGGCGTCTAGCTCAGTGTCGCCGGTATTGAACTGGCTTATGGCAAGCGCCTCTCTCAAGATTGGAGGCGCAAGACGTTGTACTTGTCCGCTTTCTTGCAACTCATAGGCGACACCACTTCTAGCAAAGATTCGGTTGACAATCTCACGAAACTCCGCCTGCCCCTCTTCTCGATCAAAGCCGAGATGATAATGGCGAAAAAAGCTGTGATAAGACCCACGAATGGGCTTCGCCACATGCCGATGGCAGAATTCGATAAAATCCAAGACTGCCGGAGTTGAGGGAAGGTCTGCTGCTTTGACGGGCCATGGCAGATCAGGCACCTCGGCAGATAGGGCAAGTTGCATGGTATATTCGTCGGTTCCAGCGATGCCTTGCCCATCGGGGCATTCGTCAGGAAAATCTATCCCAAATGCCCCCTTTGACATCAGCCCCAATACAAGCGCAACGAGGCCGCCCCAAACCCTGTCAGCAATCTCCTCTTCCGTTCGACGGCGAGGCCCAAATTCACGATCGCTAAAATACATGTTGCTCATATCAGAACGACCTCCCGATTTGCTGCCTAAGGAACACTTCTTTTCAATTCACTTACCCCATACTATATAATGTGCCATTATTTCGTCAAGGAACCGTGACGAATAAACAACCCTAGAAATCCTTGGATCAGTGCATGGGTAAGACCCGTCACACTGTCTGAGTTCATCCTGCAGAACAAAAGGGCGAATTGTTTAAAGAGTGATAGCCCTTGGCAAGACAGCTTAGCTACCAGTAATAGCCTTTACTGAGCAGTATCAATTTTACAACTAGCGCTAAACCAAAATCAAGTTTCCACGTTATCTATATTGACAGGCTAAAATAAGGAGGGACGAAACATAAAATCAAAGCTAATCCTAATGTGTACTATAGTTGCCATCTCGCTCTGCCTAGTTGCTTGTTCCCCACCTCCAAGTACGACTCCTGTAACGTTTCCCCGTGTTTCTGATTATTGTACTATCAATGTAGATTATCTGTCTGAAAGGGAAGGGAACCTGCCTGTACCAGAGGGTTTCGTTACGGTGAGAAAAGGCGGGGCTGTCACTTTACCAGTAACGATTAAATCATTGGTAGATAAACCCATCAAAATCCGCCTTACCCTAGGCGGCGTGTACCCACCTGAATTTGTAGAGTATAAGTATCCTAAAGGGTACATGACGCTTAATCCTGGTGAGACCATTAACACACAGATAATAGTTAAGGCTTTAGAAAATGCTCAGACCGGAGACTATACATCAAGGGAAGAATCTATTTCCGTAACCGGATACTTGCAAGAGCCAGAACTTGGCAAGATGTTTTCGGTGTTTTACTTGTCAATAGTTGATTGAAATAACTGAAGTGAGGGGATTGCTTTGAAAAATAAACAATTACTTTTTGGAATTTTGGCAATAGTAGTACTTGCCTCTTCTATTTGCTCATGTACAGAAAGACAGGGATCGGAACCACCATTTGTACCCCCAACAGAACCAGTACCAGGAGCGCTAACAACCCAAGGGTATGTTTATGACGATAAACTCGGCTATGGTTTTGAATATCCGGGTGGTTGGGAATTATATGTTGCAGAAGACGACTTTCCAGATAAGAATATTAAAAAAGTCGTATCGTTCGAAAAGAAAATACTTAGGGACAGATCACAATTTTCAGTGGAAATCGAATTAATAGTAAAATCAGTCACTGATTTACAAGAAGTCAAAGATGAATTCAAGAAAGGATTGGAGATGTCCGGTATACCAATCTTAAATGAGGCTACAATCTCGGTAAATAATATAAGTGGGTACGATATACTCTCTGGCATACCTACTTGGAAACTGAGACAGGTAGTCTTTTTCGCGAATGGAATGGCTTACATTTTCAAATATTCATCTCAAGAGGAGTTTTATCGTATGTACGAAGAGACTTTTAACAATGTCATAAATTCGTTTGTCATCAAATAGCAGCGGTTTATCATAAACAGTGAAAAGAGTTATTTAGCAACCTATCACCTAACCCCCTTACAAAGAAGGTGGAAAAATGAAAAAATCCTTCAAATACGGCTTCACCGCCTGT
>JAUWHW010000002.1 GCA_030605665.1 Dehalococcoidia bacterium | reverse complement strand
AGCACAGTATTTATAGCTGACAGAGCATCTGCGCCGCAGCTTTTTGCCGCCATGCCTATAGCTACAATATCGGTAACATTGGGCGTAAGTTTGACCATTACCGGCACTTCAGCTACTTCCTTGACCCATTTCACCACATTCCCAGTTAAGCCAGGGTCCTGCCCGATAGATGAGCCTATGCCCTTTTCAGCCATATGAGGACAAGAAAGATTTAACTCAATTATATCTGGCCCGGCAGGCTGCACTTTTTGAATCAATTCATGCCATTCCTCACGAACCGCCGGTGCCATAAGACTGGCAATCAGTAATTTATGGGGGTATTTCCGCTTAGTTTCTTGTATTCCCGGTAACCACTCTTTTAATTCCCGGTCAGTGATCTGTTCGATGTTCTCGAACCCTATCATATTTCCTTCCCAGTGCAAGCTAGCAAATCTTGGCCTGACGTTCGGTGTAGCTTTGAGCGCTAAGGTTTTGGTGACAGCCCCTGCCCAGCCAGCATCAAATGCCCTTTGGATCATCTCGACATTCGCAGCAGGAGGTGCGGCTGATAATAAGAAGGGGTTCTCCAAATGGAAGCCGCAGAAATCAACAGATATATCTACGCCATTGCTTATTTCCATAGTTTATTTACCCTCCTTTAAGAATTTATCCATCTCAAGGGCAGCACGTTTCCCATCGGCTATGGACTGAACCACAGTAGAACCACCCCTTACCACATCCCCGGCAGCAAAGATGCCTTGATGCGATGTCATCAACTGCTCATCAACCTTGATAAGCCCCTTAACATTCTCAATGTCTGGGTTGCTCTGGATGAATGATTCATCCACTTTCTGACCGATAGCCTCAATAACTATATCTGCCTGTATCTCAAATTTCGATTCGGGAATCGGTATTGGTCTCCTCCTGCCTGACTCATCTACTTCGCCCAATCTTGTCTTTACACATTCCAAGCTTTTCACATTACCATCACGCCCAAGAATTCTTGTGGGCACAGTTAGAAGCAAGAAATTAACCCCTTCCTTTTTAGCATCGTCAATTTCAGGTTCATATGCAGGCATTTCGTCAAACGACCTGCGATAAACCACATACACCTTTTCCGCATTTAGACGAAGGGAAGACCGAGCTGCATCTATGGCCACGTCCCCACCCCCGATGACTGCTACCTTTTTCCCTGAAAGTGACTTTATAGCACCGCTGTTAAAACCCTTAATAAAATCTATGCCTTGTCTTACACCATTTAGCTCCTCTCCTGATATGTCCAAGGGAAGCCCCTGGTGAGCACCTATGGCTATTAATACTGCGTCAAAACCGTCCTTGAGAAGTTTATCTGCATTACCCATACGCTCGCTTACGCGGATGGCTAATCCCATTCCTTTGATGTGTTGAACCTCTTCATGCGGCACCTCTTTGGGCAGTCTATATGAGGGTATGCCATAAGTTATAAGACCTCCAGGCATGGGCTGGGCTTCAAATACTGTGATATCATGTCCCATTAGCATTAAGTCTTTGCCAGCGGCTAAGCCTGCCGGCCCGGCACCCATGATGGCTACCTTTTTCCCCGAGGGCCCCAATTTTCTCTCCTTAACCTTTATTTCCTTCCCCAGAGTAGCAACAAAATGCTGAATTGCACCAATATCAATTGGCCCACCGGATAACTCAGTACTACAACAAGCCTTTTCACAAAATTTTAAATGGGGGCAAACCAAAGCACAGGTATCGGGAAAGGCAAGGTCTTTGCTAAGGGCAGTAACCGCACCTCTAAAATCACCAGTTTTAATTCTGCGAATAAACGCCGACACATCAACATGAACCGGACAAGCCTCAGTGCAGGGTGGGTCATAGCAAGAGAGACATTTTGCTGCTTCACTTAAGACCTGTTGCAGCGAACGATTGGAAAAATTCGTCTTACTTATCATTCCCGTAGCACCTCCTTCATATTTCTTCCAGTTTATGGTAAGTCTCAGGCCTCCTATCTCTGTAGAATTGCCACAGATTTCTAACCTCCTTAATCATTTCCAGGTCAACGTCACCGATAACTACTTCATCTTTATCTTCAGAGCCTTGGGCTATGAGCTTACCTCTGGGATTGCAGATATAGCTGGAGCCATAATACTTCCCGGGACCCCATTCTTCTACTCCTACTCTATTGATGGGCGCAATAAAGTATCCATTAGCTACGGCGTGCGCCGGCTGCTCAAGTTCCCACAAATATGCTGAGAGACCTTTGGTTGTTGCCGAGGGGTTAAAGATAATTTCTGCGCCATTTAGACCTAAAATTCTGGCTCCCTCTGGAAAGTGCCTGTCATAGCAAGTATAAACCCCAACCTTGGCATATCTGGTATTAAAGACGGGGTAGCCCAAATTACCTGGTTTAAAATAGAATTTCTCCCAAAAACCCTGTACATGTGGTATATGATTTTTTCTATACTTGCCCAGCATCTTGCCATCAGCATCAAAGACAACCGTGGTATTGTAATAGACTCCTGTCATCTCCTTCTCATACATAGGTACTATTAAAACCAAGTTGTGTTCTTTGGCTTTTTTTTGCATTCTACTGCTTAGCGGTCCTGGAATTGGCTCGGCAAACTCATACCACTTTGCATCTTGTTCTGCCGGGAAGTAAGGTAGATGGAACAGCTCTTGCAAGCAAAGAATCTGAACGCCTTTATCTGCAGCTCCATCGATCATTTTCTCATGCTTCTGAATCATTGCCTCCATCTCACCCTCCCATTTGGCTTGAATTAGCCCTACTTTTACAATTCTTGGCATAACTACTTCCCTCCTTTCCTTTTACGCCTCTATTAGCAATTTTAAACTCTGAATTTGTCCCTTCTTATGAATTTGCCCGTTCCCTTCCTTCCCACAAACTTTCCATTATCAACTTTAAGCTCTCCGTTGACAATTACTTTCACAGGATAGCCCTTCATAGTCATCCCCTCGTAGGGTGTGTAGTCTACCCTCTGGTGAAGATTCTTCCAGGAAAGAGTCACTTCCTTTTCGGGGTCAAATATCACTACATCAGCATCTGAGCCAGGGGCTATCGTTCCTTTTCGAGGATACATACCTAAAAGTTTTGCCGGATTGGTGCAGCAAAGCTCCACAAATTTGTTAATGCTTATCCTACCAGTTCCAACACCTTCGGAATATATCAAGGGTATTCTGGTTTCGATTCCAGGACATCCATTGGGAATCTTCGCCCAATTATCCTTCCCCATATCTTTTTGACCTTTCATAAAGAATGGGCAATGGTCAGTAGATATTACCTGAAAGTCCCCGGTTCGAAGACCGCTCCACAGGATATCTTGATTCCATTTGGCTCGAAGTGGTGGCGACATAACATACTTGGCACCACCAAAGTTGGGCTCTTTATATCTTTCAATATCTAAGAGGAGATACTGAGGACATGTTTCTGCATATACAGGTAGCCCTCTGTCTCGGGCTCGTTTTACATTCTCTAGGGCACCTCTACACGTTGTATGAACTATATATAACGGGGCAGAAGCGGCTTCTGCTAAAGCAATGGCTCTTGCAGCTGCTTCTCCTTCTAGAATCGGTAGGTGGGCTTCAGCATGATACCAGGGAGCTATCTTCCCTTCTGCTAGAAGTCTCTTTGTGAAAACGTCTATTAAATAGCCATTTTCGGCATGTACCATCACTAAAGCGCCGATGTCCCTTGCCTTTTCAAGAACCTGAAAAAATGCTCCATCATCAACCATAAGCGTTCCTTTGTAGGCTAAAAACAATTTAAAGCTTGTAACTCCTTCCCCAACCATTGTTTCCATTTCTTTTATGACGGAACCATTAACATCTACTACGCCTATATGGAAACCATAATCTATTACCGCCTTGCCTTCAGCTTTCTTTTTCCAGGTAGCAATAGCATCTGCCAGTGACTTACCTACTGTTTGTAGGGCAAAATCCACTATAGAAGTTGTGCCCCCAAAGACTGCTGCGATTGTTCCGGTTTCAAAGTCGTCTGAGGAGGATGCGCCCATAAAAGGCATATCAAGGTGTGTATGTACATCAACTCCACCCGGAAATACGAACATACCCTTCGCATCAATGGCTTTATTTCCTTCAAATCCCTTACCAATTCCAACAATCTTTCCGTTCTCAATGCCTATATCTGCTTCATATGCATCTGAGGCAGTTACAATCTTTCCGTTTTTAATTACTAAATCCATACCCATTCCAGTAGCACCTCCTTTTTACTTTTCCTTGCTAAATAAAAAGGGAAGATATAGAGCATAGCAAAATACTCTACACCTTCCCAAATAAGAGAAACTTCTTAGGAACTGGCATATTGCCTCCTTTTAAGTTTCAAGGGGAAAGCCCCATTTGAATTACCAAATACTCTAGCACTCTTTAACCCAGAATATCAATATGCACTACTTCCTTCGTAATAAGAAATAAAAAATACACCTTTTATATTATATTATAAAAGAATTTTTGATTTATGTCAATACATTGTTCGTTCATATGGTTAGTGAGACTTGACTTCCTTCCTTGTCATCGCGAGCCGAAGCCCTAAGTGTAGCGAAGGGGCAACGTGGCAATCCCGTTTCTCTCCCTAGATTGCGGAGCTTGCTCTGAGCATAAGCGAGGAATCCCGCTCCTGGTTTGCTTCGGCTACGCCTTCGCAACCGCAAAGCTCCTCGCAATAACATAAAGAACTGCTAGGGCTGTTCCAAACTTAAAGTGAAAAATAACTCCGTGCTTTGAGATGTCCTCCGTCTATCTGAACTAGATCCCCTTACAGTCTGGATATTACCTACCGGCGATGAACTTTGAGGCTTACTTCTTCCACCAAGCCTAAGAAGTAGCCGGAGGGGGTGCGTTAAATATCAGGAACTTCAGAGTGCTGTCTCCAACGGGAATTATCTGATGAGAGTGCTTGGCAGGAGCAAAAACAATGCCACCCTTTCCCACTCTATATTCTTGGTCTCCCACTTTGAAGAGACCCTCTCCTTCTAGGACAGCAAATACCTGCTCCATCTCCTCATGAATATGGGCTTCGGCCATGCCACCAGGCTCTATTTCTCCATGCCACAGTGCAAAATGCCTGGCACCCATTGTCTCATCTATCAACTTCCTGTCCCTAGTTTTAGTATGACGGGGTGGGCAAAAGGTTGGTATGTCTTGCAGTTCATTTATGTTAACCACATATCTCATCCTGTTCACCTCCTAAATTTGAGCCATTTAGGAATTCTTTCCCTTTCCCAAGAGATATTTCTCATGCAAACTAAGCTAGCTTCCCTACTCGCCGATACAGTTAGCGAAACCACTTCAACCCGCTTCTTACCCCAAGCAAGCTGTCAGCGTCGGAAGTCTATTTGAATGCTGCACTACTCCTTGACCCCGGAGTATCAGTATGCACTACCTCTTGATCCGCAACTTTTAATGCTTTATCCAGAATTCCTATGCCCTCGTCTATTTGCTCTTCCGTAATAATCAATGGTGGTGCGACAATGAGAGTATCATACCAGTTAGCTACATATAACCCGAGTTTTAGTGCCTCAGCCGCTATTCTATCCGTCATAAGAGCTTTGCGGAACTTATCAGCCTTTGTATCAAACCTCTCTTTTGTCTTTCTATTCTTCACTATCTCCAGAGCCCAAAAGTGCCCTATCCCTCTCGCATCCCCAATACATTCGTGACGGTCCTCCAACTCATATAATCTCTTTTCTATATACCCACTGACTCTCTGGGGAAGTCCTGTGGCTATGAGCTTTTTATATTCTGCCACCGAGGGTGGGATAGCTGATAAGACAAGTGGATGAAATGAATATGTATGTCCATGACACATAGTTTCTTCTTCGAAGTAATCCTTGATTTTCTTTGTTGTTACCGTGACCCCCGCAGGAGCATATGCAGCTGTGCATCCTTTTGCTGCGGTTAATATATCAGGCTTGACATTCCAGTTCTGTATAGCCCAGGCTGGCCCTGTACGGTACCAACCAGTCATCACTTCATCCGCCACCAGCAATACACCATTTTCGTCACAAATCTTCCTTAATCGAGGGAAATACTCCGGTGGAGGAACTATTCTACCGTTTGTACCCACTACTGGCTCAACAAGCACCGCAGCCACATTCCCTTCTTCCTTAATCATATAATCCACATATTCAGCACATTGTATATTACAATCAGGATAATTTAGTCCAAATGGACACCTATAACAGTAAGCATCTGGAGCAAAGCGTACACCTTGCACAGTACATCTAGCTCGTTCTGCATACCACCGTCTGGGGTCTCCTGTAAATGTAACACCTGCAATAGTACCGCCATGATATGAATGATATCTTGAAATTACCTTATAGTTGGGCGTCATATACTGCCTCAGTATCTTTAATGCTGCTTCATTGGCCTCAGTTCCGGATGTGGAGAAGAAAAATTGGTCTAATCCTTCAGGCATCACAGTAAGTAAGGCTTCAGTAGCCCTTACTGCTGCTTCTTGTGCAAATCCAGGAGCTATGTAAGGCATCTTCTCAGCTTGTTTGACTATAGCCTCAATTACCACCTTATTTTTATGCCCCAGATTAGAACACATTAATTGAGATGAGAAATCGAGATACCTCTTATCATCTTCATCATACATATAGACACCTTCAGCATCTTTGATGAATAACGGCTTCTTCCATCCCTTTTGCGCTCTCCAGGTGCCGTAAGTATGCTCCGTTAATAATTTAAGTCTTTCCTCTGCTTTAGTCATTTTTCAACCTCCTTTCTTATATTATTCTCTCCGCCAGTATAAAATCTTTTTTAATATTAGGCAATACTTTTCGGCTCATGAAGTAAAATAATAGGTAACTTTGTGCTAAATCAAAAGCGGCTGTTATATCAAGCTATTCTACTGTAAGCAAGAAAGCCAGGGCTCTATGCTGATTTGTGCGAATTTTCATTTTTAGCCCTTTTAGTTAAGGCCCGCTGTATGGCATTACTTTGCCCATATATTCTCATTTGTTACCCCAGTGGCGCGTAGGTAACAGTTATGCTTTCGGACACCTCTTGTCCATTCAATCTAGCTATAACCGTAATGGTATTTCCCCCCTCACTAAGCTCAACATCACCGGAGAAGGCGGGATATTGTCGCTGCAGGCCATAAGGTTCCATTTTCAATCGCACCAGCACCTCTTCGCCATTGATTGTTACTGTAACCTCAAGGTCAGAAACCTTGCCCTCTACTGTGACAGGGCTGGTAGAAAGCACCTCACCATCAGCAGGCGAGGTTACCTCTAACTCTACAGCTTTAGTGCTTGTACAACCCACAAGCGCTATACACAATAGAGGTATAATAACCATCATGCCTAATACTTTGAATATCTTAATCATTGCTTGCTCCCTCCATTGCATTAAAATTCTCCCGTAATTACTTCCCGCAGTTTTCCCTTTACCCTCTGCACCTGAGCTACTCTCTGCTTAGAAGCAGTGGGCTCAACCTTAGTAGGTGCCCCTAGAGGCAACCTTTGATATTGGCCACTCACTGCATCGAACATCAGGTGGAATTTAACCTTCTTTTTCCCGTATGAATCACATTTTAATATAAAAAAGGGGCGATAAACAAGATGCTTGCCGCGGATAAACAACTCAGGAGCTATTAACACCTTTCGCCTATGTGTGAAAGCACGTATTATATAGGTTTCTGCTTTTCTCTGTGCCGCTTCTGGATCCACCTTACAAGGCATAACCTGAATTTCGGGTACCCTTACTCTCTCTGTTTTTGGTAATGCTCCTGATACCGCTTCAACACCCCCCACCATGTCTACAAAACAAAAAGCCCTTCCCTTAGTGTCTTTAACAATAAGCTGGTATTCAAATTGCAAATAAGGATAATACACATTCTGTATTACTTCAACCTCGAGATTAGCATCTTTGCTTATTGTTTGGATGCGTTTTTTTACCTCGCCCTTTGTCCAAAGCGGACTCATGGAAACAATTTCCACCGCTCGCACGGTGGAAATTGTTTCCCTTCTGTTGGAAGTGCTGGTCTTAGACAGCAAAGGCTCCCTCTAGAACCCTTTCTTGGATAAAGGCGGTTACACACTTTGCCTCAGGAGCAAGTGTTTTCTCCGATTTCTTCTCTATCCCACCAGGAAGAGGTTCCAGCGAGGTGGCCAGCTCTAAAGCCGCCACTACCTCCTTGCTAGGAGGCGTGGTAAGTAAACTGACCACTATGAGAACTACTGCAGAACAAATGATTCCCATAAGACCAGAGCTTATGGCCGTAACCACGGCTAAATCACCTAGCGTCCACACCATAGCCACTATCGTTCCTACGACCATGGAAGATAGTGCGCCGTACTTGTTCACCCTGTTCCAGTAAAGCCCAAGCACGACAACAGGTAGAAAGGCAGCCATCAACACGTCACTAACAAAAACTACCGCGGCAAAAACTGCTGGGGGGCGTGTTATGGCAAGAATTAAGGTTACTATAGCCATACCCGCTACTGCTAGCCTGGTAACATACACCAACCTCTTTTCAGTCGCCTTTGGATTTATGAACCTGTGGTATATATCCCTGGCAATAGATGAGGCCCCTTGCAATAGAAGAGAATCTGCGGTGGACATGATTGCTGCCATGACGGCTGCCATTACAATTCCGAATACTACTGCGGGGAGCAATAAACGAGCAGTCTCAAATATCGCCATTTCAGGGTCCACTAATACAGGTAGTAGTATTATGGTGCAAAATGCTACTATATATGGAGATATCACAAATAGGACATTGTAGAACCAGGACCACATTACGGCTGGCCTGAGATCACTAGCCTTATCTATGGCCATATTCCGAACTATCACGTGCGGCCATCCCATATAGCCAATAGACCATAGCAATACTGCCCCTATCACCAATCCCCACATCCCTTTATACATATTGCCTGGCCCCCATACACCCAAAAGGGTAATGTCCTTAGCCGCTAGGCCACTAACCAAACCGCCCACTCCCCCTACAGCAGCAATAGCACTCCACAGAACTACCTGGATGCCAATTAACATTACCACCCCCTGGAGGAAATCTGTCCAAGCCACAGCATAATATCCTCCCAGAAAAGTATAAGTTACAATAACGGCCAACCCTATTACTACACAAGCGGTATAGGGTAAACCAGTTACGATACCAAGCCCTTTACCAGCGGCAACGGCTTGAGCCGTTACATAAAGCCACATGCAAAGAACACACACTATAGCACCAAACCATCTTACGGCAGGCATGGGATATCTCTTTTCCAAATATTCTATACTGGTTAAGGCTCCTGTAAGCTTGGTAAACCTCCTCAACCTTCTGCCCACGATGGAAAGGTCTAGTGGTCCTCCCCACACATCACCAGCGCCAAACCACAAACTGTAAATTCCTGTGGTGTAGGCCATAGACCCGGCACCCAGGAACATATATCCACTCATGGATGTGGATTGGTGAGTGAATGCGGTAACACAAGGACCGATTCTTCTTTCACCTAAAAGATAACCTTCACCAGTTTCCGCAATCCCCTTTCTCCTCACGTAAATTCCTATGCTCAATACCAGGAGCATATAGATAATCACAACTACTATAGATACCATCTTCTCCTCCTTTCAAAACTTTCATTGAAAGAGATTTGTCTTAAAACCATTTTGTCTTCCCCTCTCTTTCAATTAGTTTTTTCCATCCCTTCCCTGTCACCAATGTCCAGACCAAGCTATATACAAATGGCCCTATTATACCTAGACCAAACAACAAAGCTATACTCCCTGCTGGCATAATTCCGACCTCCTTTCACTCATTTTTCTTCCTGCTACTAAACAAAAGGGGGGAAGACATAGAGCACAGGAAAAACTCTATCCCTTCCCCAGCAAAAGAAACTTCTTAGGAGCTGGCATATTACCTCCTTTCTTTAAATTTCAGGGAGGAAAATCTATTCTATTTATTATATTAAAAGAACCCCTGATATATGTCAATACCCACAGGGACTTGACAAAATAGAAGGGTAAAGAGTTATAATAGAAGTGGGGAGAAGTGGGGAAAAAGGGTAGATTTTGCGGAGGAAGAGATGTTTTTTGGTGAATATCAATATAAGGTTGATGAAAAAGGAAGGGTGCCTCTACCACCAAAATTCAGGCGCGAAATGAGGGAGACTGTGATATTAACTAGGGGAACAGAAAAATGCATTACTGTTTACCCTTCGGCTGAGTGGAAAAGGTTGGCTGATACCTTGGCTGCTAAGGCAGTAACCCCAGCTAATTTAAGAAAACTGAATCGCGCTATTTTCGGTTCTGCTTTCAGTGCCTCCTTTGATAGGCAAGGTAGAATAACGTTGCTTTCTCCCTTACGCAGTTATGCTGAGATTGGCGATACTGCAGTTGTTGTTGGCGCCAATAATTATGTTGAACTTTGGAATGAGGGACTGTGGAAGGCAGAGAAAGCTACAGCTGAAGAACAAGCATCCCAAATTATGGAGGGCCTTGGAGCATAGCTAATGAGTGTGACTATGTCTTTACCAACTCATGTACCTGTTTTGCTTAAGGAAGCCATAGAAGGATTACAAGCTCAACCGGGGGGATATTTTATTGATTGCACTGTAGGTTTAGGTGGGCATGCTACTGCCATTTTGGAAAGGATTTTACCTCAAGGCAAGCTCTTAGGTATTGATGCTGATTCCGAGGCTATTAGAGTAGCCAAAGCTAAATTTGGCGACTATAGTGAAGTAGTTAGCTTGGTTAATAACAACTTCGCCAACCTTGAAGCTATCTGCAGCAAATACAAATTCTATCCAGTTGATGGCATTCTTTTTGACCTTGGCGTCTCCTCTATGCAACTGGATACAGCCCAGCGTGGCTTTAGCTTTCAGCGCGAGGCTCCTCTCGATATGAGGTTTGACCCCAGACAAGAGCTAACTGTAGCTGACATCGTTAACACCTTTTCTGAGCAGGAGTTAGCCCATACTATTAAGGAATATGGAGAGGAGCATCACAGCCGGCGAATAGCTCAGCACATTGTACAGAACCGCCCTATTACATCTACTGTACAACTTGCTCAGGTGGTGAAACAAGTTCTTGGTCATAAGCATGCCAGGATCCACCCAGCCACCAGGACTTTTATGGCGCTTCGCATCGCTGTTAATAGAGAGCTGGAGAATCTAAAAGTGGCTCTGGAACAAACTATTAACCTCCTTCGTTTTCGAGGCAGACTAGTGGTTATCAGCTATCACTCCCTGGAAGACCGCTTAGTTAAGGAATTTATGCGACGTGAAGCTAGTAGCTGCCTATGCCCACCGGGAACAATAGTATGTCGCTGTGGGCATGTGCCCACCTTAAAGCTTATATCAAGGAAGGTCATTAGACCTACTTCGTTGGAGATAGAATCCAACCCACGCAGCCGCAGCGCTAAAATGAGAATAGCCGAACGCTTAAAGTAAACGAGAATATCTATAATAAGAAAGGAGGTAAAAATGGCAAAAAAAATTGTTTCCTCTATCGATGTGGGCACAACTAAGATAGCTACCATTGTAGCTAATGTAAGGGCACAAGACGACATCGAAGTTTTAGGAGTAGGAGTTGTCCCTAGTCATGGCCTGCACAAAGGCATTGTAGTCAATATGGACGAGGCTAAGGCATCCATTACTGACTCAATAAAGGAAGCTCAGCGGATTAGCGGTATGAGGATAGACTCTGTCTATGTGGGGGTTACTGGCAGGCATATAAGCAGTCTTAATAATCGAGGCGTAGTGTCTATACCACGTGATGACCGGTTAGTTCGCCCTCAAGATCTCAAAAGAGTGCTGTCTGCGGCTCGTAGTGTCTCGGTTCCTGAGGGGAAGAAATTACTCCATGCTATTCCTCGCTATTATACATTAAATGGCGAAGAAAGAGTAAAACAACCCGTAGGCATGCACGGCACCAGATTAGATGTGGAGACTCACATTATCACGGCATCAGTGTCTTCAGTGCAGAATCTGGTTAAGTGTGTCCGCAGCACAGGTGTCGAGGTTGAAGATTTAATTCTGGAGCCCCTGGCTGCCGGCGAGGCAGTATTAACCCGGCAGGAGAGAGATAGTGGTGTTATTATGGCTGACATTGGTGGTGGTACTACAGATATAGCGGTATTCAGAGATGGTAGTATCTACCATGCTTCGATTATCCCGGTAGCTGGCTACCAAGTGACCAGTGATATCGCTATCGGTTTAGGTTTGCCCTTCAACATAGCGGAAAAAATGAAAAAAAGATATGGAAATGTAACACCAGGGCTAGATGCCAACAAGACACCCGAGGTGGGCATAGAGAACGGTCATAGCGCTTCCTATCGTGACCTGTGTGACATCATCCGCTCTCGAATGGAGGAACTGTTTGAACTCATACTTCTGGAAATGCCCACTACTGATTATCAAACTTTGGCTCCCTGTGGCTTAGTGCTTACAGGTGGCACAGCTAACTTAACTGGACTTGATGAGCTAGGGAAGTCAGTGCTGCGATTTCCAGTACGCAAAGGTCAGCCCTCAGATTCAGGCATTTATGGCATCACTGATGTTCTTCATGACTCAGCTTATGCTACTACTATCGGCTTGATTCTATGGCAGGCGAGAAACAGGGAGAGGTCAGCATGGCAACTAAGAAGAGGCGGCATTTTGAGCAGTTTTATTAGTTTATTTAGGAAGCTATTTCGTGGTTAAAAGATGACAAAACTTTAATATTTCTTAGAAAGGAGGTTCAAATGGCAAAAACGATAGTTGCTCCAACACCAGCAAAAATTAAGGCAATAGGCATTGGTGGAGGTGGTTGTAATGCTATCAGCCGCATGGTTCGCGAAGGCATTAGAGGTGTTGATTTCATAGTTGCGAATACCGATGCTCAAGCTCTGGCATTGGCCGAGGCGCCTACTCGCATTCAACTGGGGGAGAAGTCGACCAAAGGCCTAGGCGTAGGCGGTGACCCTGAGCTAGGATTCAAGGCAACTGAGGAAAGTCGCCAGATAATCGAGGAGGTCATCGAGGGGGCTGATATGGTGTTTATCAGTTGTGGCCTGGGTGGTGGCACAGGCACTGGCGGTATCCCCGTTGTGGCTCAAACGGCTAAGGAATCTGGCGCTCTCACCATCGGTGTAGTGACCAAACCCTTCGCTTTCGAAGGGGGACACCGAACTGAAGTAGCTGAAGAAGGCATACTTAAGCTAGCTAACAAGGTGGATACGCTAATTATTATACCTAACGACCGCCTCCTGCAGCTCTGTGATGCCAAAACCACTGTTGATAGCGCTTTTAAATTGGCTGACGACGCCCTTTTTCACGGAGTGCAGGCCATCTCTGAGGTTGTCACCGTTCCTGGGTTAATTAATCTCGATTTTGCTGATATTAAATCGGTGATGAAAGATGCTGGCCCAGCATGGATGTCTGTAGGGAAAGGCAGTGGGCAGAATCGAGCTGCTGAAGCTGCTAAGGCTGCCCTGGCTAGCCCGTTGCTCGATGTTTCCATAAGCGGAGCTAAAGGAGTGCTGTTCAATATCGCTGGCGGCCCTAGCCTTACTCTCTTCGAATGTAATGAGGCAGCTCAAGTCATTAGCCAGGCAGTTGCCCCCAGAGCTAACATCATATTTGGGGTGGTCTTTGATCCTAAGCTGGACAGCGAAGTTAAGATTACCGTTATCGCCACCGGCTTCAGTAGTCAGTATGGCAAGGGGGCACCTAATTTGGAGGAACTTCGCCGTTTAATAAAAAGCGGTGAAACCCTTGATGTCCCCTCTTTCTTGCGCCGTACTCAGCGCTACCCTTCCTCCCAATTAGTAAGCGCTGTTAAGGGTAAAACAGAGCTCACCCCTCAGCCATCTAAAATTTCTTGGCAGTAGACCTTAAGCCTCATTAAAGGAAAGGCGGTGAAATTACAAAACACCGCCTTTCCTTTACTTGCTTTTTACTACATATAGTAGTAAAATTTCTTTATAACACAATTCTTGGAGGAATTTATGAAGTGCCCTTACTGTAGTGGATCGGAATCGAGGGTGCTAGATTCTCGGTCTGTGGATGAGGGGGTGAGACGACGGAGGAAGTGTCTTGCCTGTGGAGCTCGCTTCACTACCTACGAGCGCGCACAGTCTCAGAATATCCTTGTGGTTAAGAAGGATGGCCGGCGCGAGGAATTCAGCCGAGATAAACTCTCCTGTGGAATCCGCAAAGCTTGTGAGAAACGCCCTCTACCCACAGGAGCTATCGATAAGCTCATAGACAACATTGAAGCTGAGCTTTATCACTTAGGCCAGGCCGAAATTTCTAGCTCCATTATTGGCGACCTGGCTATGCGAGAGTTGGAGAAGCTTGACCATATCGCTTATATTCGCTTTGCTAGCGTTTACCGTGAATTTACTGATATTGGTGCTTTAAAACAGGTGGTGGATAGCCTAGCGGAAGGGGAAACCCTGACGCCGCCAGCAAATCAACTACCGCTGTTGCCTTCCGAGGCGGTGAATTCCTTAATTGGCCGAAAGAGGTAAGAAATGGCTAAATCCCGCAGAGAAACCAGCCAGGTCAAGCCTGTTGATCAAGATAAAGTAGCTCGAGCTGTTTTTGCTGCTGCTGAATCTATGGGCATAACTGATAGAAACATGCTGGAAAGCTTTACAGGACAAGTAATGCAACGTTTAGAAGCAATTCGACCCTTGCCAGGTATGGAGGAATTTGTTTCACCACGCCGTAAGTATCCCATATCCTCTTCCCAACTCCAGGCAATAGTCAGTGAAGTTCTAACTGCAGACGAGTTTTCTCCTCAAGCAAGTATCCAAGTCATTTCTGGAATTGAACTTAGCGAGAATTCTTTGAGAGTTCTGGAAAAAAGATATTTGAAAAAGAACGAGGAAGGGGAAGTTATTGAGACTCCGCAGGAGCTGTTTTGCCGCGTAGCCAGGCACATTGCCTCAGCTGAACTCCTTTACGACACAGAAGCTGATGTCTCCTCTATGGAAGAGGCATTTTATCAGTTAATGGCAAATTTAGAATTTCTACCTAATTCCCCCACACTGATGAATGCCGGCAGCGAATTAGGGCAGCTATCAGCCTGTTTTGTTATACCCATTGATGATTCTATGGAATCCATTTTTAATGCTGTGAGATATACTGCTTTAATTCATAAAAGTGGTGGTGGCACTGGCTTTTCCTTTTCCCGACTCAGACCAGAAAAGGATAGAGTTGGCTCCACAGGTGGTATCGCCAGCGGTCCTGTCTCTTTTATGCGAGTTTTTGATACTGCTACCGATGTGATAAAGCAAGGTGGTATGCGTCGTGGGGCTAATATGGCGATACTAGCTATTGATCACCCCGATATTTTAGAGTTCATTGCAGCTAAAGAGGATCCTGAAGCTCTAACCAATTTTAACCTCTCGGTAGCTGTAATGGATAGTTTTATGGAAGCGGTGGAGAAAGGTGCTGACTACAACTTGGTAAACCCACGAACAGGAGAGGTAACCGCTAAGCTTAATGCCAAGGAGGTATTCGATAAAATAGTTAATATGGCTTGGCGCACCGGTGATCCGGGCATCGTATTTATGGACGAAATAAACAGGCATAATCCCACACCTAACTTGGGCAAGATAGAAAGCACTAACCCGTGTGGTGAACAACCTTTACTTCCCTTCGAATCTTGTAACTTAGGCTCTGTAAATCTATCCAAAATGGTGCTCTGCCAGGATAACCAACCCCAAATTGACTATGCTAAGCTCTCACAGGTGGTTAAGCTAGCTGTTCGCTTCCTCGATAATGTTATCGATGTTAATCGATATCCCTTGCCTGAAATAGCTCAAAGGACAAAAGCTACCAGAAAAATAGGTTTGGGGCTGATGGGCTTTGCTGATATGCTGATCCAGCTTGGCATTCCTTATGACAGCGAACAAGCTACCAGCGTAGCTGAAGAGGTTACGCATTTCATATCCGAGGAAGCAAATAAAGCTTCAGTAGAGCTAGCTGAGGAGAGGGGTGTTTTCCCCGCCTTTAAAGGAAGCATCTATGATATGCCTGATGGCCCTCGTTTTCGAAATGCCTCTCGAAGTACCATTGCCCCTACTGGCAGCTTGAGCATAATCGCCAATTGCTCCAGTGGTATTGAGCCAATCTTTGCCTTGAGCTATATGCGCCATATCCTTGAGGGTGAGGAATTCATAGAAGCAAACCCTTACTTTGAGCAGGCAGCTAGAAAGGGTGAGTTTTATTCCCCAGAATTGATGAGGGAGCTAGCCGAAGGGAAAAAGCTACATGATATACCGGGCATACCTGAGGAGATAAAGAGGCTCTTTGTCTGTGCGCATGATATATCCCCAGAATGGCATGTTAGGATGCAAGCAGCCTTTCAGAAGTTCACTGATAGTGCTGTCTCCAAGACGGTTAATTTTCCCTATGAAGCAACGCCTGAAGATGTAACCAAAGTATATACGCTGGCTTATCATGAAGGCTTAAAAGGAATAACTATTTATCGAGACAGAAGTCGAGAAGGCCAGGTTCTTACCGTAGGTAAAAAGAGGGGGAAAACTGAAGGTAAGCTAGTTCCCCGGAAGAGACCTAAAGTTACTAGGGGCATAACTGAAAGGGTAAGCACTGGGTGTGGTTATATCTATATAACGGTAAATTTCGATGAGCAGGGCATAGCTGAAGTTTTCTCCACTCTAGGGAAAGCCGGGGGCTGTGCAGCGGCACAGCTCGAGGCTATTAGCCGCCTTATCTCTTTAGCCCTGAGGTCTGGGGTGGATGTGAATTCTGTTGCCGGACATTTGCGCGGCATCCGCTGTCCCTCCATTGCTTGGGAGCAAGGGCGCGCTGTTATGTCCTGTGCCGATGCTATTGCCACTGTGTTGCAGAAATATGCCAATAATGAGGATAGTAGCAACTCTAAAGTATCTGAAGTAGTCAAAAGCTGGGCAGGGCAATGTCCTGAGTGTGGTAGTCCTTTAATTTATCAGGAAGGTTGTAATATCTGCCTTAACTGTGGTTTCACCAAATGTGAATAGACAATAAGAAATGAGTAGCTCCAAGGGTAGTTATTATTTAGCTCTAAAACAGATAGCTAGAGTCG
The DNA here is from genome assembly GCA_030605665.1 of Dehalococcoidia bacterium. The sequence goes on along the minus strand of JAUWHW010000002.1, from coordinate 15,298 downwards.
CCAACTCGACTTTTGGTTTAAGAAAGACCTTTAATTCTATCGCTAAAAGTACTACCAAGGCGATGCAAGCAAATGGCTGCCGTATTTCGCTCCTTGACCCGAGAAAGGAATATTTAATCACTGTAGGTGCCCATGGTCTAAGCGACCTCTATCTCAGAAAAGGCCCGCTTGATGCTCATAAGAGCCTCCCCGAAATCCTTGATGGCAAAGTGGTAGCTGTTCCCGATGCTACTAAAGATGAGCGGATTCAACACCCTCAAATAGCAAAAGAGCAAAGAGTATGTTCTATAATTGGAGTTCCTATACTTGAGAAAGGAGAAACAATTGGTGAAATCAGAGTGTATACACGTGAACCTCGCCAATTTTCAGAGGCTGATAAAGACTTCATTGACAGCGTTGCCAATATAAACTCTGTTCTCTTGAACAGAGCAGAGCTTCACCAATTGTTAGCTAGAGGATACAAGGCAAGTGAGAAGCAAGCAAAGTTAGCTCAAGCGCCTCAATCGCCCACCACATCGCTGAGACCAACGGAATTTGCTCACCCTAGCGAAGAAGAGTTTGCCAAACTTTTGGATTTCTACTGCATTGAATGGCTTTATGAACCTCGCTCCTTCCCTCTTCGCTGGAAAGGTGGTGAGATAGCTGAGATGTTCACCCCTGACTTCTATTTACCTGAGCTAAACCTTTATGTTGAGCTCACTACACTGAAGCAAAACCTGATAACGGAAAAGAATCGCAAACTACGTCAGCTCAAGGAACTCTATCCTGAAGTCAATATTAAGCTTCTTACCAAGAATGACTTTTTTAAACTGCTGGCTAAGTATGGTTATGGTCCCCAAGGCAAAGCCAAAATAGAGGGAATTAGCCGAGTCCTCTATACCCATAGCCAAATCCAGCGGAGAGTAAGAACTTTGGCTAGGCACATCTCTCATGATTACACCGGCCAGTGTCTAGTCTTGATTGGTATTTTAAAGGGCGTTGTCTGCTTTATGGCCGACTTGATGCAGCATCTTTCCCTACCAGTCACGATCGATTTTATGGCTATCTCATACTACGGTGGCGATGATGGCCAAGTGGTCAAAATAACGAAAGACCTTGATAGCAGCATAACCGGGCACCATGTATTGATGGTCGAGGATATTGTAGATACTGGCATGACACTAAATTATGTTCTCGGCCACCTTTCAGCTCAAAACCCAGCTAGCCTTCGTGTCTGCACGTTACTTGACAAGAGAGCACGCCGATTGGTAAATATCCCTCTCGATTATATAGGCTTTGAGATTCCCGACGAGTTTATAGTCGGCTATGGTTTGGATTACATGGGAAAATATCGTAATCTGCCTTTTATTGGCATTCTGCATCCTGAGTTAATTAAAGAGAGCGAGACACAATAACTACTTTTTTACCCTCTAATATTTAACAAGGAGAAATTATAGGAGTAGCAAGAGCTTTGCAGGTGAAAATAAAGAATGTTCCGAGCAACCTCACTTCCAGCTTGTTCCCGTTACCGCCCACCTTTCAACTTCCACCTACCTTGCGCTTGGCTTTTTAATTCCTCACGCTTTTCAGTTTCCGCTTCTTCAGTGTTTGGCCCCGTTCACCAAGCTCCAGCTTGATTACTCGGAACATTTTTAGTATAACACACCCTCGAAAAATTTGTCAAGCCCGGAAGGGCTCTTTGTCAAATTGTGTGGAAACAGCTACGGGATGGTATAAAACCCAGGAGCATTTTCCTCCAATAAACCTCCATGGCTACTTAAGCCGTAAGAAACCCGCTTTAGTATTTTGATCTTTGTATTACAGCCTTCGGTAAAACCATTAGTGGTGCCATTATCAAAGTGGTTTAGGATGGGCTCCCGCCAGTGCTTTAGAGTATTGCCCCACCTTATAAGCTCCCCATCATCACTCAATTTAAGATTGAAGATGTTGTTATCTAGGATCCTGGTGGCTTCTTCTTTACTTTCCTGCTGCTAGAGATCCCTTATCCTCTCCTTAGCCCAGTAGAACCCCTTAAGACTGGGCTACTTATCCAGAAGTTTGTCTACCCTCTCCCTTTTCTCCTCACTGAGCTTCTATCCTTGAGCTGCCATAATGCCTCTTGCTCTGCCTGTCTGGTGAGCCTGGAATGGGGCCGTACTAATTCATTACCTTCGTGAAGGTGCGTCCACAATCGCAGCATCACCAGCGGTGATGGTGAAGCTCCAAGTAAACTCTCCTGCCATTGCTCCAGCTATGGAGTATCTCCCTTTGCCTGCACACACTATGCCAGTATAACCTTACCAAACCACAATAAGGACACTCCATATCCTTTACCTCAACCATCGCCTTTACTACTGCCCTCTCTTTATCCTCCTTGGCCTCCTCTACTCTGCAATCTTTAAGTCTAGTAGAATTTTGCTGCCGTTTCCCCGACTTTTAGCCATTGGTGGTAAGACCTCCTTCCATTTATTTTCTTCGCCATGGGGTTCTTACCACCTTGCCACTTTTCCACAAAATTCATAATAGGGCCCTGGGGGTATTGACAAGACTTCAGTATTATAGTAACAATATTGAATTAGAAATCTAAAAAAGGAGGATGTCATGGCAACAGCTTATTGTATGAAATGCAGGAAGAAGGTAGAAATAAGAAACCCAAGACAGATTACCCTCAAAAACGGCAGGCCAGCAACACAGGGTTTCTGCCCTAGTTGTGGGACGAAAGTATTTAGAATAGGTAAAGTCTAGATATTTGCAGCCACTTGCTAAGTATCTGGAGGGAGTCAGGCTACCAAATTTAACTTCCTTTGGGCACCTGAAATCCAGAGGTTAATTGAAAAGAAGCGGGGGAGTTTGGTCTCTAAGGAATTAGGGGCCTGTATGCCTTTACATATTGTTGCATATTTTTAGAAGGTAAAAATTAGCGATTTTGATATTTCCTCTAAGCTATGCTCTAAGGCTTCTTTTTCAGCATACTTCGCATTCAAAATTCTTGCAGAGATTTTGTCACTCTGCGACTCAAGATATTTACACTCTTTTAACAGCGGTTTGCTAATTAACCTGTTCCCCCCAAAGAAGATACAATCCAGGGTGTGACTTTTAAATCTTTCCTCAATTCTATTGCTAACTTTTCTTAGGAAATCTTTTTTCTGCTCCTCAGTCCTTCTGGCAAATCTCTTTTGACTTCTGCCTCCCTTCTTGTGTTTCTTATGGATATACCCTGTGCCAGTTTTTGATTCTACCAGGTTATCACCATGAAAAATTCCTATAGCGTAAGAACCCCAAGCTACTAGCACAACTCCTATGGCATATTCCTTGTCCAGTATTTTATATAAGAGAGAGGGATCAATCTCACCAAATGAAACCTTATTTTCACTAATGGGAAATGGCGGCAGCACTATATGCTTATTTCCATTTTCCTGCCAAAATATAGCAGCTCCCGTTTTATATTTTTTAGCTCCCTGAATAACGGCTTTAGTGTTAACCAACTGTTTGATTTCATCCATACATATATGGTATTCAGGTTCCAGGGGTAGTTCATTTATATAATGGGGAAAGGAAGCAGGTTTCATATACAGAGTTACATAATCTCCAGGGCTGGTTTTAAGTTCAGCCAAGAGGCTATATAGCTTCCTCTTGGTAACGGCTTTCCCTTCCATGTTAGTTCCGTGCAGTATGTCCAAAGATGAATGGTTGAATTGAAACACATTCTAAGCCATTTACAGTAGTGTCATCAATAGCTCAGTAAGTTTCTGGTTACCTGGGGTGGCTACAACTTCTTTGATGATATAATGGGAAAAAGCGAGCAGCTTTTACTTTGAACTGGGAGAATTAGCAATAATGGTTAAAGTAATAACTGATAGCACTTGTGATATTCCACTTGAGATAGTTCGCCAGCTCTCCATTACCGTAGTGCCGCTGTATATCCAAATTGGTGCAGAAACTTATCACGATGGCGTGGATCTTGATGCTGATAGGGTGTATCACGAGCTAACCCATGGTGGGGAGATTCCCAAAACCTCTGTGCCATCACCGGGCGATTTTGTCACAGTGTATAACAACCTAACCGCTGAAACTGATCAGATTATCTCTATTCATCTGTCTGCCAGGTATAGTGGCACATGTGGTGTGGCAAGCTTAGCCAAGAGTTACTTAGGAGATAAGTGTCGTATAGAGGTAATAGATTCGAACGCAGTCTCCGTAGGTTTAGGGCTTACAGTTATAGCTGCTGCTAGAGCAGCCAAAAAAGGTAAGAACTTAGGCCAGATTGTTAACACAGTGCATCAAAACATCCCACAAATTCACATGTTTGGGAAAGTTGATAACTTTGCTTATGTGCTCAAAGGAAAGCGCTTTCGACTAACAAGAAAATTGATCCTCTTAGGGAAAGTAAGCATGGCATTAGGTATTAAACTCCTAGGCGAAGTTTACGATGGTGGCAAAATACGCTCTTCGGTATTGGTTATTGGTCGAGCAATGGCCTTGAATCGATTAAAACGATGGGCATCAAGATTTTCTGGTGTAAAAGAGATAGCAATTGCCTATTCCACAATGCCTGATGAGGCAGAGATGCTTGCTGAGCACTTGGAGCCATTAATTTCTAAGGAGCATATCCTTATCACAAGGCTTGGTTGTGCCACATCTACATATGTAGGGCCTGGAACTTTAGTCATGGCTCTCATAGAGGGAAAAGAAGAATGATACCTGATGGGAAGTAAATTACGCAGGTCTACTTTCTTGGGTGATAACTTTCTCTCAAAATTTAGCTATTGACCTATGTCATGTTGAAAGTGATATACTATTCGCCTTTGGGCGATTTCCTTAAATGAGCGCATTTTTAATAACTACAGTTTGTGCTTTCTCGCTCTATCTGCTTTTAACCACAGCTTCGGGCTACTTGTTTCTGTGGAGTAAAGAGGAGTTAATTATCGGGGCTATCCTTGCTGTAATAGTAGGAGTAGTAGTAAAAAACAGCCTTATTAAAAGAAGCCCTCGCATGCTAAACCCAAAGAGATAGCTTCTATTCATTGCCTATGTTGTAGGGCCATTCTTTTGGGCAATGGCAAAAGCAAATATTGATGTTGCCTACCGGATAATAACGGGAAGGATAAACCCGGGTTATGAAGAAGCCTTATAAGGTTATAGCAGGATTTTTAATACTCCTTAGCGTGGCGCTTAGGACGATTGCCTGTGCAGGAGAACTTCCAGAGGTTGGGAAGTTCGAAGAGTCTCGCTCTCTAATGGATACCTATGTCACGGTTGTTGTTTACTCAGATGAAAAGACTGCGGAAGAGGCCATAAGTGCGGCATTTGCCAGGATGGAAGAAATAGAGAAAATAGCCTCAATATTTGATGAAGAAAGTGAGGCGTTCAAACTCAATCGAGACTGGCATCTGGATACCCCATCTGATGAACTTTTGAAGCTGATAGGTATGTCCCTAGATTACAACGAATTGACGGAGGGGAGTTTTGATATAACCGTTCAACCACTATTAGACCTGTGGGCGGGTGATCTCTGGAAGGAGAGTGAGGAAGTTCAGCAAAGCAAGATAAACGAGACGCTGGGGCTGGTCGGTTCGGATAAGATAGGTATCGAGGGTAACAGGATATACTTCAAGGCAGAGGGGATGAGAATCACCCTCGGTGGAATCGCCAAGGGCTATGCGGTGGATGAGGCGTTAGAAGTCATTAGGGGTATGGGCATCAAATACGCTCTGGTGGATGCGGGCGGGGATATAGGCACGATAGGCTCCAAGCCAAAGGCAGAGCTCTGGAGCATTGCCCTTGTGAACCCAGATGACACTAGCCAGTGCCTGGCCACCTTTAGCTTTTTGGATAAAGCAGTGGCCACATCGGGGAACTACGAGCGATACTTTGACCCGGAAAAGGAAGCCCATCATATAATCAATCCTAAGACGGGTTATTCAGCGACAGAGTGCATCAGCGTCACCATAATAGCCCAAAGCTGCACGCAGGCTGATGCCCTGGCAACCGGGGTTTTTGTGATGGGTCCTGAAGATGGCATGAGGCTGGTTGAATCGCTTGACGATGTGGAGTGTTTCATAGTAGATGCCGACAGAATAATACAGCGCTCTTCGGGATTATCTAGGTATTTGAGCCAAAGGCAGTGAGATGAAAAAGATGGGTATCAGGCTTAATGGGTATCAGGCTTAAAAAGAAGGGCACGCCATACGGGGTGAAGCTGCCCGAGAGCAAGCTTACCGCCGGAAGCCCAATTGAGCCTGCCCCCCTACCGGAAAAGGTAATCATCCCTCTGCATCAGAATATAGGGGCGCCGTGTAAGCCGTTGGTCAAGAGGGGGGACAAAGTACTGACCGGTCAGAAGATAGGGGATTCAGAAAAGTATGTCAACGCCCCAGTTCATGCCACAGTATCCGGTGAAATATCTGGTATTACCATGGTGGTAAATCCTCCCACCGGGCAGATGGTAGAGGCTTTGGTTGTGACCTCTGATGGGGCGGATAAATGGGTGGAATTTGAAGCTCCCAAGGACCCTGAGGCGCTTTCCGTGAAGGAGATTTTAGACAGGGTAAGAGGAGCAGGTTTGGTGGGGCTTGGAGGAGCTGCCTTTCCCACTCATGTTAAGCTGTCGCCGCCTAAGGGTAAGAAGATAGATACTGTCATTCTAAACGGCTGCGAATGCGAGCCGTATATGACCTCAGACCACAAGGTAATGCTCGAATACGGGGAGAAGGTGCTCTCCGGGTTGAATATCATAAGGAAGGTGCTCTCCCCTGATACTACCTATATCGCCATAGAGGATAACAAGGACGATGCTATAGACCACCTGGAAGAGCTGATAGTGGCTATGGGATTCAAAGAGAATTTCAAAATAATTCCTTTAAAATCGAAATACCCGATGGGCGCCGAAAAAACTCTTATCGGTACTATACTAAACAGGGAAGTCCCCATCGGTGGGCTGCCTCTGGATGTTGGCGTGGTCGTTCACAATGTGAGTACCGCCAAGGCAATTCACGATGCCATCTTTGAAGGTAAACCCTTCGTTGAGAGAGTTGTAACGGTGACCGGTGCTGTTAAGAATCCGAAAAATCTTTTAGTGAGGTTGGGCACCCCGCTAAGGAGTCTGATAGAGTACTGCGGTGGGATAGATGGAAAAGCCAGTGAGGTCATCCTCGGTGGACCTATGATGGGCATCTCCCAGCCTGACCTTGATTTTCCGGTAACTAAGGGAACGAACTGCGTGTTGGTGAAGGAAAGCTCCCCAATAAGAGAGCAGGACTGCATAAGCTGTGGCAGATGTCTGGAGGTTTGTCCAATGCATCTCATGCCCACCATACTTGCTAAATATGCGAAGGCCAGCCGATACGATGACTGCAAAGAAGCTTACATCGATGGCTGTTTTGAATGCGGAGCCTGCGCCTATACTTGTCCAGCAAACATACCGATAGTGCAGTACATAAAGATAGCCAAGAGCGAACTCATTAGGAGGGCGGCAAACAAGTGATACCAGAGAGGAAGTTTCTAGCCTCACCGGGTCCACATCTCTGGAGAGGGCAATCCGTGAGCAAGATAATGTATATCGTGGTGCTTGCACTCATGTTTCCCACAGCGGCTGGGGTGTATTTCTTCGGTTACCACGCCCTATCGGTAATAGCGGTAAGCATTGCCGCGGCAGTGATAACAGAATATGCCGTCAAGAAATTAAGGAAAAAAGTATTCGTCATGGATGGGAGTGCTATCGTCACTGGGCTTCTCCTGGCATTAATCCTTCCGCCAACTATACCCTTGTGGATGGTAGCGGTAGGTTCTGTATTTTCTATCGCCATTGTCAAGGAGGCCTTCGGTGGTCTGGGACACAATATATTTAATCCAGCGCTGGGTGGCAGGGCCTTTATGACAGCCTGCTTCTCAGTGAAAATGACGACATGGGTGTCGCCGACGGGTTTCGGTGCTGATGCCATAACCACAGCTACCCCTCTGAGTAGTAGTTTTATCTGGGAAGGCGATAACCTCGCTCTATACAGGGATTTATTCCTAGGTAACACCGGTGGTTCGATAGGAGAGACATCAGCCCTGCTTATACTAGTTGGCGGGATTTTACTTCTAGCCTTCAGCATCATAAGCTGGAGGATTCCCGTAGCTTACATAGGAACTGTGGCCCTCCTTACCTTAGCTCTTGGGCAAGATGTCATATTTCATATCCTCGCCGGTGGTCTTATGCTGGGGGCTTTCTTTATGGCCACAGACTATGTAACTTCTCCTATCACGGCCAGAGGGAAGATAATATTTGGCATCGGTGCCGGCATATTAACGGTAGTTATAAGGCGCTTTGGTGGCCTGCCAGAGGGGGTTTGTTATTCAATTCTTTTCATGAATGCCATCACACCACTTATTGATAGATATGTCAAGGTGAAGCCATATGGTCTTGTGAAGAAGGTAAAAAGTGAAGGTTAACATGCTGAAGGGAGTTTCCCCAATAATCTTCATTACAATAGTGGTTTTCGTATCAGTTGCTTTGGTTACCTGGACGGATAGCATTACCAAGGATAAAATTGAAGAGCAGAAGGAGCAGCAGATACAGAGCATGCTCAAAGAAATGTTTCCGAGTATGAGTGAATATACCTTTGAAGATGATATATATACTATATATGCTGACGGAGCCGGGGCTGGCTATGCCTTTCTAGCGGTAGGTAAGGGATATGGGGGGGACATTGATATTCTGGTTGGGCTTGAGGATGAGACAACCATAAAGGGGATTACCATAATTTCACAGAGCGAGACCCCGGGACTGGGCAGCCGAATAGATGAGAGTTCTTTCGCCAGCAATTTTGCTGGATTAAATGTTGATGATGTTGCTCTGACGAAGGATGGTGGCAAGATAGATGGGATAACAGGCGCCACGATAAGTTCCGGAGCAGTTGTTGATGCGGTTAGAGCCACAGCGATGGAAAAGGTTAAGTCTCTGAAGGAGCAGAAATAAAGATGGGTAAATTCTGGAAGGAGTTTGCTAAAGGAATAATTATCTCTAATCCACTTTTTGTCCTTGCCCTTGGGTTTTGCCCGGCGCTAGCGGTGAGCACATCGGTGGACAATGCACTAGGTATGAGTGTGGGTGTTGCCTTTGTTCTTCTGGGGTCAAACATAATAATATCCACCATAAGGAAGTTTGTCCCGAACATAGTGAGGATTCCCATATTTATCGTCATAATCGCCACATTTGTTACCGTGGTGAATCTGGTATTTCAAGGCTTTGTGCCAGCCCTATATGAATCACTGGGAATATACCTCCCACTAATTGTGGTGAACTGTATAATACTTGGGAGGGCAGAGGCTTTTGCCTCCAAGAACCCAATAACCTCTTCCATTGCTGATGCGCTGGGAGTCAGCATCGGCTTCTTCTTAGCACTATTTATTATCTCGTTTCTCAGAGAGACGCTGGGAACAGGCAGCGTGTCAATCTTCGGCTTCAAACTCTTCACCTTGCCCGTCCTAGGGGATAATCCTATGACCCTATTTATACTCCCCCCGGGGGCATTCTTGGTTATGGCGCTTCTGCTGGCGCTATTCAGAAAGATGGGGGTGATGAAGGGTGAGTGAACTCATAGCAATATTCCTCAGCATGGCTATTATCAACAACTTCATCTTGGCAAGATTCCTGGGGCTTTGTCCCTTCTTCGGCGTATCAAAGAAGCTGGGTAACGCCATTAGTATGGGATTCGCCGTTACGCTGGTAATGCTTATTGCCTCGGTTGCTACCTGGATTATCAACAATTACATTCTTATTCCATTCGGCGTTGAGTATATGAATATCATCATGTATATACTGGTAATAGCCTCGCTGGTACAGATGATAGAGCTATTCATAAAGAGGACAAACCTTACGCTATATAATGCGCTGGGAATATATCTACCGCTTATTACCACTAACTGTGCGGTGCTTGGTATTACACTAATAAACGCCAAGGAAAGCTATTCACTCATTGAGAGCATGGTGGCTTCCTTAGGCGGAGGCGTAGGTTTTCTCCTCGTTTTAATCATCATGTCTGGCATACGGGAAAAGTTAGAAATTGCTGACACTCCTCGCTCGATGAGGGGGTTACCCATAGCAATGTTAGTAGGAATGCTCCTCGGCCTTACATTTTTTGGGTTTGGAGGGATGATATAGTTTGCTTATTGTGATTATACTCACCGGAATAGCACTTGTTTTCGGGGTATTAATATACTTCGTAAACAAATTGGTGCCACACAAGGTGAAAGGCATCGAGAAAACAGAGGAGATTGCCGGTATCCTGCCAGGGATAAACTGCGGTGCCTGTGGCTATCCAGGCTGCTTTGGCTATGCCCAGGCGCTGACAAAGAACGCCGACCTAATACTTAAGACCCCGTGTACCATTGCGTTACAGGACAGTGAGGGAGTGGAGCGCCTAGAGAAGGCTCTCGGAGTGACCCTAGATGCATCACAGATGAACAGAAAGGCTCTCATCCACTGTAATGGGAACTCGGAGGTTGTATACAATTACTCTGGAGTTGGGACATGTAAAGGGGCAGCCCAGCTTCTCAGCGGGTATAAGAAGTGCCCATACGCCTGCCTGGGTCTTGGAGACTGCTTGGAGGTATGCCCCCAGAATGCGATATTCATAGATAAGGAGAAAACAGTAGTGGTGGTAGACCCAGAGAAGTGTACTGGATGCGGCCTTTGCCTAGCTGAGTGCCCACAGAACCTCATTGAGCTGGTTCCGGCGAGGACAAAGATTGCCTTTCTCTGTAATTACGCACCATTAAGGGATATTCCCGGTAGGGAGAAGTGTGATGCTGGCTGTACACACTGCCGGAAGTGCTTTAAGAGTTGTGAAGACGAGGCGATAGTATGGAACAAAGAGAGAGCTGTACCTGAGTTTGATATTGAGAAATGCACCCTTTGCCATAAGTGCATAGAGGCGTGTGAGCAGAACACGCTAGCGAGTTTCACTGAGGTAAAAACTGCTGTTTTAAGCCTTAAATGAGGTCGACAAGCTGGAAAGGAAAACACACTATAATGCTACATCATTCCTCGATTTATATAAAATGCATGAATTAGGGATAACCGAAAGTATTGTCAACATCGCTTTAGATAAAGCCAAGGAAGCGCAAGCTAGTAAGATTGTTAAAATTAACTTAGTTATTGGCGAATTATCAGGTTTTGTGCCTGACTGTATTGAATTTTATTTTGATTTCCTCAGCAAGGATAGTATTGTTGAAGGAGCCGTTCTTAATTTTGAATTAGCCCCGGCCCAACTTCGCTGCCGAAATTGCTGCGCCACTTTTCGCCCTCAAGACACTCTGTGGAACTGCCCTAAATGCCAAAACCAAAGCCTGGAGATAACTGGAGGCCGAGAACTATATATAGAAAGTATGGAGGTTGAATGAAAAAGATAGAAATAATTCAAAATATCCTGGAGGCCAATGAGTCTATAGCATCTCAAAATCAGCGCCTTTTAGATAAGCATAAGGTTTTCGCCATTAATATTATGTCATCTCCAGGTGCCGGCAAGACAAGCCTTGTTTTACAGACCATAGCTAGGTTGAAGGACAAGTTAAGGATAGGAGTTATTGAAGGTGATGTGGCTTCAACCCTTGATGCTGAAAAGGTAAAAGATGAAGCAGCAGCGATTGTTCAGATAACCACAAGGAATATGTCAGAGAATTGCACTTTAATTGCTAATATGATTAGCCCCGCCCTCCAGAGCTTGCCACTAGAAGATATAGATTTGCTTCTCATTGAGAACGTAGGCAATCTTATCTGCCCCTCTGAATTTGTTCTGGGAGAACATAAAAGGGTGGTGATTTCTAGTCTGCCTGAAGGCGATGACAAACCTATTAAGTACCCCATGATATTCGCTGATGCCGACGCAGTGGTGATAAACAAGATTGACTTTCTGCCCTATGTTGATTTTGATATGGCTTCCTTTCAAAAAGCTCTCCAGGGATTAAACCCTGAAGTAAGAATCTTCCAGGTTTCCTGCAAGACGGGCGCGGGGATAGAAAATTGGTGCTCCTGGTTGTTAGATGAAATAAAGGCTAATAGCTAGTGGGATAAAGCCTCTTATACATTACTAGATAGCTACCATCCTTTCCCCTCAAGTACTGGGTTGTAAGGATAGGGCCTGGTGGGCTACATAAGTTTAGTTCGACGTGAAGGGAACAGTAATCGGTGTGCTTTTGGTCAATTGCTTGCTGGATAAAAACTCTTATTTTCCTCCACCGCCTCATTTAAGTGAGTCCTGTAACCTCTCTACAGACATATTTGCCTTTCTCAGTATCCCCTTTAAAGTCCCTTGTTTAATAATCTTGCCAGCATGGATAGGAACAGGGAAGGTTAACTTTTCGCCATCAATATATTTTGCCATCTGCACATGACTTCCCTTTTGACGTGTAATTCCAAAACCTTCCTTCTGCAATGCTCGCACCAATTCTCTCCCTGTTATCCTTGGCAATTTAGGCATCTTACACAGCCAGTTCTATCTCCCTCCGCTGTATTTCTTTTAACTTCACATTCTCAATTCCCAGCTCCTCCACATGCAGTTCAGCGGCCTCCTTAAGGTTGCTAATAGCATCTTCTACATCATCTCCTTGAGTGTAAATATCCAATTCCGGGCAGTAAACTGTATAGCCACCTTCGCTCTCTTTTATCAATTCAGCGGTAATAGTAATATGGCTCATTTCTCCTCCTTACTCATTTAGTGTTATGGTCGAGATTATATAATGTGCAATCCTTATTTGTCATTGCGACCCTGAACCCTTCACTTTCTATCATTCCGACCCTGAGCCCTTCGCCTTCTGTCATTCTGAGGGAGCCCAGCGACCAAAGAATCTTGCTCAGGGTAGGTCCTGTGAGGAATCCCTCACCCAGCCTCTCCCATAGTGAAGTTTCCTTTTCTTTACAAGAGAGGAATAAGGTGAGGGTGACAGAATAAACAATCTCAAACTTTGCTGGATTATATAAGCTTGGGCTACTAGAGGGAAGAGCAATTTTCCAACCTAAAGCTCCTGTATTTCTCTGGGGGGTTCATCTCCAGGACGAAATGCAGTGATAACCCAAGTTTGTTCCTTTGTTACCCCGAATTCCGCTCTCATAGGAGCTTCTTGAAGTCTTTGATACTAAGCCCTGCATCTTTCACAATTCCAGCCATTGTGAAAGCATTAATCGGATTTGCTCTTGGAGTGGTGATAACACGCTCCCCATTGGTCATCGTGACATGCTTACCTTGCCGTGCAATCCAAAAACCTGCTTTTCAAAAGTATTAATAGCTCGCTGGTGATTTACACCCGGAAGTTTGGGCATATTTTACCCTACTTCCACATAACGGGACTCTTTGTTTTTGCTTAATTCTTCAATAGTTTCCAAGTAAGCCTGAATAGCATCTTTTATGTTCTCCATCGCCTTTCCTTCTGTTTCTCCCTGTGACCAACAACCAGGCAGTCCAGGACACCAAACGGCATAACCCTCATCAGTTTTCTTAATATTGACTTTATATCTCATACCGTGCCTCACAAGTTATATTTGCTCATCTTACATTTTCTATATTAGCATATTATGTTGTTTGTGTAATAACCGTAGTGCGAGGCTTTAGCCTCGTGCGCTCTCCTTTGTCATTGCGAGCAAAGCGAAGCAATCCCATCCCTGTTATGTCCTCCCGCACCACCCTGAAGGGTCGCACTACGACTGTAGTGCGAGGCTTTAGCCTCGTGCAACTCTTATTTGTCATTCTGAGGGAGCACTTCGGCTCCGCTCAGTGTAAACTCCGCGACTGAAGAATCTCTAGACCCTTCGCCTGCCTCTTCGGCTCAGGGTGACAAAAATAAACAATCTGAAATGGTTTTGCTGGATTATAAAGGCTTAGGTCAATAGAGGGAAGAGCATCAAGTAGCCTTATGTTCATACACTGGAGTAACGGGAAGCTTTCTTTAGCTTAACTTTAGGTTATTTCGTAGGTAAAGATTTGTGCGCTACTACCCCCAGACCACTCAGGGCATTCTGGGGGTGGAGGATAACTGCTCTCATCACTACCGGGATACTGTTTTCCTTCTGGGAAATTTCCTTCGGTGATGTGGATTTCCCCGGTGGCATAGACGTCATGTTGCATTTCAACCCCGTCTGCAAGCGAGATAGTGACATCCCCAATCACATAGATGTCACCCTGCAATTTACTCTCAAATTCGATCCTTTCGATTCTAGACGCACCCTCAAGCGTGATAGTGACATCCCCAATGACATAGATGTTTTTACATTCGATTTTAGCCCCCTCTACAAGGAGGATCTCAGTATTATCCGCCATGATCTTGATATCGCCTTCGATTCTAGCCTCACCGTTAACCTGGATCATCTCACCGGTGGTGCAGAGATTACCTGTTTCGATTTTAGCTCCATCCTCGAGTGTGACATTACCGCCGGCAAAGACATTACCTTCTTCGATCGTAGCATTCACCCCAAGTGTGATGTCACCACTGGCACAGACATCACCTTCTTCGTGTGTAAACTCATCCGCAAGTGTGATATTACCGTTGACATAGAGATCTCCAGAAGGTGGCACACTACCAGGGGGGAGGTCACCTTCGTAGACCTGCGCTGCCCAAACAGTGGATAAAACTGTGGTGTGTCCATCAGGGCTAGTAGCTGTGGAGGTGATCTTGTAAATGCTGCTGCCCATGGACGTTACATTCACCGCTACAGGCTTGCCATTCATGGCTACAGGCTTGCCATTCATGTAGTAAGTATCTCGTTCTCCATATCCCGTGTCTTTATCCCAAGTCCAAAGCCCTCCTGTCTCTTTGCCCTTTATTATCCAATGTAAGGCGTCTTCTATGCCGGAATCAGCGGCGTAAAACTCCAGTGTATTCGATTCAACCACTTGGTGTCCCTTGAGGCTGGTGGAGGCATAGTTGAGGGTAGGAACAATGAGAAGTCCACCTATAACCAGCAGAATCAAGACTATGGGCAGGGCTTGCCCCTCTTGTTCCTTGATTATTTTCCTCAATGTTCGTCTTAGCATCTGTATCATTATCTTAACATAAGATATATTGTAAAGCTGTCAATAACTTCCGTCTATAGCCTATTAGTACTAGGTGGGATGAGATTGCTTCGCTTCGCTCGCAATGACAGAGAGGAAAGCAGTGCATTTTTGTTTTTGTTCTGGCAACTAGTCAAGCTA
Source organism: Dehalococcoidia bacterium (assembly GCA_030605665.1). Next base: position 152 of record JAUWHW010000002.1, on the reverse strand, counting down.
TTCAGAGCGAGGTGTTGGTGTTCTATGATTTTGTCACCCTCTAAGTGTTCTGAGAAAATGTCACCCTATGAAGGAGATGGTGACATTGAACAAAAAAGAACAGAGAAGGTTAATGGTATTAAACCAGGTGGAGATGGGCAAGATGACTGGCA